>DATFCW010000077.1:0-6504 GCA_035252665.1 Casimicrobiaceae bacterium | reverse complement strand
CCGAATGGGCGGTGGAAGCCGACGCTCCGCCGCGATGTTTACCGTGCATCGGCCCTTTTTTCGCGGTGCCGATGAGCAAGTGCACCGCGGCGGGCATAGCGGGCGTAAGCGCCCGAAAAAGGAAAGCTTTGAATTATAGCGTTTTCGGGCCGCGGATGCCATCGCGTGCATCACGTGGCCAATTGCGCCCGATCGCACGACGAGACGTGAAGCGGACTCCGGTAGAATTACGCTCCCGCCGGACGGGGCGCGACGTCTCCTTGCCGAGTCCCGCGACCTGCAGACGTTGACGGCGTCGCCCGCCCGTGACCCTCGAATTCCTGAACCCCGTGATCGGCGACGACATGGCCGCCGTCGACGCCGTCCTGCGCGAGAGCCTGCGCTCGAACGTCGTGCTGATTCGCGAGGTCGCGAGCTACATCATCGCCGGCGGTGGCAAGCGCCTGCGGCCCGCGTTGTTGCTCCTCGCCGCGCGCGGATGCGGCTACGCGGGACGCGATCACCACGTGCTCGCCGCCGCCATCGAGATGATCCATACGGCGACGCTTCTGCACGACGACGTCGTCGACGAATCGCAGTTGCGCCGCGGCCACGCCACGGCCAACGCGCAGTTCGGCAATCCCGCGTCGGTGCTCGTCGGCGACTTCCTCTATTCGCGCACGTTCCAGTTGATGGTGGGGG
Organism: Casimicrobiaceae bacterium; assembly: GCA_035252665.1. Taxonomy (GTDB): domain Bacteria; phylum Pseudomonadota; class Gammaproteobacteria; order Burkholderiales; family Casimicrobiaceae; genus VBCG01. Next base: position 5,823 of record DATFCW010000077.1, on the reverse strand, counting down.
TCAACCACATGCGCGTCTTGTCGATCATCGCCGACGCGACGAACCTGATCGCCGAGGGAGAAGTGCTGCAGTTGATGCACGCGGGCAACGCGGCGCTCGACGAAGGCGCGTATTTCGCGGTGATCGAGCGCAAGACCGCCAAACTCTTCGAAGCCGCGGGCCGGCTCGGCGCGGTTCTTGGCAATGCGAGCGCCGCGGCCGAGGACGCGCTTGCCCGCTACGGCACGCATCTCGGCATCGCGTTCCAGATCATGGACGACGTGCTCGACTACTCGGGCGACGCGACGGCAATTGGCAAGAACCTCGGCGACGATCTCGCCGAAGGCAAGATGACGCTGCCGCTGATACGCGCGCTCGCCATCGGAACCGCCGGGGAAGCAGCATTGATTCGTCACGCCATCGAAGGTGGCGGACTCACGGATTTCGCGCCGGTGCTCGCAGCGTTGCATCGCACCGACGCACTTTCGTATGCGCGCGATCGCGCACGCACGGAATCGGAAGCTGCGGCGGCGTGTCTCGACGTGCTGCCGCCTTCGCCCGCAGCAACTGGTCTGCTACAATTGTCGACCTTCGCTGCGCGACGCAGTTACTAGAAAAATCCCGAGCGCACGCGAAAATCCGCCGTCGAAATCGGGGTGTAGCTTAGCCTGGTAGAGCGCTACGTTCGGGACGTAGAGGCCGGTGGTTCGAATCCACTCACCCCGACCAGCAAAGCAAGAAGATAAGGTTCCGGACATACCATCCTCAGCAAGCCTCTTGCGCGCGCGGTAGGTACAAATGGGTCTACACCGCGTTGCCGCGCTCGATAGTGGTCGAGCAGCTCGCCGGTTCCGCGTTCGCCTTCTTCGTGCAAGAAGCGCGCGATTTCGATCGGTTCGAAAGGATTCTCGAATGTGTCCGGATGGCGTTGCCAGACGCGCGCAGTGGCGAAACCGCGCTCGCTTGCTACACCATTGACCCAATCATCCAGGGGATGGCCGCCGGATCGAGAGGCGTCGTACGATGAGGATCGATGCGCGCCTCGAGTGACCTTATCTCGTCCTGAGGCTGTCCCCAAGCGCTGACGGCGGTGATTGTTACCGGCGAGCGATCATCGCTCGCGCGGGGATCTTCCGCGCGACATCGGTCAAAGGCACGCTCGGAAACCAGCCATTGCCGAGCTACGACATGTTCCAATGGGGCGGCTTTCTGCAGCAATCGGGATATCCGAATGGCGCGCTCGTCGGGCAGCGGCTTGTCTTCGGACGCGCTGTTTATTCCTACAAATTGCTCGATGCGCCGTTCATCGATGGTCTGTATGTCGGAGGATCGCTGGAGGCCGGTCGGATGGAACGACCATTGGTTCCGGGCAGCCCGACGGGCGTTCTCAAGTCGGTTTCAGCGTTTCTCGCCGTCGATACGATGCTCGGGCCGCTCTATTTCGGATACGGATGGGCGGCCGACGGCAACCGCAGCGCTTATCTCTACCTCGGGCGGCCGTGATGCGAATGCATTCGTGCGCTGCGCAGGCCATCGTGCGGCAACTGGCAGGCCGCACATGCTATGTCGCGCTGGAGTCCAAATAGACTGTGAGGCTTGGCAAGCACGACTTACATTCGCGGCGGCGGCGTGCCGGGCGGTGGAATGCTGCCTGGCGGAGGCGAAGGCGCGTAATCGGGCGGAACGTCGGATGGCGCCGCCGGCGCGGCGTAAGTTCGCATCGAATATCCGCCTGGCGAACCGTAGAAGCGCGCCGGAACCCGATTGCCGTTCGCATACATGCATTGGATGTATGCGGAATCGTATTGCCGCTGCAAGTCGTAATACGAATACCCGAGCGCGTTCGCGCCCGCAGCACTGCCAAATAGCAGGCCCGTCCCTGCCCCGATCGCTGCGCCGGTACCGGCATTGCCCGACGCGGCGCCGATCAGCGCACCCGCTGCCGCCCCGATGGCGGTGCCCGCGGCCGCATTGGCTGCCGCAGTGTTCGACGCGGCCTGCGACGGACCGGCAACGCTCGAGTAAGCGAAGTTGCGGCAGTTCGCGTCATCGATACGAAACTGGTCGAACGGCTTTCCTGTACCGGGTAGCGCCGTAACCATGGGCGCCGTCGGCATCACGACGCAGCCCGCCAGCACCAGCGCACTGACGGACATTGCAATTGCGCTTCGTTTCAAGATCATTGCTTTCCGCTCGAAGATGCGCCAGGAACATCCTGCGGGCGGACTTTCATCCAACCTGCCGGGCAGTTCCTGACATAGGGGTAATAACCGGCTGGCGACTTGCAGTAATACCAGTAAGTCTCCGGAGCGCTGGCCGGCGGCGCTTCGACGTACGGAACGCTGACGCTTGGCACATATGCCGGGTAGGGATAAGAGTACGCGTACGGATAGGGATAGTAAGGGTAGCCCGCGTAATACGGATATCCGTACCAACCCCAACCGGGTCCGACGTAGATGCCGACGCTCCCGTGCCAGCCCCCACCGTGCCAGCCTCCACTGTGCGCGTCTGCTAGCGAGATACCGGCGACGCCCATCGATGCGACGATCGCCGCCGTAGCGAGCATTCGCGACATCCTTGCTTTCATGGCTTGGTCTCCGGTTCTCGCCGGCGTCGTGCATGCACCGCCGCGGCATGGACGGAACGCTTCACAGTGTACGGGAGTTTCGAGTCGGCGGGCATGGTACCGGATGATAGACGGCGGCAGCGCCCGGTTCAGCGTCCAACGACGGCTATCCCGACGCACGCGCTTCGAAGGTGCATGCGTCGTGCGACGGCTCGCCTGCGCACGCGACCTCCTCGCATCCGAGGTTCCACGAAGCGCCGTCGTCTCGCGCCGCCCATTCGAGCGCGCCACAAAACCAGCTTGCGAAGACGTAGCAGCGCTTGCCTGTGCAGCGTACTTGATCGGCGAGAACGAAGATCGAGTTCGCGAGCCCGATCGATGCGTGACCGGTCGCTTCGTCGATGCGCTCGACGCGAAATTGTCCCCAGCCGCGCTGCGAAAGGCGCTTCAAGTAATGATGGAAGACCGCCAATCCGCGAAGCCCATGCGTCGCCGATTCGCGCTCGCACCATTGCCACGCCGAGTCGTAACCCATTTTCCATGCTGCCTCGCGATAGCGCTTTTCGCCGAGGGCTTCCTCCATCCTGCGGTGATAGTTGATGAAGAAGTGCCGCGGCAGATAGATCATCGGCAGCCCGCCGGTCGTCCAGACGCCGGTGATGGGATCGACGTCGATCGGTACGTCCGGTGCCGTCATATCGCAAACTTCCGCGGCAAAAGTCTCAATTTACGATCAACTCGCGCGGCGCCCGCGTGAGTCGTTCGGAACCATCTTTCGTGATCAGCGACGTCTCGCCGAGCGACATGGAGAATCCCGTGTCGCTGTCGAGAAGAATCATATGGACGAAGAACACCATGTTCGGCGCAAGCTCTGTCGGCTCGCCCGCGAAGATCATCGGAAAATCCATCCACGTCGGCGGATAGCACGCGCCCATCGTGTAGCCGCACGCGGCGAGAAACTTCCCTTCGTAGCCCGCGGCTCGCAGCACGCGCGCATGCGTTTCGAACACATCGCCCACGGTGTTGCCGGGCCGCAACCTCTCTTCGCACGCTTCGAGCGCCTCCACGCATGCCCCGAACATCGCGCGATGACGAGGATCGGTGTTGCCGGTGAGGATCGCGTACATCAGCGCCGTGTGGTAGTGCCGGTATGCGCCGGCGATCTCGAACGTCACCTGATCCTGTGCGCCGACATTGCCATGGCCGGTGTGATAGCGTACGAAGAGCGCGTCTTCGCCGGCGCCCATCGGCCATCGACTCGCGCTGGGATCGCCGTCGCCCGCCATGATGGTCTTCATCATTTCGCCGTAGATCGCGCCGACGTTCGCGCCCGCCACGGTTAGGCGTCGCGATACAGCAAGCGCCTGATCGGTGAGGCGCCCGGCCTCGCGAAAGTACGCGATCTCCGCGGGACTCTTGACGAGGCGAAGCAACCGAACGATGTCCGACGCATCGACCAGCGTGCAAAACCCGTCGAACGCCGCGTCGACCATCTTGCCGCGTTGCGCAGTTAAGCCGTACGCGTGGTATTCGACGCCGATCCGCTTGCCGCGGCAGCCGTAGCTTTCGAGCATGTCGCGTAGCTGCTGGGCGGGATTGGCGCCTGCCCGGTCGGTCCAGATGCGAATGTCCTCGATGACGGAGGTCAAGCGCGACTGGCGCTGATCGGCCGAGCGCGTCAGGAGCGCGAGCGCGCCATCGGCGCCGAGGTACATGCCTTGAAACATGCTGTACCCACTCGTGTCGTAGCCGGTCAGGTAATACATGCTCTCTTGGCGGAATACGAGCAAGCCCTCGAGTCCCGCCGCTGCGATTTCTTCGCAGGCTCGTTTTTGCCGTGCCGCCAATTCCTCGCGCGTGAAATGAAGCGCCATCGCTCGTCCTTGTCGACAGGATCGGTCGGTGAAGCGCCGCGTCAATCCGCGGCCTTCGAGAACTCGGGCAACGGGCTTGGATAAAGCGGCAGCGTCTCGGTACGAGGCTGCCACCGCTTCTCCTTCGTCACGCGCGCAACGTGATCGCAGACATCCTCGAGGCGCGCGAACCAGACGCCGCCCTTCGATTTCATGTACTCGAGCAACTGAAGCACCGCCGTGAAACGCGCGAGCCGGCCGGAGAGGAACGGATGCCAGATCGAGATCCAGAGCGCGCCGTTCTCCCATGCCGCGTCGAACTCGGATCGGAACACTTCCATCGCTCTCGTGGGCGATGAGATCGGCATCATGAAGCGGAAGTCGCGGTTGTGCGCGTAGTGCGGAAAATCGTCGAGCGTCCAGTCGATCGGGAATTCGAGCAGCGACCGCGTGCCGTCCGACACCGCGTACGGGATGTCGTCGCCCATCAACGACGAGTCGTATTCGAAGCCGGTGTCGAGCAGATACCCGAGCGAGAACTTCGAGAACGCGAAGCTCGGCGCCCGCCAGCCGCGCGGGCGTTTTCCGACGCGCCTGACGTACGCGTCGATGCCGCGGCCGAGCCAGTAGCGCTCGTCTTCCTGACTGAGCTCGTTCGATCGCTCGTGCAGGTAGCCGTGCAAACCGATCTCGTGACCGTTCGCGAGCAGGAGCTCGATCTGCGCCGGATATTTCTCGATGACCCAGCCCGGAACGAAGAACGTCTGCTTCATGCCGATCTTTGCGAATTGCGAAACGAGACGCGGGATCGCAATCAACGGATCGTAGCGCGTATACGATTGCGTCGCGACGAGATTGTCGGCCGTGTCGCGGTTGTACCAGTTGAAGCCGCTGTCGGCGTCCATGTCCCAGGTCATCGCGACGGCGCAGCGCGCGCCGTTCGGCCAGGGAATCGGGTTGGCGATCATCGTCATTCGTTGGCTCCTTTCCGGAACTACGGGGCGTAGCGCAACATGCTGCGCAGGAACCGCTGTGTGCGCTCCTGCCTGGGTTTGTCGAAGACTTCGCGTGGCGTCCCGTCCTCGACGACGACGCCCTGATCCATGAAGACGACACGCGTGCCGGCTGCACGCGCGAAGCCGATCTCGTGCGTGACGATGATCATCGTCATGCCTTCGTGCGCGAGATCGTTCATGACATCGAGGACCTCGCCGATCAGCTCGGGATCGAGCGCCGATGTGGGCTCGTCGAAGAGAATCAGCTTCGGCCGCATCGCGAGCGCCCGCGCGATGGCCACGCGCTGCTTCTGGCCGCCCGAAAGGCGCGTGGGACGCTCGTTGACCTTGTCCGACAAGCCGACTTTCGCGAGCAGCCGCGTGCCGATCTCTACCGCCTGCACTCGAGGCAGCTTCCTCACCTGGATCG
>DATFCW010000076.1:0-7274 GCA_035252665.1 Casimicrobiaceae bacterium | reverse complement strand
GCTTGCGGGTGGCACGCCACGGGATAGTGAACGGGAACGGCAAACGCGTCGCGCGCGAATCCGGCGAACACTTCCGGCAGCCGGTCGTGTTCGAACTCCGCGGCGGCGTCGACCATTCCGCTCAATACCCGCGTCAGGTGGTCGAGGCGGCCACAGCGACGAAAGCCGGCCGCCGCGATCGCATTGTCGTGCGGCCAGACGGTGCCGACGTGATAGCCAACGGGATTGAAGCGTCGCTCGCCCGACGACAGCGTACGTATGCCCCAGCCGCTGAACATGTCGTGCTGCATCAGGCGATCGGCTGTCTTCAGCGCGCGATCCCCGGTGGCGATGCCCGTCCAGAGCGCCTGTCCGGCATTGGACGAGACGACCGCTGCGCGTCGATTGTCCTTTTGCAGCGCAAGCGCGTACGTTCCAAGATCGTCGCACCAGAAGTCATGCTCGAAACGCTCGCGCAGCGCTTCGCCTTCTTTCGTGAGCCGATCGCCCGTTGCCTTATCGCCAGCTCGGCGATAAAGCTCGCCGATGCCCCGTTTCGCCATGTAGACGTAGCCCTGAACCTCGACCAGCGCGATCGGCGGCGTCGCAAGACTGCCGTCGCGATTCATGATCGCGTCGCCCGAATCCTTCCATCCCTGATTCGCTAGGCCGCTCTTTGACTTGGTCGCGTACGCGAGGTAGCCGTTTCCGCTGCGCGCAATCGCGCGATCGATCCAACCGAGTGCCGCTTGCACGTGCGCTTCGAGCTCTTCGAAGAGATCGAGCCGCCCGGTCCACTGCGCATGCTGCGCGAGCAGGACGAGAAACAGCGGCGTCGCATCGACCGTGCCGTAGTACGGCGTTTGCGGTATCTCGTCGAGGTGCGCCATTTCCCCGACGCGCAATTCGTGCATGATCTTTCCCGGCTCCTCGTCGCGCCACGCATCATCGTGCGTTCCCTGGAACGATGCGAGGAGGCGCAGCGTGTCTTCGGCACGATCGGGCAGGAACACGAGCGTTTCGAGCGACGCGATGATCGCATCGCGTCCGAACAGCGTCACGTACCACGGCACGCCGGCCGCGAAGTACCGACTGCCGCGAAGCGTGGTTCGGAGCAGATGCAAATCGCGCAAGGACCGGGCGACGACGCGATTGAGGCGTCGACTGTCGGAGTGCAACTGCGTGGCGTTCGCAACCCACGCGTCGGCCGCCTTGTCCTGCGCCTGCCGCGCATGCTGGATGTGCTCGTCTCGCGCAGGCGCCTTGTGCGGCCGTGCGGGCCGTGCCTGGCGCACAGGTGATTCCTCGACGCGCAGCGACACGCGAATCGTGGCGCTCGTGTGCGGCTCGATGGAGAGATCGAACGACGCGGTCGAATCGTCCGCATGGTGCGGGTTCGGCTCGAACACCACGGACAGCGAGCGGCGCACGTTGTCGGCGCCCTCGTATGCGAAACGAAGCGTTTCTCGGTCCCATCGCGGTGCTTCGAGCTTGCCGCGTTTCTTTTGCGGCGCGCCGCGTACTACGAACAGCGGCTCGAATCGGCTGCGAAGACGGATCGTGACGGGCAGGCGGATCGCTTTGACGCGGAAATTCTCGAACGCGATGGTGTCGTGCAGCGCGCATTCCGCTGCGTCGAGCGTACGCTCCCATCGGATGCCGACGCTTTCCTTTTCCAGCAGGTCCTCGCCGGCAGTCTTCAGGTCGCGGTTCGTCAGGACGAGCGTGGCCGACGAACCCTCCGCCGCGATCGATGCCAGGCGATCGGTCGGCGCATCGGCGATCCGCAGCTCATAGCCGTTCAGATAGCGGCAGTCGTGATAGTAGAGACCGAGGCCGTTCGATGCGTCGAAGCACACGTCGCCATTCGTCTCGCACAAGAAGAACATTTCGTCGTTCTTGATGACGAGCGCTTGCGCGATGCTCGACGTCGTCGAAGAACGCCCATGTTGAACGATGCGGCGATGTCCCGCCTCGTGCCTGATTTCCTCATGTTGTTGATTCGGCATGGGCTTTCCGCGATTGCGAAAATTCGACAGGGCAACCGAAAGATCAGTTCCTCGACAGCGCGGCTGACGGCAATGGCTTAAGCTCCGCGATGCGGCGTGCCGGTTTGCAAATTTTTTCGCAGGCGTACCGAAGATGCACCCGCGATCGAGATGAAACGACGGCTTCCACGCACCTTTCGCGCGCTCGCGCATCGCAACTTCCGGCTGTTCTTTACCGGACAGGGGCTGTCGCTGATCGGCACCTGGCTCCAGCAGGTGGCGATGGGTTGGCTTACCTACCGTCTGACAAATTCGGCCTGGTTGCTCGGCGTCGTCGCGTTCTGCGCGAACGTCGGCATTCTTTTATTCAGCAATCTGGCGGGCGTGCTTGCCGATCGGATCGACCGCCGCCGGGGACTTCTGACGACGCAATCGCTAATGCTCGCGCAGGCGGTCGTGCTCGCGGTGCTCGTCGCTTTCGGGTGGATTCAGACGTGGCACCTCATCGTGCTCGCGCTGTGGCTCGGCACGTGCACGGCGTTCGATACGCCGCTTCGCCAATCGATGTATGTGCATTTCATCGCCGATCGTGACGATCTCGGCAATGCGATCGCGCTCAATTCGATGCTGGTCAATACAGCGCGCGTCGTCGGCCCCGCGATCGCCGGACTGCTGTTGAGCGTCACCAGCGAAGCAGCATGTTTTGCATTGAACGCGCTTTCGTTCGTTGCGGTCATCATCGCGATTTCGCGGATGCAATGGCCATCCGATATTCGCGGACACGTCGCCTCGGGCTGGTGGGCGAGCTTCGTCGAGGGTGTCCGCTATGCGCACGGTCTCGCGCCGGTGCGCGCATTGCTGGCGCTCGTTGCGGCGCTCGCCTGGACGATCGCACCCTATTCATCGTTGATGCCCGTTTACGCCAAGGACATCTACGGCGGCGGCCCGCACACGCTCGGCTATCTCCTTTCCGCGGCAGGGCTCGGCGCGCTGGTGGCCACGCTTTGGCTCGCGCACCGCGCGACGGTTCGCGGCCTTGGCCGCATCATCCTTTATGCGGTCGCCACGAGCGGTGCATCGCTCGCGGCATTCGCGTACATGCGCATCTATCCGATCGCGCTCATATTGCTGGTGCTCGTCGGTGGCGCAACGATACTCGCCGCTGCATCGACGAATACGATTCTGCAGACGATCGTCGAGGATCGGCTGCGCGGCCGCGTCGCGGCGTTCTACACGCTCGCATTCCTCGGGGTTGCGCCTCTCGGCAACCTTGCCGCGGGTGCGATCGCCGGCTACATGGGCGTCCCGTTCACGTTTGCGCTGAACGGGGCGCTCGCGTTTGCCGCGGCGCTTTGGTATCGCCGCAAGCTGCCCGTCGTTCGCTCGGTGCTTCGCCCGATGTACGAGGCGCTCGGCGTTCCGCCACGACCCGCCGGTACGCCACGCCGATGGCGATTCGCCGGCCGCACTGTTGAACGATCCGATAACTGAAGCGCCGCAATCCGATCGCTCGAACGACGTCGCGGCCGCGATGTCATTCGATGTGTGCGCACGCGAACAGCTCGTGCGTCCGTCCTTTCTCCATCACCCGCATGCAGCACCGTGCAAACCTGCTTGCCGCCGTTGAACCTTCCGCCGGATCGCGTGGGCTTTCGGCATCGGATCGGGCGCGCTTCGAAGGCTATCTCGCGGAAATCCTGACGACGCTCGGTCTCGATCTCACCGGTGAAGGAACGCGCGATACGCCGGCCCGGCTGCTGTCGGCCTGGGTCGATGCGACCTCCGGTTATGCATCCGATCCCAAGCTCGTTACGACTTTCGTCGAGCAACGTCCCGCGGGCGAGGAGGGCGCGAATGCGCAGATCGTCGAGGGGCCGATTCCGCTTTGTGCGATGTGCGAGCATCATGCGCTGCCGTTCTTCGGCCACGCATGGCTTGGCTATGTGGCCTCGGAGCGACTGATCGGACTGTCGAAGCTCACGCGAATCGTTCGCCAGTTTGCCCAGCGCTTCACGATGCAGGAGCGGATCGGGCGCGAGGTCGCGTCGTCGCTCGAATCGATCGTGATGGCGCGGGGCGTGGCGGTTCGCATCGAGGCGGTTCATCTTTGCACGCGGATGCGTGGCGTGCGCGACACCGAAGCGGTCACCTCGTCGAGCACCTGGCGAGGCTCGTACGAGCGAAGCGACACGCTTCGTCGCGAATTCCTCGAACTGTGCGTGCGCCGCTCCGCGTAGCGATCGTCGCCCCGCTCGTCGCGCCGCTTGGCGACGCGCACCCGTACGGCAATCAGCACTTCAGCCGCGATCTGGCGCAGGGGCTTTCGATGCGCGGTCACGATGTCGTCGTCTACGCGGCGGCGGGTTCCGATGTTCCAGGCGTCGTGACCGAGACCGTGGACGTGCCGGTCGCGGCAAGACGCCGGTTCGTGCTGTTGCGCGGGAACCGGCGCGGCGAATCCGATGCGATGCGGCGCGCATTCGATGCGCTCTTCGCGCGATTGCGGCGCGAGTCATACGACGTCGTCAGCCAGCACGCGTTCGATCGCGAGGCGATCGACGGCTGCGAAGATTTGCCGGCGCTGCATACGCTGCATTTGCCACCGATGCGCGACGATGTGGTGGCGATCGTGCGGAATTGTGATGGCGTTCTCGCGTCCGTATCGAATCATTGCGCGCGTTCGTGGAGCGACGTTCTGGATCGCGAAGTGCTCGCGCTTCCCAACGGCGTTCCCGACTTCGGACCTCCGGTTGATTGCACCACCGAGGACATTGCACTGATCGCGGGGCGCATCTCGCGCGAGAAGGGAATCGCCACCGCGATTGTCGCTGCACGGGCGGCCGGCTTGATGCCGATCGTCGCAGGCGAGATTTACGACCATGACTATTTCGAGCGCGACGTGGAGCCGTTGCTGACGGATGGGCCGCTCGTGTCGCCGATGCCGCGGGCCGCGCTTGGGCGCGTCATGGCACGCGCGGCGGTGGCCCTGATGCCGATCGAATGGGACGAGCCGTTCGGACTCGTTGCCGCCGAGGCGCAACTTGCCGGATGTCCGGTCGTTGGGTACCGGCGTGGCGCGCTTCCCGAAGTCGTGCGGGAGGGCATCGGAGGTTTTCTCGTCGACCCCGGCGACGAGGACGCGCTCGTTGCGGCAATCGCCGATGTACACGCGCTCGATCGACGCGCGATCCGCGATCAGGCGCTCCGGCGATTTTCCATGGCGGCGTGCATTGGCCGCTACGAAGCGGCGTTGCACGAGGTTGCGCAGAGTCGCGTGACCTCATGAGGATCGCGCTCGTCTCGACGTGCGCCGCGCCGACGCCGCCACCCGCGTATGGCGGCATCGAGCGTTTCGTGGCCGAGCTTGCGCGCGGGCTCGTTGCGCGCGGACACGACGTCATCGTCTATGCGACGGGCGATTCGAAGCCCGCCGGGCGACTGCGATCATCCGTCGAGCGACCCATATGGCCACCCGACTTCGCCGCCGAAGCGGCGCATGCGCGCTTCGCGCTGCACGATGTCGACACGGTCGCGCCGGACATCGTGCACGTCAACCGCCCCGATGCGCTTCTCCCCGACGACGAATGGCCCTGTCCAGTCGTCGTGACATTGCACGACATCCGAAGGCCCGAGCTCGTGCCGATGTACGAGCGATCGGATGCGACGTGCGTCGCGATATCGAAACGGCAGGCATCACTGCTGCCCGAGCTGCGCCGACTCGTTGTCATCGAGCACGGACTCGATGCGGACGCCTTTCCGCTCGGCGCAGGCAACGGCGGGTATTGCGCGTTCCTCGGCCGTATCGGTCCCGAAAAAGCGCCGCACCGCGCGATCGATGCCGCGCTGGAAGCCCGTGTTCGACTGCGGATCGGCGGACCGCATTGGGTGGGCGATCCCGACTACGATCGCTACTTCGCCGAGCAATTCGCGCCTCGAATCGAACGCGCGGATGGACGAGTGCAGTGGCTGGGCGAGCTCGATCAAAACGCGAAAGTCGAGCTGCTTCGCGGCGCGAGCGCGCTTCTCTTCCCGCTCGGATGGGACGAGCCGTTCGGTCTCGTCATGATCGAGGCGATGCTCATCGGAACGCCCGTTGTCGCTTTCGATCGCGGCAGCGCGCCGGAAATTGTCGACGAGGGCATTACCGGTTACCTCGCACGCGACGCGCATGCAATGGCGCAGGCAGTTCCGCGTGCTGCATCTCTCGATCGCACGCGGTGTCGAGCGCGCGCAGCGCGGCGCTTCAGCGCTTCGCGGATGGTGCGACGCTACGAAGCGCTGTACCGGTCGCTGTGCGAAGCGCGTCGTTTCATCGCCGCTCGATCCTCGGATCGAGCGCGTCACGAAGGCCGTCGCCGAGCAGATTGAACGCGAGCACCGTCAGGAAAATTGCAAGCGCCGGAAAGATCGCCTCGTGGGGCGCGGTAACCATATCCGAGCGCGCGGCGTCCAACATCGCACCCCATTCCGGCGTAGGTGGCTGTGCGCCAAGTCCCAGGAACGACAAGCTCGCCGCCGTGATGATCGAGGTGCCGATGCGAAGCGAAAAGTACACGACGACGGCCGCGATTGTCCCTGGAAGAATGTGGCGGAACACGATCGTCGCCGACGATGCGCCCAGGCTTCGTGCCGCCTCGATGTAGGTCAGATGCTTCAGCGCCAGCGTATTGCCGCGCACGAGCCGTGCGAAGGTCGGCACGCTGAAGATCGCGACCGCGGCGATCACGTTCGCCATGCCGCCGCCGAGAATGGCGACGATCGCGATCGCGAGCAGGATGCCGGGAAACGCGAACAGCACGTCGCAGATGCGCATGATGACGCGATCCCACCAGCCCTCGAAGTAACCGGCGATCAGGCCGAGCAGCGTGCCGACGACGGCGCCCACCGCCACGGAGATGAAGCCGGCGGCCAGCGAGATGCGCGCGCCCATCACGATGCGGCTGAAGATGTCGCGGCCCAGCGCGTCGACGCCGAACCAGTGCTGCAGCGACGGGCGCGCGTTGAGCTTGTCGTAATCGAAGAAGTTCTCCGCGTCGTAGGGCACGAGCCAGGGGCCGAGGATCGCCACCACGACCAACAGCGCCACGAACGCGCCGGCGATCATGGCGACCTTCTGCCGGCGGAACTTGCGCCAGAACTCCGACCACGGCGTGCGCACCGCCTCGGGCAGCGGCGCGCTCGAGATCGCGGCGGCGGTGGCGTCGGGGAGCGTGGCCATGCTGGGGCGGTGAGCAGGTCCTACCGGTAGCGGATGGTCGGATTGATGAGGCCGTACAGCACGTCGACCACCAGGTTGACGACGACGAA
>DATFCW010000075.1:0-5479 GCA_035252665.1 Casimicrobiaceae bacterium | reverse complement strand
GCCCGCGTCGCGCCGACGAATGCGACGGTATTCGTGACAGGCGAGAGCGGCACCGGCAAGGAAATGGTCGCGCAGACGATTCACGAGGTGAGCCGCAGGCGCCTGCGGCCTTTTCTTGCAGTGAACTGTGGCGCGATATCGCCGCAAATCATCGAAAGCGAGCTCTTCGGACACGAGAAGGGAAGCTTCACCGGCGCGAACCGGCAACACCGCGGCTACTTCGAACGCGCGCACGGCGGAACGCTGTTTCTCGATGAGATCACCGAGATGCCGATGGACCTGCAGGTAAAGCTTCTGCGCGTGCTGGAAACGCAGACGGTGAGCCGGGTGGGTTCCGATCGGCTGATCGAGATCGACGTTCGCGTGCTCGCCGCATCGAACCGCAATCCGCACGACGCGGTTGCCGCCGGCAAGCTTCGCAAGGATCTGCTCTATCGGCTGCAGGTGTTTCCGCTGTACGTTCCGCCACTACGCGAGCACAGCGACGACATCGAGCTTCTCGCGGCGCACTTTCTCGCCGATCTCAACAAGCGCAGCGGCACGAACAAGGCGTTCACGCCAGCGGCGATCGATCGCCTCAAGCGCTATCACTGGCCGGGGAACGTGCGCGAGCTTTCCAATGCCGTGCATCGCGCGTACATCATGACCGACGGCGACTGGATCACTCAGGTGGGCCTGGCGCCCGAGCCTACGCTCGCGGCCGATTTCAGCGGCCGCTCATTCCAGATCGGCGTCGGCGATCGAATCGACGCGGTGGAGAAGCGGCTGATCCTCGCGACGGTCCAGCATACGCATACGAAGGAAGCAGCCGCCGAGATACTTGGCATCAGCGTCAAGACGCTCTACAACAGGCTTCGCGCGTACGAATCGGGCGCCGATCTTCGCGCCAACGCGACGCCCGAGCCGCCGCCCGCATCGCAACCTTCGACGGGCCCGCGAACGCCGGCGACATGAGCGCAAGCCAAACGGCGCCGCGCACGCGACTGGCGCGGAATCACATCCTCGATGGTACGAACGAGCAGCTCGAGGTCGATAGGCTTGGGGACGACGGCGTCGAAACCCGCATCCATCGCGCGCGCCCGATCCTCATCGCGTGCGTAACCCGTGCATGCGATCGCGGGCGTGCTTCCACCTTCGTCAGCAGGAAGATCGCGCACGCGGCGGATCAACTCGTAACCATTCTCTCGCGGCATGCCCACGTCCGAGATCATGAGATCGGGATGCCAGACGACGAGTGTCTGCCGCGCCTCGCCCGCCGACGCCGATGCGCGCACGGACGCGCCACGCGTCTCGAGCGCCTCGGCGAGGAGCGCGCGCGTCGTCGGATCGTCGTCGACGATCAGAAGCTTCAACCTCTGCCGCGGTAGCGCAGCCGCCCTCAATGAACCGCCTTTCGGGGAGCAAGGACCCGGTCGTGTGAATGCGTCGATGTCGTTGCAGGATTCGGGCCTGGCCGACAGCCGTTTGCTTTCGCGGCTCGTGCAGGCTGGGACGCTCGTGCTCGACGAGCAGGACGCTCTGCGCTTTGCGAGCCGGGGCGCGTGCGAGCTTTTCGGTGTCGACGGCGAGGCGACACTGCGGCGTCATTGGCGAGACGTCGGCGACCAGCTTCGCCTGGCTTACTGGCCGCGCGGCGTCGTCGACGGCCATGCGCATTTCGGCAAAGCGGATGTCACGACGCCTGCCGGCGTTCGCCCGATCCGCTACGAGATGCATGCGATTGCCGACGGCCCCGACGTGCACCGCGCGGTGCTCGTCCGCGATCGTGCAAGCCTGCTTCCCACGGACCGTGCGCTTCTGCTTGCAAGCGAGGCGCAGGCAAACCGGCATGTGCTGACCGGTCTCGTGCACGCCGCGAAGGGCCCGCTCAACAACTTCAATCTGACGCTTGCGTTGCTTTCCGCGGCCATCAGTCGCGCCGAAGGTGCCGGGTCGGAGCTTGTTGCACGTCGCGAGCGTTACCTGGAAGTCTTGCGCAACGAAGCAGTGCGGCTTGCCGCATGCATCGACGAAATCGACGCGCTCACGCTTCGCCACCAGCCAACGAACGAAACGTTCGACGTGGCGGCCCTATCCGCCGATTGCGTGCGCGTTCTGCGCCACGGCGCGACAATGCGCGAAATCGTGCTCGATCTCGACGTGCCGGGGTCGCCTGTGATGGCGTTCGGCGATCCGCATCTCGTGCGCCTTGCTCTCTTGTCGTTCGCGATTTCGGTGCTCGATCTAACTTCGTCCGGCGGACGCGTCGGGTGGCGCATCACGCAGGTAGATCGCGCGCGTCTCGTGACAATGACGACGACGGAGCCTGCCCTGCCCCGTTCGCTTGCCGCATCGCTCTTCCGGTTGTCCTGTACCGCGGAGTCCCAATACTCGGCAGCGATCACGGGGCGGCTGATCATCGAGGCACAGGGCGGTGAAGTGACCATTCGCGATGGCGCACACGGCCAACCCGGTCTTTCGCTGAGCATCCCCGCGGCGCGGCCAGCTCGTTCGTGATTGTCGCGATGCTTTGAACACGTGTCGCGGCAAGTGTCGCGGCGCCGAAAGCTGCGAGCGCGGCTGACCTCGTCCTCCGATCCGGTGATTGCTGAACGCGCCGACGCCGCGGCGCATGCCGTGCACTCTTGCCGGTAAGAATTGCCGTCCTCGCGCGACGCGCATTGCGTTTCGCGTGCGGTTCTTTCTTGAAACCACGCTCAAGCGATACGCGGCACGCGCCTTGCAGAAGCAGCGCACGTAATGCGCATTGCAAGTGACCGCTTGACGTCTTCCCCCAACAACGATGAGTGCGATCCGGTGAACGTTGGCATCGCGATGATCAGCGAGCATGCCTCGCCGCTCGCCACCATCGGCGGTGTCGACGCGGGGGGACAGAACATCTATGTCGCCCACACGGCGCGGCATCTGGCCAACCTCGGCTATTTGGTCGATGTCTTCACCCGCCGCGATCGCGAGGATTTGCCCGACATCGTCGATTGGCTTCCCGGCATCCGCGTGATCCACGTGCGCGCCGGCCCGGCGACATTCGTGCGCAAGGAATCGCTGCTGCCTTACATGGCGCAATTTGCCCGCGTCGTCGCCGAGCATGCGAAATTGGCGCATGCGCGCGGCAACCCTTACGCCGTATGCCATGCGCACTTCTTCATGTCGGGGCTCGTCGCGAGGCGACTGAAGCAGGAGCTTCGCATCCCGTACGTGGTGACGTTCCATGCGCTCGGCCGCGTGCGCCTCCTTCACCAGCCGGACGACGAGTTCCCGCCCGAGCGCTGCATTCTCGAGCAGATGGTGATCGACGCTGCGGACGCGATCGTCGCCGAATGCCCGCAGGACGAATCGGATTTGACGCGCCATTACAGAACGCCCTCGTCGCGGCTGCGCATGATTCCGTGCGGCTTCGATCCTGACGAGTTCGCGCCGATGAGCCGTGCGGAAGCACGCGCGCATCTCTCGTTGCCGCTCGATCGTCCGATCGTGTTGCAACTCGGGAGAATGGTCCCGCGCAAAGGCGTCGACACGGTGATTCGCGCGCTCGGCGTGCTCGAGAGGCGCTACGGACTTTCGCCGTTGCTCGTGATCGTCGGCGGCGAAGCGTCGACGCCCGATCCCGAGCTCACGCCCGAGATCGGCAGGCTGCAGCGGATCGCCGCCGAGGAAGGCGTTGCGTCCGACGTGATCTTCGTCGGCCAGCGCCCGCGCAACGCGCTGCGCCATTTCTATTGCGCGGCGAACGTGTTCGTCACGATGCCGTGGTACGAGCCGTTCGGCATCACGCCGGTCGAAGCGATGGCCTGCGGCATTCCGGTGATCGGCGCGCGCGTCGGCGGCGTCCAGTATTCCGTCGAGGATGGCCGTACCGGTTTCCTCGTCGAAGCCCGCAACGCGGATGCGCTCGCACGACGTCTCGCGCACGTCTTCAGCGACCCCGCAATTCCCCGCCTGCTCGGCAAGCGCGCGCGCCGTCGTGCGTGGGAACGCTTCACATGGCAGCAGATTTCGCGATCGCTTGCCGACCTCTATGCCGAGGTCGCGACGACCGCGTCGTTGTCGCGACCCGCCGTTGCGCAAGGCATGCGTTAGGGCCGGTTAGCGCTATGGACACAAACGCGTTGCATCGCCAAAAACGCCCAGCGCAAAACGCGAAGGCGAAGGCGGGTCGGGCACCCGGCGAGACTTTGCAACGCAGCGCTGGGCGTTTTTGGCAGCAACCCGGAGGGAACGAGCGCCCTGGTCCGCCACTTTTCGTTGTCCTCCTCGCAAAGACGCCCGGTCTTCGCTTCGTCGTCCGCCTTGATTGGCGGACCAAGCACTCGTTCGCGTTTGCCGTTCATAGCGCTAACCGGCCCTAGGCGATTTTGGATACGGATCTTCGCGACAAGGTGGTCCTCGTCACTGGCGGCGGCCAGGGACTGGGCGCGGCGATCTGCCAGGCGCTCGCCGAGGCCGGCGCGCACGTCTTCGTCGCCGATTTGACTGAGCGCGCGGACGATATCGCTGCGACGATTTGCAACGAAGGGAAGCGCGCGTACGCGTTGCGCGGGGACGTAGGCAATCCCGATGACGTTCGGGGCTTCATCGACGCAATCGTCAAGCGCGGCGGACGCCTCGACGCGCTCGTCAACAACGCCGGCGTCGATCGCACGACCGGCGTCGACGCGCTCGAGGTCGACGAATTCGACCGTATCGTTCGCACCAATTTGCGCGGACCCTTCCTGCTGTCGAAGTTCGCGTTGCCGCTTTTGCGCGAAGCACGCGGGGACATCGTCAACGTCGCGTCGACCGCGGCTAAGCGCGGATGGCCGAACGCCAGCGCCTATCACGCGAGCAAGTGGGGACTGCTCGGGCTGTCGTACGCGCTGCATGCCGAGTTTCGCGCGCACGAGGTGCGCGTAACCGCAGTGATCGCGGGCGGAATGCGCACGCCGTTTCTGCTCGAGCGCTTTCCCGATCTCGATCCGTCGAAGCTGCAGGACCCGCGCGACGTCGCACGGGCGGTCCGGTTCGCGCTGTCGCAGCCGCGCGAATCGGTCATTGCCGAAATTACCGTGCTGCCGGTGCAGGAGACTTCATGGCCTTGAATACGACGACGCCCCAACCGTGGGGCAGCACCGGCGCGAAGTCGCACGCCGCCAATCGCGCGACGACGGGCGACGTCCCACGGCAAGCCGCGATCGACACGGCGATCACGCGCGCCGTGTTCCTCGACAAGGACGGCACGATCGTGCATGACGTTCCCTACAACGTGGATCCGAAACGCATGGCGCTGCTCGGCGGCGTCGGCGAAGGTCTGCGAAAGCTTCAGGATGCCGGCTTCCTGCTTTTCGTCGTGTCGAATCAACCTGGCGTCGCGCTCGGTCGGTTTCCCGAGAGCGCGCTCGATGGCGTCGAAGCGCGGCTCGACGAACTGCTTTCCCCGTTCGGCGTGATCTTGACCGGCTGCGGATGGTGTCCACATCCGCCAATCGGCGTTCGCACGGCGATC
>DATFCW010000074.1:0-5116 GCA_035252665.1 Casimicrobiaceae bacterium | reverse complement strand
TACTGGACGATCAACCACGGATTGAAGCTCACCGGGATGCCGGCATGGGAGTTTCGTCTGCGCGACGACGCGCTCTGGGCAATCGTTGCGTACGTGCAGCGACTTCCGTATGAAACGCCGCGCGAGTATCGCGCGCTTTTGGGCCGCGAGCAACCGCAATCGCCACAGTTGGCGAAGGCCACCAAAGCGAGCGACGTCGAGACTCCCGACACGCTCCAACCAGCTCCTGGCGATCCCGATCGTGGACGATTCGTCATTCTTCAGTACGGATGCGTCGTGTGTCACGACATTCCGGGTGTCGTCGGCGCCGCGATCCCCGTCGGTCCACCCCTTGCGAAGATGGGTATGCGCAGCTTCATCGGCGGCAGGCTTGCGAATACGTCCGAGAACATGGTGCGCTGGCTGCGCGATCCGCAGCAGTTCGTCCCGGACGGCGCCATGCCGAACCTCGGCGTGAGCGAGCGAGACGCACGTGACATAACCGCGTACCTCGAGTCGCTCAAATAGGTCACCCAGCGCCCCACACCTCGCGCGCCGTCTCGATCACCAATCGCAGCTTGGCCGTTTGCGATTCGACAGCAATGTCGTTGCCGTGCACGGTGCTCGAGAACCCGCACTGCGGTGACAGGCAAAGCTGCTCCAGCGGCACGCGCTTCGCCGCTTCGTCGATTCGCCGCTTCAGCATGTCCTTCGATTCGAGCGCGCCGACCTTCGTGCTGACCAGGCCCAGCACGACAATCTTCCCTTTCGGCACGTGTCGCAGCGGCGCGAAGTCGCCGGAGCGCGGATCGTCGTATTCGAGGAAGTAGCCGTCGACGGCAAGCTCGTTGAACAGCACTTCGGCGACCGGCTCGTAACCCCCCTCGGCTGCCCACGCGCTCTTGAAATTGCCGCGACATAGATGAATGCACAAGCGCATCGACTTCGGTCGATTCGCGATTGCGGCATTGATGAGGCGTGCGTAGCGGCGCGGCAGCTCGTTGGGATCGTCGCCGCGCTGGCGCGCGCCCTCGCGCATCCTCTCGTCGCATAAATAGGCGAGATTCGTGTCGTCGAACTGCAGGTAGGTGCAGCCGGCATCGCCCAGGCTCTTCAATTCGTCGGCATATGCAGTCGCGACGTCGGCATAGAACTGCTCGAGGTCGGGATAGGCATTCTTGTCGATGGCGCCGCGCCCACCGCGAAAGTGCAGCATGGTCGGCGAAGGAATTGTGACCTTCGGTGTCCGCGTGCTAACCGAGCGCAGGTACTCGAAATCCGCGCGCTGGATCGGCTTGTCGTGCCGAACCTTGCCCGTGACCTGCATCACCGGCGGCTCGAAATCGATGTCACCCTTCGCGCTGTGAAACTTGACATGGATGCCGCCGTGCGTCTCCACGCCTTGCAACTGCGTCAGGAAATCGGTGTGGAAAAACGTGCGTCGATACTCGCCGTCGGTGATGCCGCGGAGTCCCAAGTCCTCCTGGAACTTAACGACGCCGCGGATTGCATTGTCCTCGACCTTGCGAAGTTGCGCGCGGTCGATCGTTCCGTTCCCGAACTGCTCGCGTGCATCGAGCAGGAACCTCGGTCGCAGAAAGCTTCCGACATGATCGGCGCGAAAGGGCGGCAGCGTGCGCGCGCCAATGCGTTGCGTGGTGTCAACGTCGCTCATCGTGTCCTTCCCCGGGATTGGCGTGTCGATTCGTAATGCCTACTTTAGCCGAGAAAACCGACCCGGATGACGCTACCGCGATTCGACGTGATCGCGCGTCTCCCGAACCTGCTCGGGTGGTGAATCGGAAGCAGTATCAGCATGCAGTTGCTGCGGCGGCCAAGGAGGTTCGGGCATCGTATCCTCGAGACGCTCGACGCGCGCGCCGCTTCGCCGACCGCGCCGCAGCGCGATGCCCTTGACGACCCACGCGGTCCCCGACCAGAGCGCAATCACCGCCACCGGCCACGCAAGCACGCGTGGCCACAATGCGCCGACGATGCCGATGATCGCGGCCACGCTCGCCATCATGAACAGCAAACCCGCTTCAGCAGGACCCAGAATCCGCCGATCGGTGAGCGCCGCGCCGAGCGCGCTGCCAACGCTGAACGCGCCCGCCGCCGCACGTCCCGCGCTTCCCGACGCTGCGCGTCGCGTGCGTACACCCGTCTCCTGCCCGGTCTGACCCGGCGCCCGCCGCACGCGATTGCGGCGCGTGAGTACGATCTCGGTCGAATGCTGCAAATCGGCTTCGTACTGCGTCGCCATCAGCTCCGAGAACGAGGAATCGTCGATCGCAACGTCGAGCTCGTAGTTCGACATCCAGCTCGCGAGATTGAGATTCGTCGAACCGACGCGGGACCAGCGACGATCGGCGACGGCCGTCTTGGCATGCAGCATCGTTCCCGCCCACTCGAAGACCCGCACGCCCGCTTCGAGCAGCGGACGGTATTGCGCGCGCGACAACGGCGACAATGCGGGAATGTCGCTCGATCCCGGCACGAGCAGCCGCACATCGACGCCGTCGCGTGCCGCGGCGCGAAGCGCCTGGACGTATGGCGACGTCGCTACGAAATACGCGTCGGTAAGCCATAGTTGACGACGTGCAATCGACGCGATCACGAGATCCATCCGAAACGTTCCCGCGAGGTTGGGCTCGTTCGCGATCACATGCAGGCGCATCGACCCGGCAGGCGGAATGTCATCGGCGTTCGAGAACCGTTTGGTGTCGATTGCCGCGCCCGACGTCTCGAAAACGCGCAAGAACGCCTGCTCGAGGGTCCCGATCGCAGGGCCGCGAATTTCGATGCCGGTATCGCGCCATGGCTCGAGCCTTCGCCTTGGATTGCCGAGCCAGCGCTCGCTGACGCAAAGTCCGCTCACGAACCCAACGTTCCCATCGACGACGATTGTCTTGCGATGGTCGCGCGACAGCCAGCCGAGCGGGCTCGAAAGCCGCGGCGGATTGAATACGCGCACGTCGGCGCCCGCATCGCGTACGGCGCGCCACAGCGACAAGGCTCTCCAGCATCCGAGCCAGTCGACGATGACGTAGACGCGAACGCCGGCACGCGCGCGGTCGGCGAGAATCGCCGCGAAATCGCGACCCACGCGATCGTTCTCGACGATGTACTGCTCGAAAAGGATGAACTGCTTCGCGGAGGCGAGCGCATCGAGCCACGCCGGAAAGTTCTCCCGCGCATCGCATAGCATGCGCACCGCGTTGCCGTTCGTCGACGGCGACCCCGCGGCGCGCGCGAACGCGCGCTCGGCGAGATCGGACAGAACGCCAGGACCGGCCGGAGCGCGAGCCGGCGACGTCACCGCCAGTCCCGACGGGCCGCCCCGAGGGACTGGTCCGCCCCCTCCGGGGGCAGCGAGTGCAGCGAGCGTGGGGGGGCGTTCATCCGCCAGCCCCGTCGGACAACCTTAGCGGCTCGACGATCTCGGTTCGCGCGTTGTCGCGCGACATGCGAAGCGATCCGACGAGTCCGGCGAGCACCGCGGGATCGATCGGCTTCACGACGTGATAATCGAAGCCGACGCTCTTCGAGCGCAGCCGATCCTGCTCCTGCCCATACCCCGACACCGCGACGATCATCGTACGCAGGTTCTCCGGTTGCGAGCGAATGTGTTCCGCCACGAGATAGCCGTCGATCGCCGGCAGGCCGATGTCGAGGAGCACGGCATCGGGTCGAAGGCGTTGCACGGATTCGAGCGCGGCCTTGCCGTCGTATGCCACATGCACGTCACAGCCGCTCATCCGCATGATGCTCGCCGTGCTGTCGGCGACGTCGCGGTTGTCGTCAACGACGAGCACGCGAAGGCCGGCCGGCGATGGCGCTTGCGCGCCGATCGGCACGTCGATCGTCGTCACGGGCTTCGCATGATCGACCGTTGGCGTCTCGGTCGTCGCCGGAAGCCACACCGTGAACTCGCTACCGCGATTGCGGCCCTCGCTTCGCGCCCTCACGTGGCCGTTCTGCATCTCGACCAGTCGGCGCACGAGCGTGAGGCCGATGCCAAGGCCGCCGTGCGAACGGGCAAGCGTGCGGTCGATCTGCGTGAACGGGTCGAAGATCGCGCCCAGGAACTCCGACGGAATGCCGACGCCCGAATCGCGGATTCGAAACACCACGTGGTCGCCCTCGCGCGCCGCCGAAAGCGAAACCCGTCCACCCTTCGGCGTGTATTTCGCGGCATTGTTGACGAGATTCGACAGGATCTGCGCCACGCGCGCGAAGTCGCCCTTGAGCCGCGTCGGATCGCTCGGCAACTGCAACGAAAGCGTATGCCGCTGCGCGTCGATGTTCGGCCTGCTCGTCTCGATGGCCGCCGCGACGACCTGCTCGACGTCGATCGTCTCGATCTTGAGCTCGATCTTGCCGCGCGTGATTCGCGACACATCGAGGAGGTCGTCGACCAATCGCACGAGCTGGCGCAACTGACGCGCGATCAGCTCGCGCGCCCACGCGAGCTTCTCCGGGTCGTCCTCGCTCGCGCGCAGGATGTGCACCGCATTGCTGATCGGCGCGAGCGGATTGCGAAGCTCGTGTGCCAGCATCGCGAGGAACTCGTTCTTGCGCTGATCCTCCTCCTGGATCTTGCGAAAGAGCAGCGCGTTGTCGAGCGCACTCGCGCCACGCGCCGCGAGCTCGGCGACCATCGCGAGCGCATCGGCATCGAACTCGCGTGCCGGCGCGTCGAGTCCGAAAGCCAGCACGCCGAGCCTGCGTCCGCGCACGAGCAGCGGCACGAGCATCAGGGCATGGACGGCAAGTCCGCGCGGAAGGGCGATCCGCGACGCATTCGCGCCGGTCGCATCGCGTTCGAGCGACTCGGGCTTGCCGGAATCGCAGACGCGCCGAACGATGTCGGCGAGCATCGGGTCGCCGAGCTCGGCGAGCGACGCCGACAACAGCGGCTGCTCGGAATCGCTCGTCGACCATGTCATCTCGTGGCGTTCGGGCTGCCCCTCGTTGGGCAGCAGCGAGACGATCGCGACATCTGCGAAGCGTGGTACGACGAGCCTCGAAAGCTCGCGAAGCGTCGCTTCGAGATCGAGCGAGCTCGCGAGCACCCGGCTCGCCTCGGCGAGGAACGCGAGCCGGCGCGACGCACGCTCGGCCGCCTCCCGCGCCG
>DATFCW010000073.1:0-6797 GCA_035252665.1 Casimicrobiaceae bacterium | reverse complement strand
GATAGATTGCCGATTGCGCGATGCCGCCATTCGCGTCGATCGTCATGTCGACGACGAGGGCGAGCCGGTCGCGATCCTGATTGAGCGACGTGAGATCGGTCGAGAACTTCTCCGGCAGCATCGGGAAGATTTGCGCCACCGTGTACACCGACGTCGTGTTGATTCGCGCGTGCGCGTCGATCGCCGAGTTTTCGACGATCAGCGCGTCGACGTCGGCGATGGCGATGAGGATGCGCGTCGAGCCGTTGGCGGCGCCGGCGGACGCGGAGAGCTGATCGAGATCCCGCGAATCGTCGTTGTCGATCGATGCCCAGAGGACATCGCGCAGGTCGCGGACGGCGGGATCGGAAATGGTGGCCGCGCGTGTGATCGCCTGCGCTTCGCGTTGCGCCTGTGCGGAGAAGTCGGGCTGGAGACCGCGCTCGAGCATCGCGCGGCGGGCGATGTTGCGAAGGTCGTTCTTCGCGCCGCGAGTGTTTTGTTGCATGGCGCGAGATGATACGGCAGCGGCGTGGAATCAGGCTTTGATCACGGAATTGATGCTACCGTGCACGCCGCCCGTCATTCATCGCAATGCAAGCTCATCTTAGCAGCGGAGGAATGTCTCGACGCGTATGCGACACGCGCAGGATTTCGACCGCGTCCGAGCGCTCCACATAGAACATGAGGAACGGGTAACGCTGTATCGGCCAAGCTCTCAAATCTGCGATGCCCAGCTCGACCCCGTAGCGCGGCGAACCCGTTCCCGGGAAGCGGGAGATTTGTTGGAACGCAGCCTCGAGCGCATCGATGAATCGTTCCGCAACCTGCGGGCCATCGCCATCCAGATAGTGATCGATGGCGTCGTCGATGTCGACGTTCGCGCGTTCATGCCTGATGACGCGCTTCGCCTTCACCGGCGCGAAGCATTCTTCCGATTACCTTTGGCCACTCGCCTTCGAAGCTCGTCGAAGTACGCACTGTCTGCCTCGCCGGCGATTGGCGATTCGGCACCTTCGAGGATCAAGGACCGCAGCTGCTGGCGTTCCCGGTCCCTTCGGATCAATTCGCGCACGTATTCGCTGCTGGTGCCGTAGCCGCGCTGCTCGACCTGTTGGTCGACGTATTCCTTCAGCGCGTCTGGGAGCGAGATGTTCATGGTTGTCATGTGCGCATCGTATCAGGATTGGCAAATTTTGCCAAGGCGAAAGGGCGCCGCCCTCGTCGGACAAGCCGCTCGCCCGGAACCTCCAGGCTCAAACGACCGCCCAACGAAGGAGAACGCCCGATGGGGCAAAAGGAGCGGCCAATGATGATCGATCTGACAACTTCGGAGAGGAATTTGCTGAACAAGATCCTCGACTCCTATCTATCGGAATTGAGGCACGACATCGCCGCAACGAAGCGTGACACTTCCGCGTTGCACGCCGAAGAGAACTTGATCAGGGAATTGCAGGCGAAGGTTTCGCGGGCAACGTAGCGGCCGATCAAAGGATTTGCGAAGATTCGTGGTTGAGGGATCGAATGGACGTGGCTCGGTCCATCGCTACGAGCCTACCGGCACCGACAAGCGTAAATTCAAAATCAAGCGCTATTTGTAACCCGTCAAACGATGGCTAATCCTTGCAAACGCTCTGGCGATTTGCGTCAAGAACGACGGGTAGGGCGCATCGCTGGAGCTTCGCAAAGCGGATCAATTCCTGCCTGATGCGGGCGCGTCCGAGCACGACCAGCTCCACATCATCGACGAATCGAGCGAAGACTATCTTTACCCGAAGCAGTTCTTTGTGTGTATCGAGTTGCCGCAAGGCGCTCGGCAAAAGGTACTGGGCGAAACCACCGAGAAA
Organism: Casimicrobiaceae bacterium; assembly: GCA_035252665.1. Taxonomy (GTDB): domain Bacteria; phylum Pseudomonadota; class Gammaproteobacteria; order Burkholderiales; family Casimicrobiaceae; genus VBCG01. Next base: position 4,971 of record DATFCW010000073.1, on the reverse strand, counting down.
CAGGATCGGCTACCCGCACGCCCCCGTATACCCGCAGTCGGTGCAGAAGTCGCACCCGTCCTTCCGTATCATCGCGCGGTTTCCGCACTCGGGGCACTTCCTCCCAGGCAGCGTCCTGTAGGCGCGGCTCGTTCGCTCCCCCTCCGGCACGTCGAGGATTCCCGCCGCCTCGATCGGATAGCCCTCCTCGGTGAGAATTCCGAGCATCGCGTAACGATGGATCACCAGTTGCGCGAGATACGCGATCGTCGACGGATACGTCTGTCCTTTATTCGAGCCGGGGATGCGCGCCATGAACTCGCCGTTCGGCTCGCCGTAATTCAGGAGCTTGCGCAGCTTCATGCCGATCCACGCCGGATCGTAGACGCGCATGTCAAGCGACAGCGCTTTGCACAGGCCATCGAGCACGCGCGGATATTCGCCGGACAGCCACATCGAATAGGGCCGACGTTGTCCGTTCGGCATGATCAGCTCTTTCAGGAAGAGCACGAAGTCGTCGCCGGTCGCGTGATTGAGCACGTCCACCGTCCACGACAGCGTCCCGTCGGGACCGGCCTTCGGTTCCTTGATCGCCATCAACGCATCGATGACCGGCGTCTTGCCGCGTGACTGCTCGGAGAACGCGCCGAGCTCGTTCACGCGATAGCGAATCAGTCGCGCGAAGCCCGACACGAGGCTCGGCACGCGTACCTTGTGTCCATCGGGCGGCATCGCCATGTCGAACCCGTCGTCGCCGACCGCCTTTTGCAGCGCGGAGAGCTTCATGTCGAGCCATGCGCGATCGTCGGTGCGCATGTCCATCGACAGCGTCTTCGCGATGGCGCCGAGGCCCCGCGGCTGTTCCGCGCCGTTGATCCAGACTTCGAACGGATACGCGCCGCCGTTCTCGATATGACCGATGAATACGGCGAAGTCGCCGAGAGGGTGACGCACGACGTACGTCCAGCATGGATTGCCGTTGGGCAACTCGGGACGGCCCGGCCAGCGGAGGCTCGCGAGCGGCGGATCGATCGCGCGATCGAGCCGAATGCGTCGATCGGGATCGGCGACGTCGAGATCCTCGCATGAAGAAATCGACGAGGCAGGCGATGCCACTTCGAGCACCGCGCCGAGCACGTCGTTCGGACGATACGTGGCAATGCACTTGAGGCCCGCCTTCCATGCTTCGAGGTACAAGTCCGCGAACGCGTCGAACGGATAGTCGGTCGGCACGTTCACCGTCTTGCTGATCGCCGAATCGATGAACGGCTGCACGCCCGCGTTCATCCGCATGTGATCCTGCGCGCTCATCTCGAGCGCGCTGACGAATGCCGGCGACAGCGTCGCGCGGCGCGTGCCGTCGGCGTCGGTCCACGGCTCGCCGGGTGCATGCGCGTTCGAACGATCGAACTCGACGATCTCGACGTCGTCGTCGAGACCATGCAAATGCCGGAACACGCGATACGCGTGATCCTCGACGACGAACTCCTTCATCGAATCGTCGGGCATTCGCTTGCGCCGCGTGTAGCGCCAGCTATACGGAGGCTCGATGCCGTTGGACGCGTTGTCGGCGAACGCGAGCGAGATCGTTCCGGTCGGCGCGATCGACAGCAGGTGGCTGTTGCGAATGCCATGCTCGCGAATGCCGCGCTTGATCGCGTCGGGCAGACGCGACGCGAAACGCGGCGCCGAAAGATACTTGTCGGCGTCGAGCAACGGGAACGAACCTTTCTCTTTGGCAATGTCGACGGATGCTGCGTATGCGGCGTCACGCATGTGCTCGGCAATGCGTGCAGCCATTGCGCGTCCCTCGTCGCCGTCGTAACGCAGTCCGAGCTCGATCAGCGCGTCGCCGAGACCCGTGAACCCCAGCCCGACGCGCCGCTTCGCCATCGCCTCGTCGCGTTGCTGCGGTAGCGGCCAGACCGTGACGTCGAGCACGTTGTCGAGCATTCGCACCGCGACGCCGACCGTTTCGGCAAAGGCATGAAAATCGAATTCGGCGCGCGAGGTGAACGGCTCGCGCACGAAGCGCGTGAGATCGATGCTGCCGAGATCGCAGCACCCATACGCAGGCAATGCCTGCTCGGAGCACGGATTCGTAGACTCGATCGTCTCGCAATATGACAAATTGTTGTCGCGATTGATCGTATCGATGAACACGGCGCCCGGCTCGGCGTGGTCGTACGTCGAGCGCATGATCGCGTCCCACAACGCCCGCGCCTTCACGGTGCGATAGACCCAGTGTCCATCGTTGCGCTGATACGCGCCCGATGCGATCAGATCGTCCGATGGCGGCGCCTTGTGCACGAGCGCCCACTCGCGATCGTCACGCACGGCAAGGACGAACGCATCCGTCACGGCAACCGAAATGTTGAAGTTGGTGAGGCTGCCGTCGTCCTTCGCATGGATGAACGCCTCGATGTCGGGGTGATCGCAGCGCAGGATGCCCATCTGCGCGCCGCGCCGTGAGCCGGCCGACTCGACGGTTTCGCAGCTCTGGTCGAACACGCGCATGTACGAAAGCGGTCCGCTCGCGCGACTGTCGGTCCCGCGGACGTAAGCGCCGCGAGGACGAATATGCGAGAAGTCGTAGCCGACGCCGCCGCCGCGGCGCATCGTCTCGGCTGCTTCGTTCAGCGCGACATAAATCCCGGGACCGTCGTCGTCGCCGGAGATGCTGTCGCCGACCGGCTGGACGAAGCAGTTGATGAGCGTCGCCTTGAGGTCGGTCCCTGCTGCCGAGTTGATGCGACCCCCGAGGATGAAGCCGTTCTCCTGTGCGTGGTAGAACACTTCCTCCCACTGCGCGCGCCGGTCCGGCGGCTCTGCAGCGGCGAGCGCACGTGCGACGCGGCGTCGAACGTCCTCGATCGTACGCTCGCTTCCCTTGGCATATTTCTCGAGGAGCACTTCCTCGGAGATCGCCTGGGGAGGCAACGCAGCGGGAATCGTCGCGCGAAGGTGTTCGGGATCGTCGGATTTCATAGTCGCACTTCCGCCAAATGCCGGCGCGAACCCGGAAACGAAAGGGCCGACGCGGCGCCGGCCCTCGATTTACCTGGTGGAGACGAGGAGGATCGAACTCCCGACCTTCGCATTGCGAACGCGACGCTCTCCCAGCTGAGCTACGTCCCCACGGAACGGTTATTATAGCCCAAGCTCCGCGCCGAACAGGCACGATCCGGGGGAGGATCGGGATCCGAGCCGGTGTATCCACGACGGACGGTCATGGATTCGGCAACGCCATCGATAACAGCCGGTCAACCCGCTGCGGAAGATCTTTTTGCGGCGTTGTATGCCGAGCTTCATCGGCTCGCGCGCGCGGAGCTGCACCGAAACAGCGGCGCTTCGCTCAGCGCGACGACGCTGCTGCACGAGGCGTTCTTGAGCATGCGCGAGCGTGATCCCGCAAGCTTTCCCGACCGCGCGCACTTCGTCGCGTACGCCGCGCGCGCGATGCGTGGCCTCGTCATCGACTACGTGCGAAACCGCCGCGCGCAGAAACGCGGCGGCGAATTCCATCTGACGGCATTCGATACCGATCTCGACGAGGCCGACGCGGCAGACGACGAAGACATTCCACGCCTCGGCGACGCGCTTGCAACGCTCGCTCAGGTCGACAGCGGGCTCGCCGAAATCGTCGACCTCAAATTTTTTTGCGGCCTCTCGCTTGCCGACATCGCGGCGCTGCGCAACGTTTCCGAGCGCACGGTTCGGCGGGACTGGCTGAAAGCGCGAATCTTCCTGCGTCGCGCTCTCGGCGGCGCCGCGGAGTGACATGGACGCAGCCCGGTGGCGGGCGCTGAATCCGCTGCTCGATAGCGCGCTCGATCTTTCGCGCGACGAGCGCGATGCGTGGCTCGGTGCGCTCCGCAGTCGAGACCCGACCGCGGCCGATGACATTGCCGCTCTGCTTCACGAAGCGGATACCCTCGAGCGCGACGCGTATCTCGAGCAGGGACCGCAAGGCTTTGCCGGGCAAGCGGGCGATGCATCGCGTGCGAGCGAGCGCGGTGCGGCCTTTACCGACATGGCGGGCTTCACGTTCGGCCCCTACACGCTCGAGCGGCTGATCGGCCATGGCGGCATGGGCGCGGTGTGGCTCGCGCATCGCAGCGATGGTCGTTACGAAGGCAAGGTTGCGGTCAAGCTTCTCAACGCCGCGCTGATCGGCAATGCCGCGGAGCGACGCTTTCGCCGCGAGGGCGAGGTGCTCGCGCGACTCGCGCATCCGCACATTACGCGGCTGCTCGATGCGGGCGTCGGCTCGGCAGGACAACCCTACCTGGTGCTCGAGATCGTCGACGGCGAGCGCATCGACGTCTACTGCGATTCGCACGAGCTCGACATCGAATCGAGGCTTCGCCTGTTCCTCGATGTCCTCGCCGCCGTCGAGCATGCGCACGCGCACTTGATCGTCCACCGCGACATCAAGCCGGAGAACATTCTCGTCGCGAATGGTGACGTGAAGCTTCTCGATTTCGGCATCGCGAAGCTGCTGGAGGACGACGCAGGAGATGCGACGCAACTCACGCGCGAAGGCGGACGCCTGATGACGCCCGAGTACGCGGCGCCCGAGCAATTGACGGGGCAGCCGGTGACGACGGCAACCGACGTCTACGCGCTCGGCGTGCTGCTCTACACGCTCCTCGCAGGGCGCCATCCGCTGGGCGATACGGCGCGCCCGCCAGCGGAGCTCGTGCGCGCCGTCGTCAGCTCACCGGTCGCGCGGCTTTCCACGGTACTACACTCACAGTCGCCAATCGACGCGCGAGCGACTGCGGCGCAGCGCGGACTGACACCGCAGCGACTCAAGCTGCGGCTTCGCGGCGATCTCGACAGCATCGTTGCCAAGGCGCTCGAAAAGGATCCGCGCCATCGATATGCCTCGGTGGCTGCATTCGCGGAGGATATCCGCCGCCACCTCGGCGAACAACCGGTGCACGCACGCGCCGACTCGTTTCGCTACCGGGCGGTCAAGTTCGTCCG
>DATFCW010000072.1:0-8760 GCA_035252665.1 Casimicrobiaceae bacterium | reverse complement strand
CTCACAGCGCCCCTGAATACCAGGAGGAAACGCTTTGCCGGACCTACATCCGGTAGGCCGCCTCGCCGTGCGAGGTCACGTCCAGGCCCTCGCGCTCTTCTTCCTCGCTCACGCGCAGCCCGATGGTGAGGTCGACGATCTTGTAGGCCACGAAGGCGACCACGCCCGACCAGATCACGGTGAGCCCGACGCCCTTGCACTGGATCAGGAACTGTCCCCAGATGTCGTAGTCCTTTGCGGCGACGGCGGTGGCCGTGACCCAGTCGGCCGGAAAGCTCGGGCCGCCGAGCGAGGGCGAGTTGAAGATCCCCGTGAGCAGCGCACCGAGGATGCCGCCGACCGCGTGCACGCCGAACACGTCGAGCGAATCGTCGACGCCGATCAGGCGCTTCAGTCCATTCACGCCCCAGAGGCACACGAGTCCCGCAGCGAGGCCGATGACGAACGCGCCCGGGATGCCGACATTGCCCGCGGCGGGCGTGATCGCGACGAGCCCGGCGACGGCACCCGATGCGGCGCCGAGCATCGAAGGCTTGTCCTTCAGCCACCATTCGCCGAACGTCCACGAGAGCACTGCACATGCGGTCGCGAGGAACGTGTTCATGAACGCGAGCGCGGCCGAGTTGTTCGCTTCGAGCGCCGAGCCCGCGTTGAATCCGAACCAGCCGGCCCACAGCAGCGATGCGCCGATCATCGTCATCGGCAGGTTGTGCGGTGCCATCGATTCGCGGCCATAGCCGACGCGTCGGCCGATGACGATCGCGCCTACGACACCGGCAATCCCCGCATTGATGTGAACGACGGTGCCGCCCGCAAAGTCGAGCGCGCCCATCTGCCAGATCCAGCCGGCCTTCGCATTGGTAGCGTCCACGACGCTCGCACTCGTATACGCGTCGGGTCCGGGCCAGAACCACACCATGTGTGCAATCGGGCAATAGGCGAACGTGAACCACAGGACCGCGAAGAGCAGCACTGCGGAGAAGCGCACGCGCTCGGCGAACGCGCCGAGGATCAGGCAAACCGTGATTGCGGCGAACGTGGCCTGGAACGCGACGTAGACGAGCTCGGGCAATGGCGTGTTCTTCGAGAAGGTGCTCGCCATCGAGAAGTCGCCTTTCGCAGCGTCGAACGTGCCCTTCAGGAAGACGCGGTCGAAGCCGCCGAAGAACGCATTCCCTTCGGTGAACGCGAGGCTGTAGCCGTAGATGCACCACAGCACCGTGATGAGCGAGAACACGACGAAGACCTGCATCAGCACCGACAGCATGTTCTTCGAGCGCACCATGCCGCCATAGAAGAGCGCGAGTGCGGGCACGCTCATCATCAGCACGAGCGCGGTGGAAATCAGCATCCATGCCACGTCGCCCTTGTTCGGCGTCGGTGCCGTCGCGGCCGGGGCCGGTGATGCCGTCGCTGCCGGTGCAGCGGCCGACACGGCTGGAGCTGGCGACGGCGCCCCCTGTTGCTGTGCGGCGAGCGGTGCCGCAAAAAAGAGCGCGCCAAGCATCGCAAGCGCGATCGCGAATGCCTTCATCTCGAGCCTCCCGTTAGAGCGCATCCGCGCCGGTCTCGCCGGTACGAATGCGCACGACCTGCAACAAGTCGAACACGAAGATCTTTCCGTCGCCGATCTTGCCGGTCTTCGCGGCTTTCTCGATGGCCTCGATCGCGCGGTCGACGAGCTCGTCCGCCATCGCCGCCTCGATCTTCACCTTCGGTAGAAAATCGACGACGTATTCGGCACCGCGATAGAGCTCGGTGTGACCCTTCTGCCGTCCGAACCCCTTGACCTCGGTAACCGTGATGCCTTGCACGCCGATCGACGACAGCGCTTCGCGCACCTCGTCGAGCTTGAAGGGTTTGATGATCGCGAGAACGAGCTTCATCGTCGGTTGAGCTCCTTGCGGTTGGTTACGTGACCTGCATCAAAACGTCTTCTGCACGAACACCGTGCCCGCCGCGCGTCCGATGTTGCGGCCGGCGAGCGTGTAGCCGGCATCCTTCGCGTTCGTGTCGGTGTAGTACGCGCCTAGATTCCAGCCGCTGACGGCCCAGGTGAAGCCGAGCCTCCAGTCGGTGTAGCTCAGCGTGCCGCTGTTGCTGACGCCGTTGTTGCTGCCGGCGAATTGCTGACGGCCGACGTGCGCGTTCAGCGTGATCGCGTCGGTGATCGGGTAGTTGGCGGACAGATCGATGTATCGGCTATTGCGCGAATCGGGAACGCCGAACGTGTTGCTGACGGCGTGCGAATACTTGAGCGAAAGCCATTTCCACGAAGCGCCGAGGTAGAGCTCGGTCGTGTCCGGGTTCGTTGCGCCGGCGACATAGCTTCCCGGGTAGTAGTAATAGAAAACGCCGCCGTCGAGGCTCCAGTCGTCGTTGATCGCGTACTTGTAGCCGCCGTAGAAATCCCATTCGAGGCTGCCGCCGTGCGCGACGACACCCGAATCGTGCAACCAGCTTATGTTCGAAGCCCACGTGCCTGCGTAGAAGCCGTTCGAATGCGCGAAGTCGAAGCCGCCCTGGAGCGCGGGCTTGCTGTCGGTCTGCGTGAGCCCGCGAAAAATGTACTGGCTGTAGAGGCCCACGTTGCCGGTGAGCGTGTACGGCGGCGCCGCCGGTTTCGCGTCGGAGGACGAGGGCGGCGTTTGTGCGAACGAAGGAACGCCGATGATGACCGGGAATGCGAAAGCCGCGATTCGAATGGCAAAATGGCGCTTCATGTTGTGCTTCCCTGCGCTCGAAGGAGGTTTGCGCTGCGCTTTGCACGCGGCGTGCCGAGGCGAGGAAACGCTTGCGCATCAAGGGCATGGCGTGTTCGCGATGCCCGTGAGACATGCGGACGAGCTTCACGACGCACCATTCGCGAGCAACGGGACGCGCGATTGCACACGCTTCGGGCAGTCCATGCAACAAACGAGGAGGATCGGTCATGCTGAATTCGAAAGCGCTGGACGAGCTGGCGGCGCGCATCGGGAAGGCATTCGAGGCGTCGCCAGTGAAAGACGTAGAGAAGAACGTCAAGGCGATGTTGACGAGCGGATTGGCACGCCTCGACCTGGTGACGCGCCAGGAATTCGAGATTCAGGCGGAAGTGCTGCGCAAGACGCGCGAGAAGGTCGAGCAGCTCGAGACGCGCGTCGCCGAGCTCGAGGCGCGGGCTTCCCCGCCGGTCTGAATTCAGCCGCGCGCTCGCAACTCGATCGCGAATGACGGCGACGGCTCCCAATGGAGCTCGCCGTGCCGTCGTGGACCGTCCGCGATGACCGTCCAGTCGAACCCGCGCGTCAGCTCCAGGACGAAGATCGCCGACAAACGCACGACGAGCGACGCGCCCAGGCATTGATGCTCGTCGATGCCGAACGGCGCATACTGGTCCGACGAGTAGCGTCGGCCAAGAAACCGTTTCGGTCGAAACGCGTCGGGGTCATCGAAGACGGCGGGATCGCGGTGCGACTCGCGAATCAGAATCGACACCCAGCTTCCGCGAGGAAAGCGGAAGCCGTCGAACGTGAACGTCGAGAGTGCCTTGCGGCCGAGCAATTCCGCCTGATCGAGTCGCAGCGTTTCCAGAACGCACGCCCGCGCAAGATCGGGGTCGGCGCTCGGCGCGCGAAGCTCCGCAACGACCGACGCATTTTCGCTCAGATACTTGACGATCCAGCGCAGCAGATCGCGCAGATCGTGTCGTCCGCGCTCGATCATGTAGATCGCGTTTCCCATCGCGGTCTCGTCACCCGCGGACGCCGGCTCGGCGGCAAGCAGTCGCCCGAGCATCGAATGCTCGCTCGCGCCTGCGTCGGCGATGTCGCCAAGCCGTCGGCGAAGATCGGCGAACGCCGAAACCTGAGCGGGACCCACATGCGCGACGCGGCCGCCGGGCCCGAGCCGGTCGAACGCCTCGCGCAGCAGAGGCACAGCGTCCGAACCCGGCCTGACGCCCCATAGCGCGAGAAGCAGAACGTCGATCGCGATCCGATCGAGCGCGGCGTAGAGGCGTCGTGGCGCGGGAAGATCCGCCGGCGAAGTCGCGGCGAGAGCATTCAGCGCGTCGCGCACGATCCGCGCATAGGCCGCCTGGTCGTGGGAAACGAGATCGGCGTGAAGCGCATTGCGGAGCAGTCGCCGGTAGCGCGGATGGATCGCTGGGTCCATGCTGCGCAGGTATTCGTCGGGCACGAGCTGGGTAATGTCGGTCGTGTTGACCAGGCGCAATTCGCCTCGATGCTCGTTCAGCAGTCGTCGACCGCGCGAAAACCCGACAACGCAGATCTTCAAATCGCCCGATCCCCAGAACAGCTTGAAGATCGGCCCGAGAAGCCGCTGCTGCCGCAGATAGAAACGATCGTCGCTTCGCGCCTCGCGTAGAGACGCTGAAGACAACGATCCGGGCGGCAATGGATTTCGCCACGACAACGCGTCGCTGACGATCATCCTGGCGCGCGCGAGCTGCCATGAACCGCCGCCGATCGCATGTCGAATGCGATCGCCAAGCCACCGCACGATCCTGCGACGATCGTAATGCGCGATCGTGCTTCGAATCGATGCCATCGACTCGGCTACTGCGGAACTCGCGCGCGGTCCATCACGCATTGCAGCGCTTGGATCAGCCGCTTTGCTTGCGAATCCTTCGAGTAAGCGGTGAGCACCGATTCACGCGCATTGCGCCCGATGCGCCGGCGCTCGTCCGGCGAGCGCAGATGGTCGAGCGCCGCGCTCCATTGCGCCGCGCTGCGTGCGAAGAGCGCGTTTTCGCCGTCTTCGACGATCGGAAGATACGAAGGAATCGGCGTCGCCACGACAGGGAGGCCGGCCGACATCTTCATCGTCAGCCGGTTCTCGGACTTGATCTGCCAGACCGGCACTCCGTCATCGCCGTCAACCTCTCGCGTTATAGGCAGGATGCCGATGTCGCCGGCAAGCAGCGCGTCATAGACGCCGTCGGCGTGCCATGCAACTCTGCGAACGCGCGGGTGTGCGATGAATCGCAGCGCGCGTGCACGCCCTCGCGCGCTTTTCCCCGCGCCCCCAACGAGCGCGAAATTTTCGCGAATTCGATCCGCGAAGCGACGCGATTCGCGATAGCCGCCGACCACGGTCAACGTGGCCCATGGCGGTATGCCGTCGAGCACCGGAAGATGATCGAGACGTCCCGACGTGACCAGCACGAGCGACAACGGCCGCATGCGCGTTCCGCGACGATCGTTTGCATCGCGGCGTGCGACGTCGGGTCGCTCGATGCCGTCGTGAACGACGTGGATGCGATCGCGAACGTCGGGCGGGTGGAGCGCTTTCAGGAATTCGGTGACCGTGATCGTGAGATCGGTCGCCCGCACCATTGCTGGGTCGACGCGATCGCAGATGCCGAAAACCGTTCGGATGCCGGCGGCGGCGAGCGCCTCGATCTCTCGCGCGACGCTCGCGCCGCGCACTTTCTGGAAATACGCGATGGCGTATCGCCCGCGAATCATCCGTTCCGCGACGCCGGTCACGTCGGGGACCTCGGCCGGGACCGGTGGCTCGAAGACGATCGAGGCGTCGAACCCCGCGCGGTCGAGATATGGCAGCATGTTGAGGACCGACGTCCGCGTGCTCGCGAGCGGGCGCGCGCGGGGTGACGCGAGCACGAAGCCGAGCCGGATGCTCCTGGTCATCACTGTCCTGCGCTCTCCCGCGGCCGAGCATCGGACATGCGCTTCCTCTTCGCACGTCCATGGTCTTGGGACTCGACGCGATCGAGACTAGCACGGTCGTCCGAATGGCCGAATGCGGCGCTGGTTGGGCACGTGTAGCGTCGCGTCCGTGCGAGCGGCGCCAAGCGCTCGCGGGAACGAACGGAGTCGCTCGTGGCGGTCGCCATCGTTCACAGCCGCGGCCTGTCCGGCGTCAGTGCGCCAAGCGTGCGGGTCGAGGTGCATCTCGCCGGCGGTTTGCCTGGCGTCCATATCGTCGGGCTCGCCGAAACGGAAGTGCGCGAAGCGCGCGATCGCGTTCGCGCGGCATTGCTCAATGCGCAATTCGAGTTTCCGGCGCGGAAGGTGACGGTGAGCCTCGCCCCGGCCGATCTGCCCAAGGAATCCGGCCGATTCGACCTGCCGATCGCCATCGGCATTCTCGTCGCGAGCGGTCAGCTTCCCGGCGATCGACTCGACGCGCATGAGTTCGCGGGCGAGCTTGCGCTGACCGGCGAATTGCGCGCGGTCCGCGGCGCGCTCGCGATGATGCTTTCCGCGCGGATCGACGGGCGCGCATTCGTGCTCCCCCGCACGAGTGCGGCGGAAGCCGCGATGGTCAAGGACGCGACGGTGCTCCCGGCGGACACGCTCCTCGCGGTCTGCGCACATCTCGCAGGCTCCGAGCCGCTTTGCGCAATGCAGACTGAATTGCCGTCACCCGTTGCGTCCTTCGACGGACCCGACCTCGCGGACGTGCGCGGGCAGGCGCATGCCAAGCGCGTGCTCGAAATCGCCGCTGCCGGCTTTCATTCGTTGCTCCTGATCGGTCCGCCGGGGACGGGCAAGTCGATGCTTGCCCACCGGCTGCCCGCGCTGTTGCCGCAGATGAGCGAGGACGAGGCGCTCGAATCGGCGGCGATCGCTTCGCTCGCCGGACGCTTCACCGCGACACGCTGGCGAACACGACCGTTTCGCGCGCCGCATCACACCGCAAGCGGCGCCGCCCTGGTTGGCGGCGGAGGCGTTCCCCGTCCGGGCGAGATTTCGCTCGCGCACAACGGCGTGCTGTTTCTCGACGAGCTGCCCGAATGGGATCGGCGCGTGCTCGAAGTGCTGCGCGAGCCGTTGGAATCGGGGTCGATCCTCGTGTCGCGCGCGGCACGACAGACGTCGTTCCCTGCGCGCTTTCAGCTGGTCGCCGCGATGAACCCCTGTCCGTGCGGCTGGCACGGCGACGCGAGCGGCCGTTGCAACTGTCCGCCCGAGTCGGTGAAACGCTACCGTTGGCGCGTGTCCGGCGCGCTCTACGATCGCCTCGACATGTCGATCGACGTGCCGGCCGTATCGGCCAATGAAATGACCGCGAACGACAAAACAAAGCCCGAAGCTTCGGTAATCGTCCGCGAGCGCGTCGCCGCCGCGCATCGTCGACAGATCGAGCGGCAAGGTAAGCCGAACGGCTTATTGACGCCCGCGGAGCTCGAGCGGCATTGCCCACGCTCCGCGACCGCCGAGGCGCTGCTCGGGCGCGCGATGTCGCGCTTTTCGGTTTCGGCGCGCGGCTACCACCGGGTCATCAAGGTCGCGCGAACGATCGCCGATCTTGCCGGTGTGCCTGACATCGTGCCGGACAATGTCGCCGAGGCGATCGGATACAGGCGAGAGTTGACGGTGGTTTAAGGGAAGCGAAGCATCCTCGGCTCGCCATACCGAGGCCACCTGTTGCATACATGTCGCCGGCGCGTCCTTCATGTTCCGCTTTCCCCGGCAAGCTTATTGCAGGCCTTGCGTCACGGTGCGAAAGTGATGCCCCGCGATCGCGCGTCGCCTCCTCGTGGCTCCTTGGTGACCGGTTGAACGGCACCAGGGCGGGAAACCCCGCTGGCGGCCGAAATCCGGTTCAGTTGCGACGCGGCACGTCGGCCGTGCGCACCGTAACGCTCGACCCTTTGCTTCGACCGCTTTGCGATGCGAACGACCGATGCCGACGCCGAACGACGCTCCTCCGAGGAGCGGGAGCCGACGCTCGCGCGCGAATCGCCGAATCGCGAACCCGACCTCCGTTTCGCCAACCGCATCTGGCGTTTGCGAACGCTCGGGCTCGGGCTCGGCTTCGTCTGCGTCGCATCGGTGTTCTGGGTGCACGGCGCGTCGATTGCCGCATGGGCTCTCCTCGTCGCCCACGGCCTGATCTGGCCGCACGTCGCCCGCTATCTCGCCGTGCGAAATCGGCAACCGATACGCGCGGAGTTCCGGCACCTGACGATCGATTCCACGCTCGGCGGCGCATGGGTCGCGTTGATGCACTTCACCCTGTTGCCGAGCGTGCTGATCGTGACGATGCTCTCCGTCGACAAGATCGCCGTCGGGGGACCGCGCTTCGTCTGGCGCACGACTGCCTGGCTCGTCGCGGCGTGCGCGATCACGTCGGCGGCGCTCGGCTTCCCGATCGATCTTTCGACGCCGATGATCGTCACGATCGCGTGCATGCCGTTCCTCGTCGCGTACCCGATCGCGATCAGCGTCGTCATGTATCGGCTGCAGCGCAAGGTCGCGCAGCAGAATCGCTGGCTCGCCCAGGTGAGCAGTACCGACGAGCTGACCGGTCTCGCCAATCGTCGCCAGGGCCTCGCGGCCGCCGCGAAAGCGCTCGCGCGGTTTCGTCGTTACGGCGGAAACGCGGTGCTGATCGTGCTCGACATCGACCGCTTCAAGGAGATCAACGATCGCCACGGGCATCCGGCCGGCGATCGCGTGCTGCGTCATCTCGCCGAAACGCTGCGGCACAACATTCGTCGGACCGACACCGCGGCACGTTACGCGGGCGACGAGTTCCTGCTCGTGCTGCCGGACACCAATCTCGATGGCGCGACCGAGCTCGCGAAACGCATACGCGCGCAATTCGGTGAGGCCAAGGTCGACCCGACGGGCGATCGCTGCACGATCAGCCTGGGTGCCGCCGAAGCGTACGAGGACATGGCGGACGTCGAAGACTGGATCCAGCAAGCCGACTCGGCGCTTTATCGGGCCAAGGAAGGCGGACGCGATCAAATGGTGAGCGCACCCAAAGTCATTGCGCCGCCCG
>DATFCW010000071.1:0-2067 GCA_035252665.1 Casimicrobiaceae bacterium | reverse complement strand
GGACGTCGACGTTCGCGTAAATCTCGGTATAAAGAACCTGCGCAAAGTTTTCGATATCGGTGTGGAATTGCGCAGGGTTCTCACCAATGAAATAGTTTGTCCGATGAAGTGGTTGGGATGGCCGTACTACGGGTGCACGATTACCATTGACGAATCTAAGCTGTACGACCCCGGGACCGGGAGAATCCTGATCGCGAGTCGCGCTCGGCAAGCAAAATGTGGCACCCGCGTCGCTCAGGACGACACGATAGCCACTCGCGCGCGCCAGGTAACGCACTGCCGGGTCGTATTGGCCCTCGTTGACTTCGAAAGCGACCGGGAATCGGGCCAGGACGGTGGCCGCAGGTGGGAAAGAACCCGCAGCAGGGATCGCCGCTTCCCGTGGAGCTTCGCTCGCGATGGGAGGAGGCGTTATCGGCTCGCCAAGAGCCATTCGCAAATTGCAGGCGAGAATGGCCGCCAATACGAACATGCCGCGATGGCTCATGGCCTCGCCCTCCCCGTTGCATGCCGAGTTTGGAACTCGTGGAGTAGATAGTAAGGGCTTTTGTACAAAGGCGCAATGGCCGCACCTTGGTCACCTGGCACCTTGGTTGTGCGCGGACTCCTACAGTAAAGCCGTTTCGCTTCGTCGGGCGTCAAACTGGAACAACGAACGCGCGCTTGCCTCGCCGATAGCGCCGCTCGCAGCGCGGATCGGTCAGCGCGCGATGAAGCGCGAAGTGCAACTCGTAGAGCGCCGCATCGTAGCCCGCATCTTCCATGCCTTTCGCATAGCCAAGCGCGACGGCGTTGCCGGCGAGGCGTACCTGCTCGTTTTCGATTTCACCGGTCAAAGGCGCCGACGGATCGTTGAACGCGTTACGGCACGTGTCGAGCGACACCGAGTAATACTTGCGGCACGTCGCGGGTCGGCTTTCGTAGACGGTACACAGGCCGTCTTCCAGCAAAGCGCAGGAGATGCCCGCGCGAACATGCTGCTCGGGCGTCAGCCCTTCGATCCGCTGCAGGTTTTCTTCGATGCGCGCGATCGTCCGCGCGCGCTGCGCGTCGCCGAACCGCGATTGCACGTGATGCGCGAGCACGAACGCATCGTGCGGACGAACCTCGACGCGCAGATGGCAGCAATAGCTGCAGCCGCGCGTGCACGCGACATCGACTTTCTCCTTCGCGATGCTCTCGCGCTGCAGTGCCGCGAGTCGATCGTACATGCGGATCGTCTGCGTTCGCGCAGCCGCGGCGTCGGCAGGCTTCCGCGCACGCGCGTCGTGGCGCTCGCGATCGAAAGCGGCCTGTACCTCTGCGGGGATGGTCGGATGCACGGCCGCAATATTAGCGGCGTCAGCACACGTTCTGCTGCTGGCGCCGATGACCGGCGATCGGGCGTCGCTTGCCCGGGACATGCCGGTTCGCTATGCTGCGCGCCGCGCCGGAGCGGTAGCATGCCTTGGGGAGGGATGCAATGAAATTACAACGCCCGCTGTTCCGTCTCGCCGGTGCAACCGTGCACCGCCCGCTCGCGTCGATCGTTTCGCTTTGCGTGCTGTCCGTGGCGCTTGCCGCATCGTCGGCCGCGCACGCTTCGGCGACCGGACAGTTCGCGAGCGCCAGGCTCAAGCTCGACGCCGACGGAACCTACAGCTTCTGGGGCAAGTCCGCGAGCCCGAGGCGTGACGAGGTGATCAAGGTGGCGGTCTCGAACGCCGAATTCACCGACGGCTTCTTCGACGACTTCTACGACCGCGAGCACGCGATCGACAAGATCTTCGTCGACGACGAAGCGAAGGTCGTGTACTTCGAGTTCGACGCCGACGGCAAGTATCGCGGCCTTTCGTATTTCTTCGCATCCGGCGACAACTGCGGATACTGCTTCGATTCCGCGGTTCGATCGACGGTGCATCCGGAGAACGGCCATCTCAAGGGGAAGATCGCGTTCAAGCGCGCCAATGCGAAGCCGACGTTCGACATCGACCTCGACGTTCCAATTCCGTCGAAGGACCACGGCCAGGCGCTGCCCGCCGGCGGCGGCGAGCCCGGGAAGGTGTATCTCGCGTATCACGAAGCGCT
>DATFCW010000070.1:0-10384 GCA_035252665.1 Casimicrobiaceae bacterium | reverse complement strand
GGTTCTCCGGATGCGCGAAGAACTCATCCTTCGAGCAGTCTTCGAGAATCCGCCCGCCCACGTCGATGAAGATCACCCGGCTCGCCACCTTGCGCGCGAAGCCCATCTCGTGCGTGACCACCATCATGGTCATGCCTTCCTGGGCGAGCTCGACCATGACGTCGAGCACCTCGTTGATCATCTCCGGATCGAGCGCGGAGGTGGGCTCGTCGAAGAGCATCGCGATCGGGTCCATGCTCAGCGCGCGCGCGATCGCCACGCGCTGCTGCTGGCCACCGGAGAGCTGGCCCGGATACTTGTCCTTGTGCGCGGCGAGACCGACGCGGTCGAGGTACTTGAGCCCGCGCTTGTCGGCTTCGGACTGCGAGCGTCCGAGCACCTTCACCTGCGCAAGCGACAGGTTCTGGCGCACCGTCAGATGCGGAAAGAGCTCGAAATGCTGGAACACCATGCCGACGCGCGCGCGAAGCTTCGGCAGGTTCGTCTTCGGATCGTTCACGCGGATGCTGTCGACGAAGATGTCGCCCTTCTGGATCGGCTCCAGCGCGTTGACCGCCTTGATCAGCGTCGACTTGCCCGAGCCCGATGGCCCGCAGACGACGATCACCTCGCCTTTTTCGACGTTGGTCGAGCAGTCGGTCAGCACCTGGAACGTGCCGTACCACTTCGATACATCCTTCATTTCGATCATCGGCATCGTGCGTCTTCCGATAGGCGTGTAACGAGATTCGCGCGGGCGACAGGCATCAGCGGATGAT
This sequence comes from Casimicrobiaceae bacterium, assembly GCA_035252665.1. Classification (GTDB taxonomy): domain Bacteria; phylum Pseudomonadota; class Gammaproteobacteria; order Burkholderiales; family Casimicrobiaceae; genus VBCG01. Next base: position 9,626 of record DATFCW010000070.1, on the reverse strand, counting down.
CGCGATCCGGTGCTGCAACCGCCGCACGACGTAGGTGCCCGCGAGGCACATGATGAAATAGACGAGCGCGACGAACAGATACATCTCGACCAGCCGGCCGTCGCGCTCGGCGACCTTCGACGCGGCGCCGAGAAAGTCCGTGATCGACAACACGTAGACGAGCGAGGTGTCCTGGAACATCACGATCGTTTGCGTAAGCAGGATCGGCACCATGTTGCGAAATGCCTGCGGCAAAACGATCTTGCTCATCGTCTGCCAATAGTTGAGACCGAGCGCGTAACCGGCCCACACCTGTCCGCGCGAAATCGACTGAATGCCGGCGCGCATGATCTCGGCGTAATACGCGGCCTCGAACATCGTGAACGTGATGACCGACGAGAGGAACGCGCCCACCTTCACCGGCTGGCTCGCGCCGGTGATCCAGGCGCCGATGTACGGCACCAGGAAGTAGAACCAGAAGATCACGAGCACGAGCGGCACCGACCGCATCAGGTTGATGTAGCCGGTGGCGAGCAGTGAAAGCGGCTTGATGCTCGAAAGCCGCATCATCGCGAGTAGCGTTCCGAAGAAGATGCCCCCGACGATGACGAGCGCGGTCAACGTCAACGTGAACGTCATCCCCACCCTCATCAGGTAGGGAAGGTTGACCCAGATCTCGTGATAGTCGAAATGGCCGAGCATCGCTCATGCGCGCGTCAATGCGCGCCCGCCTGGACCGCCGGGCCGATGAACCCGGGCACCGCCACGCGCCGCTCGACCCAGCGCATCGCGAATACGACGAAGATGTTGACAACGATGTAGATCACCGTCGCGCCGGTGAACGCCTCGAACACCTGGAAGCTGAACTCCTGCATGGCGCGCGCGGCTGCCGTGAGCTCGACGACGCCGATGGTCAATGCGACCGACGAGTTCTTGATGATGTTGAGGAACTCCGAGGTGAGCGGCGGCAGGATGATCCGGAACACCATCGGCAGGAGGACGAAGCGATACGTCTGCGGCAGCGTCAGGCCCAGCGCCGTCCCCGCCATGCGCTGGCCGCGCGGCAACGACTGGATGCCGGCGCGCACCTGCTCGCAAACGCGCGCCGCGGTGAAGAAGCCGAGGCACAGCACGGCCGGGACGTACGATGCCCACGGCGGCGGCATCTGCTTGATCGCGTTGCCAAGGCCGGTCGGCAAAAGCTCGGGCAGCACGAAGAACCACAGGAACATCTGCACGAGCAGCGGGATGTTGCGGAAGATGCCGACATAGGCGGTGCCAATGGCCGCGGGCCACTTGCGCGGCGTGGTCCGCATCACGCCGAGGATCGAACCGAGCACGAGCGCGATCACCCATGCGGCGAGCGCCGTCGCGATCGTCCAGAAGAGACCGACGAGCAGCGTATGAAGGTACGTGCCCGTGCCTTCCGGCGTCATCGCCCAGAAGATTTTCCAGTTCCAGTGGTAGTGCACGCTATCGCCTCGCCGGCGGGAATCTCGACATGATCGCGCGAACGGTCAACGGGGGGCTCGAAGCCCCCCGCGGGTCACACGATTGCTCGCGGCACGATTACTTGTACGCGTTCGGATCCGGCGAATCGGTCGGATGCTCGAACACCTTCTTCAGCGAATCGCTGATCGGAACGTTGAGGTTGATGTTCTTCGGCGGGATCGGGCTCATGAACCACTTGTTGTAGATCTTCTCGATTTCGCCGCTCGTGAAGATCTTCGTCATCGTGTCGTCGACGAGCTTCTTGAATTCGGGATCGTCGCGACGCAGCATCAGGCTGTAGGGCTCGAGGCCGAGGCTCGCCGACGAGATATGGAACTCGCTCGGGTTCTTCGAGTTGGCGACGAGGCCCGCGAGCAGGATGTCGTCCATCAGGAACGCCTTGGCGCGGCCGGTCTCGACCATCAGGAACGCGGCCGGATGATCGTTCGCCGACAGGATGTTCATCCCCATGCTCTTGGAGCTGTTGAGCTCGTTCAGCGCCTTGATGTCGGTCGTGCCCGCCGTCGACACCACGGTCTGGCCCTTGAGATCGTCGATCGTGTCCATCTTCGACGACTTGAGCGAAACGTAGCGATACTTGATCACGAAATACGTCATGCCGAAGTCGACCTGCTTCTTGCGCTCGGCATTGTTCGTCGTCGAGCCGCATTCCAGGTCGATCGTGCCGTTCGCCATCAGCGGGATCCGCGTCGAGGACGTCACCGGGTTCAACGCGACCTTCAGGTTCGGCATGTTGAGCTTCGCCTTCACCGCATCGACGATCCGGTAGCAGATGTCCATCGCATAGCCGATCGGCTGCTGCTGGTCGTTCAGGTACGAGAAAGGAATCGACGCGTCGCGATAACCGATCGTGATCGTGCCGCTGTCCTTGACCTTCTTGAGCGTTCCGGAATCCTGCGCCGAAGCGGGCGCCGTGGCGAAGACGAGCATTGCGGCGAACGCGAGCGATAGTGTCGTTGTGCGCATGCAATTCACTCCCGGGAAGTGTGGGCGTCCGAGGCGACACCCGGCGGGGGTGGATTCTACGGGGCTCGCTTCCGAAAGTCCAAGCGACGCGTCTGAATTACACTTGATCCACGTGCCCGAGCACGGGGCGTGCCCCTCCCACGAAGTCCCGAAGATGCCGGTTCACCACGACCTGAATGCCGCGTCGCTCCTGCCGCTCTTGACCGTCGACGAGCTTCGCGACATCGAGCAGCGACACGCTCAGGCGCCGTTGATGGAACGCGCGGGCGCGGCCGCCGCGGAGATTGCATCGGCGATGATGGCCGGGCGCGACGGTTCCGTTGTCGTGCTTACCGGTCCCGGCAACAACGGCGGCGATGCGCTCGTTTGCGCGCGGCATCTCCGCGAACTCGGCTTCGACGTTGTCGTTGTCGGACGGACGAGCCAATACGCGCAGCCCGATGCAGCGAACGCGCTCGCGAAGCTTGCGTCGACCGACGTGCGAATCGTCGACAATGTTCCGCGATCGGCACCCGCGCTGATCGTCGATGGTCTCTTCGGCATCGGGCTTTCGCGCGCGATCGCGCAACCGTGGTCGGCGTGGATCGAATGGGCGAACGCGAGCGGCGCGCCGATCCTGGCACTCGATGTGCCGAGCGGCCTCGATGCCGTCACCGGCGTCGCGCGCGAACCGGCCATCACGGCGACGGCGACCACGACCTTCATTGCGTTCAAACCCGGCCTTCTGACGGGCGACGGGCCCGATCGCTGTGGGGATGTCTCAGTGCATGCGCTCGGGCTCGACGGCAAGCTGTCGGCTCGTGGTGTTCGGCTCGAATGGCGTGGGTTGCAGCCGACGCTGCCGGCGATCCTCGCCCGGCGGGTGCGCAAGACGCACAAGGGCACGTTCGGTCGCGCGTGCATCGTAGGCGGCGCCGAGGGATTGGTGGGCGCCGCGCTTCTCGCCGGCCGAGCGGCGATCAGGCTCGGCGCGGGTCGCGTCGTCGTCGGACTCGCCGCGCGCGATGCGCCGCTCGTCGATTGGCTCTCGCCCGAGTTGATGCTGCGCGAAGCCGATGGGCTCGGCACCGATCACGATGCCTGGGTCGTCGGGCCCGGGCTTGGCAGCGGCGAACGCGCGCGTGCATTGCTCGTGAGATTCATCGACGTCGCAGGGCCGCTCGTCGTCGATGCCGATGGACTGAATGCAATCGCCGCAGACAGAACGCTCATCGACGCGGTTTCACGTCGCAGTTCACCGACGCTGGCAACTCCTCATCCGGCCGAAGCCGCGCGACTGCTTCAATGCACGACGGCCGACGTGCAGGCAGACCGTGTGCGCTCGGCGCTCGCGCTGTCGTCGATGCTGAATGCGCACGTGGTTTTGAAAGGTGCGGGGAGCATCGTCGCGCGACCCGATGGCTCGTTCGATATCAACGCGACCGGCAATCCGGCGCTTTCGACCGCAGGCTCGGGTGACGTGCTCGCCGGCATTCTCGGCGCGTTGCTCGCGCAACGCATCGATCCACCTGTCGCGATGCGCATTGCCGTGTGCCTGCACGGCGCGGCAGCCGACATGCTGGTCGCGCGCGGCGTCGGTCCGCTCGGCGTCACGGCGTCGGAGGTGATCGACGCGGCGCGGGAGCTTGTGAACGAGACGACGCGCGAGCCCGCGCGACGATAGAAATTGGTGCCTGAGCCGCCTTTCCCGAACGGCTGTCGGTAGTTCACCGGGCAGCGCCGGGAAACCCATCTCTGGCACCAATTTCGAAATACATCTCTGGCACCAATTTCGGCCGCTACGGAATCAGTAGCGTCGCCCCCGTCGTCTTGCGCGCATGGAGGGACCGATGCGCCTCCGCCGCCTCGGCAAGTGGAAACGTCTGCCGAACATCCGCCTTGACCTTCCCTTCCTTCACGAGCGCGAACATCTTGTCCGCCATCGCCGTGAGCGACGCGTGCGTGGACGCATAGGTGACGAGCGTCGGGCGCGTTACGTAAAGCGATCCCTTCTGGGACAGCAGCATCAGGTTGAGCGGCGGGACCGGACCGGACGCATTGCCGAAGCTCACGAACATCCCGCGCGGCGCCAGGCAATCGAGCGACGCCGGAAACGTGTCCTTGCCGACCGCGTCGTAGACGACCGGCACGCCTTTGCCGCCGGTGATCTCCTTCACGCGCCGCACGAAATCCTCGCGCGTATAAACGATCGTGTGCGCGCATCCGTGCTCGCGCGCGAGCCTCGCCTTATCGTCCGAACCGACCGTGCCGATCATCGTCACGCCGAGCGCGCGCGCCCACTGGCATGCGATCAGTCCGACGCCGCCCGCGGCCGCATGGAAGAGGATCGTGTCACCGCGCTTCAGCGGATAAGTTTCGTTGAAGAGATACTCGACGGTCAGCCCCTTTAGCATCAGCGCCGCGGCCGTGCGATCGTCGATCCCCTCGGGCAGCTTCACGAGTCGATCCGCCGGAACGTTTCGTTCGGTGCTGTAAGCACCGACAGGCCCGAGGCAGCTCGCGACGCGGTCGCCCTTCGCGAGCCCTTCGACGCCTGGGCCGACCGCCTCGACGACGCCAGCCGCTTCCGAACCGATGCCGGATGGAAGCGGAAGCTGGTAGAGCCCGCTTCGCTGATAGGTCTCGATGAAGTTGACGCCGATCGCGGTATTGCGAACGCGAACTTCGCCCGGTCCCGGAGGCGCAACGTCGACCGTTTCGAGCCTCAGGACTTCCGGGCCGCCAGTTTGATGAAATCGGATTGCCTGCGCCATGTCGTCACTCCTTTCGTTCCTAAGGCATTGGCATTTCGAGGACACCGACGCGTCATTATCGCGCAAGCGAGCGATCTACATGTTGCCTTCGATGGTCCCGAATTCGATCGGCGTTCGCACGTAGAAAATGCTGACACGCTCCGCGCGAATGAAATCGAGGAGGCGATTCGCCTCGTCGTCGGTGACGGCAAAGTCGATCTCGACCGTGAGATCGCCCGCAAGCTCGAAGAAGTGCTCCTCGTGCAGAATCCCGTTCCTGCCGAACCCGGCGATCGCGCGAAACGCCGAACCGCCGTGAATGCCGAGGCGCTTCGCCTGCTCGAGCAGCCATTCGTAGAGCAGGATCCGCCCACGCTTGCGATTCTCGTGCACATAGAAACGCAATAGCGTCCCGTTCATGGCGATGCCCCCCATGCAAACAACGCCCGCATCAGCAAGATGCCGATCACCGTCATTACAATCGAGCCGGCGACATGCGCGACGATTCCGATCGTTCCCCAATACCACTCGCCGCGCGTCAGCAGCGTCGTCATCTCTGCCGAGAAGGTGGAGAACGTCGTCAGTCCACCGAGAAAGCCGGTCGTGACGAGCAGGCGCACCTCCGGAGGCATCGCCGCGTGGCGCGTCATGATTTCCATCGCGAAGCCCATCAAGAGGCCACCCGACAGGTTCGCAACGAGCGTGCCGAGAGGAAGCGTGGGAAAGAGCGGGTTCAGCACGACGCCCAAACCCCATCTGATCCACGCGCCAACGGCGGCACCGCCGCCTACCGCTATGACCGACCCCCACGCAGGCACGCGCTTCCTCCTGCCGCATTTGCCGCGGCGAAAGTGACCGGGCGTTACGCAAAAGAAAGGCCTGCGTCGCCCGGCGTCAACACCGATCGAGGCAGGCATCATTAGCCTTGCGGCGGTTCGCGAAGGTTTGCGCCGTAAGCGCGAACTTCGAAGGGAGAATGCCATCTCCCGAAGCACATTCTATTGAGCCTGCCTGCGTTCGACAAGTTCCGATGGGAAACCAGTTTGGGGTCAGAGACGAAACTCGGGTTGCGGCATCGCGCCGCCCAAGATGAATGAGTTTCGTCTCTGACCCCAAACTGGAGAATCAGTCGCGAAGCGTCGCGAGAAGCCGTCTCGGCTCGAGCAGAAGCTCGAGCGCTTCGGCAATGTTCGCCGCGATGACGTCGGATGCGCTTGCTGCTTCGCCGGCGACCCCTTCGCCACCAACGACGCCGATGCCGAGCGCGGCGGCCTTCAGCATCAAACGATCGTTACGGCCGTTGCCGATCGCAACGATGCGTGATGCACCGTTCGTTTCGACGAGCGCGAGCTTCGCCTTCGCCTGATCACGCGCGTCGAGCAGCAGCAACGTGCACGGACAATCGCGCAGCGCATCGGTAGCCGAGCCGAAGGTGTTGCCGGTAACGACGCGGATGTCGACGAGACGTGCGATGCTCGGCAGAAGCGTTCGCGCCTCTTCGATCAGACGACCGTCGCGCGCCAGCGTGCCATTGAAGTCGCAGACCAGCGTATCGAGGTGAAGATCGCCGAAGCCCGGTATCGACAGCTCGAACACGCCGCTCGTTTTCGATACAAGGACGGCGCGATCGTCACGCCGCCGACTGCTGCTTCATCGCCGCGACGAACGCGTCGATTTCGGCGCTCGCGTCGCGCTCGCGCGGAAACGGCCGGCCGGCGCGCCGAAACCAGTAGCGCGCATTGCCGACGTCGCCTTCGAGAAGATGCACGATGCCGTGCGCCCAGCAGCCCATGTCCGTGTTGTCGTTCTGCACGATCGCGTGCGCCTTCTCCCAGTCGCCGCGTCGCAAATGCCGGATTGCGCTGTTGAGTCTCATCGCATCCTCCGAATTTATTGCCATTTCCGGCAAGCTTGCTCGCGCATCCTACTCGGGACAGCGGCGAAACGCACGCGCCGTGACTTGGAGGCTCACTCGCCGAGAAGCCGGGCGACGTCCGCAGCGCGCGGCAGCGGCGCGACCGCGCCATAGCCTGTCGTCGCGAGCGCGGCGGCCGCATTCGCATAACGGGCGGCCTTGAACGCATCATCGCCTGCGACGATCCGCACGGCAAAGGCGCCATCGAAGCAATCGCCCGCGCCTGTCGCATCGACCGCATCGACCCGCACGCCATCGATGCGTTCACGCCGATGCCCATCCGACACGAGGCAGCCGTCGCGTCCAAGCTTCAACACCACGATTTCAGGACCTAGCGCATGGCACGCGTCGACGATCGCATCCGGGTCGTCGTTGCCGAAAAGATGCGCTGCATCGTCGTGTCCGGGTAACGCCCAATCGGCATGGCGCATCGTTTCGAATACGATCGCCCGTGCACGCCGAAGGGGCCACAGCGCAAGCCGCAGGTTCGTGTCGTACGAAATGCGCACGCCCGCATCGCGTGCGGCATCGACCGCGGCGAAGCACGCGTCGCACGCCGATGCCGAGATCGCCTGGCTGATTGCCGACAGATGCAGCACGCACGTCGCGCGAATGCACTCGAGGGGCAGTGTGGTCGGTGTCAGCAACGACGCGGCCGACCGCTTGCGCAGATACGAGAACTCATGGCCGCGCGCGCCATGCGAAACGAAATAGACGCCGGTCGGCGCATCGTCGTCGACCGCGACACCGTCGGTGACGACGCCTTCATCTCTCCACAACGCGAGCAGCATCCGCCCGAACGGGTCGTTGCGGACGCGCGACACATAGCCGCTCCTTGCGCCGAGCCGCGCCGCGGCGATCGCCATGTTGGACGTATCGCCGCCGGCCCCCTGCAGCCAGACGCGCGGGTCGGCGGAACGCGCCGAATTGAACTCGACCATCGCCTCGCCAAGCGCGAGGACGTCGACGCGCTCCATCATCGTCGCGTTGGCAGCGCGCGAAACGCGGCGGCGTACGCCTTCGCGGTCGCGTGGACCTGCGCGACCTCGGCGGCCGGCTTGTAGAGATTCGATCCGGTGCCGAACCCGGCCGCCCCTTCCGCCCACCATGGCGCCATGTTGTCGGGACGAATGCCGCCAACCGGAAGAACGAGCGCGGACGCCGGCAACACGGCGCGCCAGGCGCGAAGCACCGCGGGCACCATCGCCTCGGCGGGAAAAAGCTTCAACGCATCCGCCCCCGCGGTGAGCGCGGCAAACGCTTCGGTCGGTGTCGCGACGCCCGGAACGCAGAGCATCGCGTGCCGCTTGGCTTCACGAACGACGGCGACATCCGCATGCGGCATTACGATGAGCCGCCCGCCCGCGGCACGGACGCGGGCGACATCGTTGACATCGATCACCGTGCCCGCGCCGACCAGGCATCGATCACCGTAGTCCTTCGCAAGCATGCCGATCGACTCGAGCGGGCGCGGCGAATTGAGCGGTACCTCGAGGATGCGAAAACCTTCGTCGACCAGCGCCTTTGCAATCGACGACGTTTCCTCGGGTGTGATGCCGCGAAGCACGGCGACGAGCGGCAGCGGCGAAAGATAGTCGGCGAAATGTCGTGGATCGCTCATTCGATCATCCCTGCGCGCGTCGCAATGTGCCACAGCCCGCGCGCGGCGGCATCGCCATCGGCGCGTTGTGTCAATGCACCCGCATCGCCGAGCGCGACATCGTAACGCTCGGCAAGCGCATCGGTGCCGATGATCCGCACGATGGACGGATCGATGCCGATGCGAAGCGCCCAGGCGCGCGCGCCGCGAATCTCCCGGCCGATCAGCAATCCCGACAGCCAATCGGAAACGTCGTCGTGCGCGAGCGCACCGCAAAGCGACAGCGTGCGCGCACCGAACAGATCATGCGAAAGCTCGCCTTCATCGAGACCACGCGCGACGCCGCGCGAAAACGCGTCGCGCGAAAAGCGCCCCGGCTCGTTTCCGGCAAGGCGCCCGAGCATGCTGTGATCGATCAGCACGCCGTAGAGCTCGCCGGTCATGAACGTCGTGAACTCCACGATGCGGCCACGCTCGACGCGGGCCCATTTGCTGTGCGTGCCGGGCAACACGGCGAGCACGCCCGCCTCGTCCGGACCAATCGCGCCAAGCAATTGCGTCTCCTCTCCGCGCATGACGTCGGGCAAGCCCGCCGCGTCGCGCGTCGCGACGCCCGGAACGATCGTCAGCGAATCGAGCGGCGAGCGCACGAGGTGATCGGAGAGCGCCGTGAGCGATGCCGGACAGTCGACATAGGGCGCCTCGACCCAACCCTGGCGGCTTCCGATCATGCCGCAGCCGATGCGCGGCGCAAGGCCGATCGGCAGATTGCCGAGCACCTTCGCGAGCGCGGCCTCGAAGTTGCCGTCGCGCACGTGCTTGACGCCAAGCGGGACGGCGCGGCGCTCGCCAATCGCGCCCTCGCGGTCGAGGCAATAAGCCCGCGCGGCGGACGTGCCCCAATCGATCGCGACGAGCGCGG
>DATFCW010000069.1:0-13776 GCA_035252665.1 Casimicrobiaceae bacterium | reverse complement strand
GGCGGCAGCTCCTCGGTGAAGAGCTCGACCAGAAGCGTGTCCGTCTTCATGCGGCGTCGCGATATGCCTCGGGCAGCGCGGCGCGCTCCGCCGGCGCAAGCATCGGATATCCCAGCTCGCGGCGCGAGTCGAGATACGCCGCCGCCACCAGCCGTGACAGCGTGCGGATGCGCCCGATGTATCCGGCGCGCTCGGTGACCGAGATGGCGCCGCGCGCATCGAGCAGGTTGAAGGTGTGCGCGGCCTTGAGGATCATCTCGTAGCCGGGAAGCGGCAGCCGCGCGGCGAGCAGCCGCTTCGCTTCGCTCTCGAAGAACGCGAAGAGCTCCGTGAGCTTGGGCGCATTCGCCTGGTCGAAGTTGTACGTCGACTGCTCGACCTCGTTCTGGTGATACACGTCGCCGTAGGTGAGCGTGCGACGGGCACCATTCTCGTCGATCCGCGTCCACACGAGATCGAACACGTTCTCCTTGCCCTGCAAGTACATCGCGAGACGCTCGAGGCCGTAGGTGATCTCGCCGGTGATCGGATCGCAGTCCAGTCCGCCTACTTGCTGGAAATACGTGAACTGCGTGATCTCCATCCCGTTCAGCCACACTTCCCAGCCGAGCCCCCATGCACCGAGCGTCGGGTTCTCCCAATCGTCCTCGACGAAGCGGACGTCGTTATTCGCAAGATCGAAGCCCAGCGCGGCGAGCGAGCCGAGATAGAGGTCGAGGATGTCGCCGGGCGCCGGCTTCATGACGACCTGATATTGGTAGTAGTGCGACAGCCGGTTGGGGTTGTCGCCGTAGCGTCCATCCTTCGGTCGCCGCGAAGGTTGCACGTAGGCGGCACGCCATGGCTCGGGGCCGAGCGCGCGCAGGAACGTAGCGGTGTGCGACGTGCCCGCTCCCACTTCCATGTCGTACGGCTGAAGCAGCGCGCAGCCGCGATCGCCCCAGTAGCGCTGGAGCGTCTGGATGATCTCCTGGAACGTCTGCATCGTCGCGGGGCGTTTTCCCGACGGCGATTCTACCTGCGAAGATTGATGAGAGCCGCCGCCACGATCAGCGCCGCGCAAAGCGCGAGCACGCCGAGATCGCCGATACGCAAATAAGGCGTCTCGCCCGCGCGTCCCGTCACGCTCACTTCCAGAACGCCGGTCGTGAACCAGGGCAGGCGCGCCATTTCGCGCCCGTCGATGCCGATCGCCGACGTGATGCCGGTATTCGTCGCGCGAAGCATCGGCCGTGCGAGCTCGAGTGCACGCATCGCGGCCATCTGATTGTGCTGCTCGGCAGCGATCGAATGGCCGTACCACGCGTCGTTCGTCACGTTGACGAGCATCTGTGCGTCCCGCGCGCCTTGGCGCAATTCGTTGCCGAACGCATCCTCGTAGCAGATGTCGACGGCGACGCGCTCGTCGGCAACCTGAAGCGGCGGCTGCATCGATCCGCCACGCGCCTGATCGGCGAGCGGAATCGCGAGCACCGAGCGGATGAACCAGCCGAAGATCGGTTTCAGCGGAATCGTTTCGCCAAACGGCACGAGATGGTTCTTGCGATAGAACTGCAACGGACTCGTGCCGAGCGCGACGACGGTGTTGTAGTAGCGCGGCTCGCTTCCGCCCGGTTCCGGCGGCAGCGCGGTAAAGAGGCCGACGAGCACGTCGCCGTCGCGCGCAATCGCGGTTCGGATGAGCGACAGCAGCACGGCGTCGGGCACTTCGTCGGAGAACATCGGGAATGCGCTCTCCGGAAGCACGATCAGTCGCCCGCGGCTTTGTGCGACCAGGCGCAGGTAGCGATTGAACGTGGCCGTGCGAAATGCGGGATCGAACTTGAGCTCCTGCAGCACGTTGCCCTGCACGAGCGACACCGCGAGCGGCTCGCCCGACGGCTTCGTCCAGTCGAAGCGCACAAGATAGGCGCTGCCTACAACGAGCACCAGCGCAACCACAACGCTCATGAGCGCGCAAACGCGCGCGTTGTCGGCGAGCGCAAGCGCGAACTGTGCGATGCAGCCCGCTCCGAGCATGACGACCAGCGTGACGAGATAGACGCCGCCGATGGGCGCGTACCCCCGCAACAAGCCATCGGGGACCTGCGTGTAACCCAGCGCGAGCCACGGAAAGCCGGTGAAGAGATAGCTTCGCACCCATTCGGCGGCGGTGAATGCCGCCGCAGCGAGCAGCAATCGCGACCACGAGCCGCGTCGGGTCAAGCCGACGGCGAGCAAGCCGGCGAGGGCGGGCCACAGCGCGAGGTAGGCGGTCAGGATGATGATCGCCAAAATCGCGAGCGCTTCGTCCATGCCGCCGAAGTTGACGAGCGCGACGGTGAGCCACGACGCGCCGGCGCCGAACAAACCGAAGCCGAAAGCGAATCCCTGCCATGCCGCTGCGCGTGGCGAGTCCTCGCGCAGCCAGACCGCAAACAGCAGCGCGAGCGTGACAAACACGAGCGGCCACGCCGAAAACGGCGCGAACGCGAACACGGTGAGGGCGCCCGCGGCCGCGCAAAGCGCGAGCGTCGATCCCCGGCTGAGCGTCACGCCGTTTCTTCGCCCGGCGGCGGCGCGATACGTTCGACCTGCAACGTGTAGACGCGGCGACTGTCGGCGCGAAGCACGCGGAATCGGAACGGCCCGATGGTCGTTGCCTCGCCACGTTTCGGCAGCCTGCCGAAGGCCTTCAGCACGAGACCGCCGACGGTATCGAAATCCTCGTCCTCGAACGACGTGCCGAACTGCGCGTTGAAATCGGCGATCTCGGTCTGCGCCTTCACCCGGAAGCGGCCGTTCGCCTCGGGAATGATGTTGTCCTCGCTCTCGTCGAAGTCGTATTCGTCCTCGATGTCGCCGACGATCTGCTCGAGCACGTCCTCGATCGTCACGAGGCCCGACACACCGCCGTACTCGTCCACGACGATCGCGATGTGATTGCGGTTGGCGCGGAATTCGCGCAGCAGCACGTTGACCCGCTTCGACTCGGGCACGAACACGGCGGGACGCAACGTCTCGCGCAAGCTGAACGCCTCGGGATCGGCGTAGTAGTTCAAGAGCTCCTTGGCGAGCAGGATGCCGACCACGTCATCCTTCGATTCGCCGATCACCGGAAAGCGCGAGTGCTTCGTCTCGATGATGAGCGGCATGAACTCGATCGGCGAGTCGTCGATCGACACGCAGTCCATCTGCGCGCGCGGGATCATGATGTCGCGCACCGTCGTTTCCGACACCGACAGCACGCCCTCGATCATCGACAGCGCATCGGCGTCGAGCAGCCGGCGCTCGAAGGCGCCGCGCAACAGCGCGATCAGATCGTCGCGATCCTCGGGCTCGCGCGTCAGAAGCGCCGAAAGCCGCTCGAGCAGCGACGGCTTGTCGTCGGGGGCGTCGTACGGAGTGGCCACGTCAGGGATCAGGTATCAGAGGTCAGGGACAGGAAACCCTGTGCCCAAGGCCCTGGCGGCCATGCGCTGGCCCAGCGCAATGCGTATTCATGAATACGGGTTCGGATAGCCGAGACCACGCATCAGCGCGATCTCACGCGCCTGCATTCGCGCCGCGTCGGCGCGGCGCGCGTGGTCGTATCCCTGCAGGTGCAGCATGCCGTGGATCACGAGATGCGCGTAATGCGCTTCCAGCGTCTTGCGCTGCGCACGCGCCTCGCGCTCGACGACCGGCGGGCACAGCACGATGTCGCCCGAAAGCGACACTCCCTCATCGTACACGAATGTGAGGACGTTCGTCGCGTAGTCGCGATCGCGGAAGCGGCGGTTGAGCGCGCGTCCCTCGCGTCCAGCGACGAAGCGGAGCGTGACTTTCGCGTCGCGTTCGAGCGCGGCTTGCGCCATGCGGCGCAGCGCAGCGCGGCTCGGGAGCTGGGTGTTTTCGACCGCGGCCTGGATCGTCAGCGAAAGGCGAGATCTACCCGCTCGTATCGCGGTCGTAGGCATCGATGATTTTCTGCACCAGCGGATGCCGCACGACGTCGGCGCTCGTGAAGCGCACGAAGGCGATGCCTCGCACGTCGCGAAGCACACGCTCGGCTTCGATGAGCCCGCTCTTCTGGCCGCGGCCGAGGTCGATCTGCGTCACGTCGCCGGTGATCACCGCGCGCGTGCCAAAGCCGATCCGCGTCAGGAACATCTTCATCTGCTCGGGCGTGGTGTTCTGCGCCTCGTCGAGAATGATGAACGAGTGATTGAGCGTGCGCCCGCGCATGTAGGCGAGCGGCGCGAGCTCGATCGTCTGCCGCTCCAGGAGCCGCGCGGTCTTGTCGAAGCCCATCAGGTCGTAGAGCGCGTCGAACAGCGGTCGCAGGTACGGATCGACTTTTTGCGCGAGATCGCCCGGAAGGAACCCGAGGCGCTCGCCCGCCTCGACCGCGGGACGGACGAGCACGATGCGCTTCACCGCGTCGCGCTCGAGCGCGTCGACCGCGCAGGCGACGGCAAGATACGTTTTCCCGGTGCCGGCGGGACCGATACCGAAGCTGATGTCGTGCGAGCGGATCGCATCGAGATAGGCGACCTGGTTCGGCGTGCGGCCGTGCAGGTCGGTGCGTCGCGTGCGGAGGAGCGGAGCTTCGTCGTAAGGCGTCGGCCCCTCACCCCGCGTGCGGGCAGAGGGAGAGGATGGCGCGTGCGAAGCATCGAGCGAACGAGGTTCGTTCGACGCGATCTCGACGAGCCCCAGTTGGATATCGTCGACCGACAACGGCTTTTCCGCCTGCTCGTAGAAGCGTGAAAGCGCGCGTGCAGCGGTCGATGCGTTTTCGCGCGGACCGGTGACGCTGAACGACGCACCGCGCCGCGCGATCGTCACGTCGAGGGCCGCCTCGATCTGTCGCAGGTTCGCATCGAGCGGCCCGCACAGATTCGCGAGCGCACGATTGTCGACCGGCGCCAGGGTTAGCGCCTGCGTGGCGCGTCGCTCATGCGAAACATCGCGCGGCGTTGCGGGCGCGCCGCGCGATGCCGACTTTCCTCTGTGCGTCGACGGAGTCGTCAAACCGCCTGGCGCACGATGGGAGCCTTCCGCGCTTCATCGAGCATCGCTTCGAGCTCGAGGATATGCGCCTTCGCCTCTTCCGACATGCGTCCCGTCGGCGCACGTGCGAGGTCCGCGCGAAGGCGCGTCGCCTCGACCCGCAGAAGCGCGCGCGCATCCTCGGGCATCGAGCCTGCCGGCTTGATCAGCGCATCGGCGACGCGCGTCGCGAACTCGCGCTGCAGATTGCGGCGGAAGAGCGTGATGTCCCTCCCGGTCTTGAGCTCGCTGAAGACCGCGTCGTGAAGCGTTTCGTAAAGCTCGGAGAGCTTCAGCGCCTGCTTCGGATTGTCGACCTTCGCGATGTTGTTCAAGAGCCGCTGCGCGATCGGAGGGCTCATCAGCGTATCGAGCACGCCACGCTGCAGCGACAGCACCTGCTGGTCGATCGACAGGTCGAGCGGCGGCGTCGGACGGCCGAGCTCCTGCGCGTCGTCGATGTCGAACGTCGAGACGGTCATCTTGCGCAGGAACGACGGCGGGAAATTGAAGCTGTCCGCCGAGAGCACTTCGCTTGCCAGCATGTGCAGTGCTTCGCGCTGCTTCGCCGCGTCGATCGGCGTGAACGGCTGGCGCCCGCTGCCGTAACGATCGCGAAGGGTCGTCAGGCCACCGATGTATTTCGACGCGTAGAGCGCGCCCTGTCCGGCCTCGTTGAGCCCGCGCGTGAAATTGCGCCGCAGCACCGAATAGCTTTCATCGGGCTTGAGCTGCATGCTCTCCGTCCGCTGCCACAGTTCGTGCACGAGCGCCAGCCGCTTGCGCGCATACGCGAGCGGATCGCTTCCGAGGTCGAGCTGGTTCACCGCGGGGTCGATCGCGAAGTACGAGACGTCCTCGTCGGTCGAATAGGCGAGCCATGGCTCGTTCGACCGCGAGGCGATTTTCGCGAGCTCGGCCGCTTCCTTGTCCGGCGCGATCGGCTTGTACGCATACTCGATGGCCCAGTAATCGTACGGACCAAGCGTCGACATCGCGTACTCGCCCTGCCGCTCGCCACTGACCGCGAGATTCCAAGGGTTGTATTCCATGACCGATCCGGAGATGCCGTGTTCCGCGGTGAACGTCGGGTCGGAAAGCTCCGCCTCGGTGAAGACCGTCGACGCGCGGAAGTTGTGGCGCAGCCCGAGCGTGTGTCCGACCTCGTGCATCACCACGCTCTTGAGGAATAGGTTCACGAACTTGTCGACATCGGGGCTGTCGGGATCGAGTTCGCCGCGCGCCTCGAGCAGCGACATGCCGAACGCCGTTTCCTGCGCGGCGGCATCTTCGTAATCACACGCTTCCGCGTCGCTTGCGATATGCGCGTTGCCGCTCGTCGCTTCCCGGAACGCGGCGAATGCATCCCGGCGCGGTGGCAGGTATTCATGGCGAAGATTGCGCACGACGCGCACGTTGTTCGCGTCGATGCCGATGTCGGCGTCGAGAATCTCGCCGGTACGGGGATCGACGACCGACGGCCCGATCGCGCCATAGGACGTCTTCGCGACCGTCTGCCAGCGCACCGACGCGTGGTGGATGTCCGACGTGTCGAAATCGGCGTCGTCGGGTTGAATCTCCACCTTCACAGCGTCCTTGAAGCCGATTCGCTCGAATGCCTTGTTCCATTCGAGGATGCCTTCCTTGATCGGCTCGCGATACTTGACCGGGATGTTGCGGTCGAGCCAGAAGACGATCGGCTGCTTCGGTTCCGACAACGCAGCGTTCGGGTCCTTCTTCTCGAGCCGCCAGTGATTGGCGTAGCGTTCGACGGGTACGCGCGGAACGTCGGAAGTGAAATCGAGCACCTCGGTGGTGAAGTAGCCGACTCGCTCGTCGGCGAGCCGCGGATGCATCGGCGTCTCGGGCAGCTTTGCGAGCGTGTAGTGATAGCCGAGGAAGAGACTGCGCGGATCGGGCACCGTCGACGGCTGCGACGGTTGCGGCCCCGGTCCATGGCCGGGCATCGGCACCGCGATGCGCGATACCGCGTAATGCGCGGAGACTTCGAGCGTTATTTCGTCGGGCTCGGTGCGCGTCGTGCCGATCGACGAGTTGCGCGGATCGAACGCGTACCCCTGATGATAGGTGCGCTCGAGCACCGCGGCGCCCGCGGGGATGTCGGCGAGCAAAAGCGCATTCGCGTCGATCAGCACCGACTTGCGGTCGCTCGACGGTTGCGAGGCGATCGGCGCGACCGCGAGGAGGCTGTCGGAGAAGCCGGCGGCCACCGCACGCGCCTCCGGGGTTCCCGGCTTCGCCGTGTACTTCACGTTGCGCGCGATCAACTGCACGTTCTGGCCGTGCTTGTGGAACACGACGATCTGCGCGACGCCGATCGGCCATGTCATCGCACCGCCGAAGATCCGGTGCTCGCCGATGCCCTGGTTCACCGCCGACTTGAAGAAGAATGGCTTGTCGAACTGATCAGGCGCGATCTCGAGCCAGACCTTGTCGTCCTTGCGCCAGATGTCGATGAGGCCCGTCTGCTTCTTCGCGTCCTTCACCACGTCGGCGAACGGTTTCGAGAATTGCGCGGCCTGCGCGGCAGCGGTGGCGGCGGCTGCAGCGGCATTCGCGCGAGCGCCGTTCGGACCCGGCGTTGCGCCATGCTCGGGCTCTGTTGCAGCTTCGCGTGCCGCGCTTGCCGCCGCGGCTGCGATCGCCGCGGTATCGGCGGGCTTCGCGGCGTCCGTGCGCGGAAGGCTCGCGCAGCCTGCGATGACGAATGGGGCGACGATGCCGAGCGCGGCAGCCGCGCGGGAAACGTGACGATGCGACATGAACGGGCTTTCTCCTGATTCGATTGCTGACCCGCGGCCGCCCCTACGGCGCGGCGGGACGTTTCACGCGGTCGCGAGTTCGCCGCGTAACGAGTGCGGCAGCGCCGCCGTAATGTCGACGTCGACGTAGCGGTCGACCGACGCCGCGTCGCCCTCGAAATTGACGACGCGGTTGTTGTTGGTGCGCGCGCAAAGCTCGCGCCGGTTTCTTGCGGAGCGTCCGGTAACGAGCACGCGCTGACGCGTGCCGACCATCCGCTCGCTGTTCTCCCGATACTGGTTGTCGAGGAGCGCTTGCAATCTCGCAAGCCGCACCTGCTTGGCGTCGGCCGAAACCTGATCGGACAAATCCGCGGCGGGCGTTCCCGGACGCGGACTGTACGAAAAGCTGAACGCGCCGTCGAATGCGATGTCGCGCACGAGCGAAAGCGTGCGCTCGAAATCGTCGTCGTTTTCGCCTGGGAAGCCGACGATGAAGTCCGACGTCAGCGAAAGATCCGGCCGTCGTGCGCGCAGCCTTCGCACGATCGACTTGTACTCGAGCGTCGTGTAGCCGCGCTTCATCGCCGCGAGCACGCGATCCGATCCTGATTGCACCGGCAGATGCAGATGCGAGACGAGCTTGTCGTTGGTGCCGAACGCGTCGATCAGGCGCGGCGTCATCTCCTTCGGATGCGAAGTGGTGAAGCGCAATCGCTCGATGCCCGGAATTGCCGCCGCGTAATCGAGCAGCATCGCGAGGTCCGCAGTCGTACCGCCACGCACCGTACGGTAGGCGTTGACGTTCTGTCCAAGCAGCGTCACTTCTTTCACGCCGTGCAGCGCGAGATCGGCGATCTCGGTCAGGACATCGTCGAAGGGGCGCGACACCTCTTCGCCGCGCGTATAAGGCACGACGCAGAACGAGCAATACTTGCTGCACCCTTCCATGATCGAGACGAACGCGCTCGCGCCGTCGACGCGCGGCGGCGGCAGCCGATCGAACTTCTCGATTTCCGGAAACGAGATGTCGACCTGCGGCGCGCCCGATTCGCGTCGCGCGCGAATCATCGCCGGCAGCCGATGCAGCGTTTGCGGGCCGAACACGAGATCGACGTAAGGGGCGCGGCGCACGATCGCCGCACCCTCCTGCGACGCGACGCAGCCGCCGACGCCGATCAGGACGTCAGGTCGCGCGGCCTTGAGCGCGCGCACGCGTCCGAGATCATGGAACACGCGCTCCTGCGCCTTCTCGCGCACCGAACACGTGTTGAACAGGATGACATCCGCGTCGTCGGGACGATCCGTAGGCGCGAATCCTTCGCATGCGAGCACGTCGGCCATGCGGGCCGAGTCGTACTCGTTCATCTGGCAGCCGAACGTGCGAATGAAAAGCTTGCGCGCCACCGGGTCAAGAGCCGCAAGCGAGGGGGAACGCTTTCACAGGGGCGCCGAGTATAGCAAACGGTCGTACAATCGTGCGCGCAGGTGTCCGCCGGACGGTGTGTTGCGCCGACCGGTGGGTGAAACGGGAACGCGGTCCGCGCGAAGCTTTTCGCGCAATGCCGCGGCTGCCCCCGCAACGGTAGGGGAAGGCGACAAGGCTTTCCCGAGCCCGGAGACCGGCCTGCATCTCAGGAGTCAGGAGTCAGAAGTCAGCTAAAGCTGCAATACGCGGCACGCTGGTTTCGCGGTCTCCTGTTCCCTGATGCAACAAAGAGCCGTCAGGAAACGGCATCGAAGCCAGTAACGGCACGTGTTGGCGCCGTTTGCTGACTTCTGACTCCTGACTCCTGACTTCTAGTGTGCTGCGCGGGGTACTCGCGGCATGACGCGGATGGTCCGAAATGCTCCACTCCCGATGCAAGTGCGCGCAGGCGCGTAGCACATGCCTGCTGTTCGTTGCCGCACTCGTTGCTCTTCCCGTCGTTGCGCAAACGTTGCCGCCGCAGGCGGCGCCCACGGTGCTTGATCCGATCGTCGTCACCGCGACGCGTACGCCGGAACGACTGCTCGATCTCGTCGCCGATGTCACCGTCATCGATGCCGATGAGATCGCTCAAAGCGGCGCGCAGGGATTGCTCGCGCTGTTATCGCGCCAGCCGGGTGTGGAAATCGTGCAGAACGGCGGACCGGGTGCGACCTCGGGCGTGTTCCTTCGCGGCGCTAACGCGGCGCAAACCCTCGTGCTGATCGACGGCATGCGCATCGCGTCGGCGTCGAGCGGCGCGGCCGCGCTCGAGGCGATTCCCGTCGAGCAGATCGAACGCATCGAGATCCTGCGCGGACCGGCATCGAGCCTGTACGGCGCGGACGCGATCGGCGGCGTGATCCAGGTCTTCACTCGGCGCGGCGGCAAGGGGCTCTCTGCCAATGCGTCGGTCGCGTACGGCACGTACGACACGTGGATCGGCGCTGCGGGCGTATCGGGCGGAAGCGGACCGACACGTGGAAGCGTCGAGATCGCCGATCGTCGAAGTCGTGGCTTCAACGCGATCGTCGATCCGGCGAATCCGAGCTACGACCCGGACCGCGACGGCTACAGCAATCCGAGCGTAAGCGCGCACGGTGCGCTCGACGTCGCACAGGACCAGGCGCTGTCGCTGCAATATTTCCGGAGCCGCCTCGACGCGCAGTTCGACGCCGGCGATGCGTTCGACGATCGGACCATCACCACAGTGACAATGTGGCAGGCCGCATCGAACAATCGGATCACGCCGAAATGGACCTCGCGGCTGTCGTTCGGCGATGGCGAGGATCGATCTGTGTCGATCAGCGCGTTCGGCGAGTCGCCGTTCGACACGCATCAGCGCCAGCTCGGATGGCAGAACGATTTCACGTTGCCGGTCGGCGCGCTCACGATGGCGTTCGAGCGGCGCGAGGAACGCGTGTCTTCCGATGCCGGCTTTCCGGTGAATTCACGCGATACGAATTCGGAGACCGCAATCTATCGCGCCGATGTCGGCCCGAACGCATTGCAGGCGAACGTACGCTACGACGATTCGACGCAATTCGGCGGGCGAACGACCGGCGCGCTCGCGTGGGGATATCGGATCGCACCGGCGTGGCGCGTGACCGCAAGTGCCGGAACCGCATTCAAGCCGCCCACGTTCAACGACCTCTACTTTCCCGGCTTCTCGAATCCGAACCTGCGCCCGGAGACGTCGCGAAACGTCGAAGTCGGTCTTGTCTGGACGCAGCACTCCCGCGACGTCGCATGGCAGGCGCACGCCGTTGCCTATCACCAGCGCGTCTTCGACCTGATCGTCTTCGAATGCGACGTGAATTTCGTTTGCGCGCCGCAGAACGTGTCCGACGCGACGCTCGAAGGCGTGAGCGTCTACGGGGACGCGACGTGGCGCGACACCGCGATCCACGCGTCGATCGATATTCAATCGCCGACCGACACCGCGAGCGGTCTTTTGCTGCCGCGGCGGGCGCGACGCCATGCGGCGCTGTCGCTTTCGCAGGTCGTCGGGCCCGCGCGCATCGTCGCCGAGGTCGTCGCCTCGTCCGAGCGTTTCGACGATGCGGAAAACCTGCGGCGCATGGGCGGCTACGGGCTTTTGAATCTCGCGCTCGAATGGCGCGTCGATCCATCGGTCACGTTGTTCGTGCGCGCCGACAACGTGTTCGACCATCACTACGAGCTGGCGGCCGATTTCGCGACCGGCGGCGCGCGTGTGCAGGGCGGCGTGCGATGGCGATTGTGATGCGGCTCGCGGTGCTTTGCGCGAGCGCGATGCTCGCGATCGCAGCGCCGATGCCTGCACATGCGGCGATCGGCGTCGTCGACGATGCCGGCGCGCGAATCGAGCTCGCTGCCCCGGCGACGCGCATCGTCACCCTTGCGCCGCATGCAACGGAGTTGGTCTACGTGGCCGGTGCGGGGGCGCGCATCGTCGGCGTCGTCGCGGGCACCGACTATCCGGCGGCGGCGCGCTCGCTTCCCGTCGTCGGCGATGCCAACGCGCTCGACCTCGAACGGATCGCGATGCTTTCGCCGGACCTGATCGTCACGTGGCCCTGGACGACACCTGCGCAGGTGTCGTCGCTGCGCGCACGCGGCATCGCGGTGTTCGACGCCAACGCGCGCACCATCGTCGGCATTGCTGATGACATCGAGAAGATCGGACGGCTCACGGAAACATCCGACGTCGCGACACCCGCTGCAAACGCGTTTCGTTTGCACCTGGCGAAGCTGAAGGCGGAGCATCGCACGGGTGCACCGTTGCGAGTCTTCTACGAAGTTTCCGACGAGCCCCTCTTCACGCTTGGCGGCAAGCATCTGGTGAGCCAGGCGCTAACGCTTTGCGGTGGCGAGAACGTGTTCGCGAGCCTGTCGATTCCCGCGCCGCAGGTCGGCATCGAAGCAGTGCTCGCCGCGAATCCGCAAGTGATCATTGCCGGCACGAACGATGCAAGGCGGCCTGCATGGCTCGATGCGTGGACGCGGTGGCCGGCGATCGACGCGGTGCGCCATCGAACGCTCTACGCGGTGGACGCGAACCTTCTGCATCGGCCCGGGCCGCGGTTCATCGACGGCGTCGAGCAACTCTGTGCGACGCTTGCGAACGCGCGACGCGCCATCGCGTCGAACGCGTATGATCCGCGAGCGGCGGCGCATACGGCCAGTACACGATGAGCAAGGCGTTCACGAGCGAAGAGCCGACCGAGATTGACGATGGCGACGTCGCTGAAGCCTCGCCGCTTCCGGCAGGCGCGCGCAATTACATGACGCCCGGAGGATTCGCGCGCATGCGCCGCGAGCTCGACGTGCTCGTGTCGAAGGAGCGGCCGGAACTCGTCGCGACGGTCGCCTGGGCAGCCGGCAACGGCGATCGGTCCGAGAACGGCGACTACATCTACGGTAAGAAGCGCCTGCGCGAGATCGACCGACGGATCCGGTTTCTCGTGCGCAGACTCGACAACGCGGAAGTCGTCGATCCCGCGATGGCCCGCGACGAGGACGCGTCGTCGCGCGTTTATTTCGGCGCGACCGTGACCATTGCCGACGCGAGCGGCGACGAGCGCACCGTTAGCATCGTCGGCATCGACGAGATCGACACGGCGCGCGGCTACATAAGCTGGATATCGCCGATGGCACGCGCGCTTTTGAAAGCGCGTGAGGGCGATACGGTCAGCGTGCGAACGCCGGGTGGCATCGAGGAGCTCGACGTCGTCGACATTCGCTACATTGCCCTCGATACCGACCACTGACAGCCGATGCCCGGTGGTTGACGCGTCGATCGGCCGCCTTCTATAGTGCGCGATCCGTGGATGCCGACCTCACCGCGCTGGAGGAGCGAATCGAGACGCTGATCACGTATGCGCGCGAGTTGCGCTCGGCGAACCAGCTTCTGCGAAACGAGCTTCTTGCGTCGCAGGAACGAAACCGCGATCTGGCCGCACGCGTCGCGCAGGCGACCGAACGTCTCGATGGACTGATCGCGCGAATGCCGGAATGACGAAACGATGAGCCAGGGCAACCCAGGCGTTCGCACGGTCACGCTCGAAGTCACGATCCTCGGGCGCGAGTTCAAGGTCGCGTGCAAGGAAGACGAGCGGGAAGAATTGATGGAAGCGGTCGCGCTGCTCGACAAGCGCATGCGCGAAATCCGCGATACCGGCAAGGTGAGCGGCACGGATCGCATCGCGATGATGGCCGCGCTCAATATCGCGCACGATCTTTTGCGCGAGCGTCGTTCCGCTGCTATCGCTGCTGATTCGCCGCCGGTTGCAACAGGCGAATCGTTTGACGCCGAAGCGGCGCGGCGTAGAATCCAGGCGATGCAGGCGACGATCGATCAGACGCTCGCCGGACAGGAGAAGTTGTTTTAATCCCCTGCGGTGTTCGATCCGGCTTTACGTTCTTTGAACCAATGCTCTCGTAGCGAGGTTGCCGAGCCAGCGGACCTGTGTGCGTTCCCAAGCGGAAGCGCCTGATGGTCCCGGGAGGCGACCGATCTTGAACCCAGGTTCAGGATGACCGGCCGGAACG
>DATFCW010000068.1:0-43106 GCA_035252665.1 Casimicrobiaceae bacterium | reverse complement strand
CAGACGATCACGCCCACCGCGATCGCGGCGAGGATCTGCGCGATCGGCGAGCTCGCGGCGCTCGCCGACGATTGCTTGGTCATCGACGTGCGCAGCGAATTGGCCGCCTTCACCGCGCGCATCCGCTCGTACGCCTCGCCGCCGAACACGCGCACGATCCGGTGGCCGACGATCATCTCTTCGAGCACGTGCGTCATCGCGCCCGTGCGGGTCTGCACGTCTCGGGCGATGCGGCGCAGACGTCTGCTGAAGTAGCGGATGACGACCGCGACGATCGGCAGCACGAAGAACGTCATCAGCGTAAGCCGCCAGTTGATGTACAAAAGCCACACGAGGCTCGCCGCGATCGTCATCGTGCTGCGGATCGCGGTCGTGATCGTCCCGGATGCGGCGGAGGCGAGCTGATGCGCGTCGAACGTGAGCTTCGATTGGATGACGCCAGACGGTGTCACGTCGTAGTAAGGCGTTGGCAGGCGCAGCAGCTTGTCGATCAGCGCGCGGCGCAGGTCGAAAACGACGCGAAGGCCGGTATACGCCATCCCGTATTCGGAGATGTACGAGCCGACGCCGCGGAAGACGAACACGCCGATCACGGCGACGGGCAGCCATTGGCTCTTCACCGGATCGGGATTCTGGAAATTGCGCACGATCGGGATGACGAGCATCGCCATGATGAGATCGCCGGCGGCGACGATCGCCATGCCGGCGACGGCGATGCAGAACGCCCACCAGTACGGGCGGACGTAGACGAGGAGGCGCCGGTAGAGGTTGACGCCGGTCATGAAACGACGCGGCGAATGCAACGGGCGCGCGCCGCTTTCGAGGCCATCGGCCAGTATAACAAGCCAGGTTCGACAGGGCCGCCGCTCATCCGAACGCTTCGCTTCCTGCGCTGGCGTGGGCAACGACCTCGGGATCGAGGAGGTCGCGGTAGAGCGCGACGAGTCGCGCCGTCATCGCGTCGGTCGTGAGCGGCAACACGGCATTTCGGCCGTTCGTGCCGAGTCGCTGCCCCAGTGCCTTGTCGCAGAGCGCGCGCATATGCGCGGCGAATGCGTCGGCGTCGCCTGGCTTCGCGACGAAGCCGGCGTCGTGCGCGAGCGCGAGCTCCGCGGCGCCGGAGCGCGTGCTGGTGACGATCGGCAGCGCGCAGGCCATCGCTTCGAGGGCGGCGTTGGGACACGGATCGTAGAGCGTCGGCAGCACGAACGCATCGGCCGCACCATAGAAGGGACGCGGATCGGCTTGTGCGCCGGCGAGCGTCACGCGCCCCGAAAGGCCAAGGGCACGCGCGCGCGTCGCGTAGCGTCGAAGATGGCGGTCCTTGCCGACGACGATCAGGTGCGACGGCGGCGGCAGCTTGGCGAGCGCGTCGATCGATGTCGCGACGCCCTTGCGCTCGAAACCCGAGCCGACCTGCAGAAACACCGTCGCGCTGTCCGGGATCCGAAGGCGCGCGCGAACGCGCAGTCGATGTGCCCGAAGCGCCGGCGTATAGATCTCCGAGTCGACGGCGTTGTAGATGACATGCAGGCGCTCGGCCGGCACGCCGAAGCGCGCGTGGATGTCCTCCTTCACCATTTTCGAATTGCAGATCACCGCGCGAAGACGCGCGCCCTCGAACATCCGCCGCTCCATCGCGAGCCGGTAGTGGTGATGAGGATTGACGAGGACGCCAAGCCTCGCAAGGGGCGAAAGATGGCGCATTCGCTCGTCGAGCCACGCGGCGTGCACGCCGTCGCCGGCGCGAAAGATGTCGCAGCAGGTCAGGCGCTCGTGCGACTGCACGAGATCGGCATCCGATTTCGCAATCGCCGCGCATACCGCGCGGGCGAAGCCGGCGTCGCGCCAGAGTCCGCCGATGTGGAACGGATTGACGATCCGCGGCGCGAGGCCTGGTCCGCTCCCCGGCCATTGCCGCGTGTACAGCGTGACGGCGACGCCGTGCTCGATCAACGCAGCCAGCGCGGATTCGAGAAAGCGCTCGGCGCCCCCGAACGGCGTGTAGCGTTGGCGAATGACGGCGAGGTGCATGTCAGGCGCTGGCGCCAACGTCCGCATCGAGCGCGCGGAACTGCGCGTGCACGTCGGCGACCGGCAAGGTCGTCAGGCATTCCGATACCTTGCCGCCGCCACAGCCGTCGATGCCGCACGGCCGGCAGGGATGCACACGCGAGACGACGACTCGATGACGGACCATCCACGGTCCCCACTCGTGCTCGCCGGACGGCCCGAAAAGCGCGAGCGTCGGCGTTCCCATGGCCGCGGCGATATGCATCGGCGCCGAATCGACGCCGACGAAGATGCGTGCTTGCGCCGTCAACGCCGCAAGCTCGGAAAGCGAAAGCTCTCCGCCGAGATCGACGAGCGCGTCGCGGGTGGCTCGCGACACCAACGCGATGATTTGATCGATCAGCGCTCGCTCGCGCGGGTCGGGCGCACCGGTGACGACTAGGCGATAACCGTCGGCGGCGATCCGATCGAAGAGCGCCGCGCTGCTTTGCGCCGGCCAGCATTTGAAGAGCCAGCGAGAGCCCGGATGGGCGTGAATGAAGGCACGATCCGCAAGTCCGTACTCGGCAAGAAGCGCATTGACGCGCGCTTGCGCGGCGGCGCCCGGCACGAGCACGAGGCGCTTGTCGTCGGCCGACGGATAGATGCCGATGCGGCGAAGTGCGTCGAGATTGGCTTCCACCGCGTGCCGCGGCGTTCGCTTCGGCAGGCGGTAGAAATGCGTGAATCGGCGTCGCCAGAGTCGCGCATCGCCGTCGCGCTCGCGGGTTACTGCGAACCGCGGGTGCAAGAGATGCGCGAGCGCGAGGCCCCGCGGATGCTCCGTCAGATGGATCAGCAGATCGTAGCGTCGCGCGCGAAGCTCGCGAAGAAGTTGCCGCTCCGCGCGCCACTGGACGAGCGCGCCGCTCCGCTTCCATTCGCGATCGATCGTATGCGTGCGCGCGATCGACGGATGGTTCGCGAGCATCGGCGCCGTTTCCGCGTAGACGAGCGCATCGATCTCCATGCGCGGCGCCGCGCGGGCAAGTGTGGTGAAAACGGGCGAAGCAAGGAGCACGTCGCCATGGTGGCGCAGCTTTGTCACGAGCGCGCGGCGCACCTCGGACAGCGGCACGGCGTCGGCGAGGTAGCTCGGCATGGGCGGCAACGATAGCAAATCGCGGCCCGCGATGCGTCGCCCTTGTCAGCGCTCACTCGTGCGGCGACGCACGCGCGGAGCCGTTCTTCGCGTTGGGGTTACAATCGCCGCCACGCCGCGGGACAAGTAACAGCCGAAGATGCCGATCGATGCCGTCAACGCCGCCGTGAAGGCGCAGATCCTCGCGGAAGCGCTGCCCTACATCCGGCGGTTCCACGATCGCACGATCGTCGTCAAGTACGGCGGCAACGCGATGACGGAATCGGCGCTCAAGGCGGGCTTCGCGCGTGACGTCGTCATGCTGAAGCTGGTCGGCATGAATCCTGTGATCGTCCATGGCGGCGGGCCGCAGATCGGCGAGCTTCTGACCCGCATGGGGATCCGCAGCGAATTCCGCCAGGGGATGCGCGTCACCGACGAGAAGGTGATGAACGTCGTCGAGATGGTGTTGGGCGAGCTCAACCAGGAAATTGTCGGACTCATCAATCAGCAGGGCGGCAAGGCGGTAGGCTTGACCGGACAGGACGGTGCCTTCATTCGGGCGCGCAAGCTGTTGCTCAAAAGTGAAACGGACCCCGGCGAGCTGATCGACATCGGCCTTGTCGGCGAGATCGAGCGCATCGACCCTGAGCTCATCAGCCTCCTCGATTCGCGCGATTTCATCCCGGTGATCGCGCCGATCGGCGTCGGCGCAGAGGGGGAGGCGTACAACATCAATGCCGATCTCGTCGCCGGCAAGCTCGCCGAGACGCTCAGGGCCGAGAAGCTCGTGCTGATGACGAACACCGTTGGCGTCCTCGACAACAGCGGCAGGCTCCTGACCGGCCTGACGGCGAGCGAGATCGATCGCCTCTTCGCCGACGGCACGATTCATGGCGGCATGCTGCCCAAGATCGGCTCGGCGCTCGATGCGGTCCGAAACGGCGTCAAGAGCTCGCACATCATCGACGGCCGCGTCGATCACGCGCTTCTGCTCGAAGTGCTGACAAACCAGGGTGTGGGCACGATGATCCGGGCGGATGACGTGCCCGCGCGACTTGCATCATGATGGACGCCCCGCGCCGCGTCGCGCCCAAGCCGGGCGAGCGAAGGCTGCAGATCCTGCAGACGCTCGCGACGATGCTCGAGGCGCCGCGCGGCGAGAAGGTCACGACCGCTGCCCTCGCGGCAAGGCTCGCGGTGTCGGAAGCCGCGCTCTACCGTCATTTTGCGAGCAAGGCACAGATGTTCGAGGGACTGATCGAGTTCATCGAGTCGACGCTCTTCTCGCTCGTCAACAAGATCCAGGCCGAGTCGGAGGACGGCGTCGCGCAGGCCGAGCAAACCGTCGTGATGCTGTTGCGCTTCGCCGAAAAGAACCAGGGCATGACGCGCGTCCTGATCGGCGATGCGCTCGTCAACGAGGACGAGCGGCTGCAGGTGCGCATCAACCAGCTCGTCGACAAGCTCGAAGCGACGCTTCGCCAGTCGCTTCGCATCGCGCAGGCGGCGAACGGCTGGCACGGCGATGCGAACGCCGACGCATCGGTTTTGATGGCTTATGTCGTCGGTCGATGGCAACTGTTTGCCAAATCCGGTTTCAAACGTTCACCCCAGGAAGGCTGGCCGCTGCAACGCAAATTCCTGTTCGGATGAACGCGTCCCTTCGTCGGTTCCCGCCACTCGCCGCGGTTTTGCTGCTTGCATCGGCCGCGTTCGCGCAGCCGTTGCGCGTCGCGCCGCCGCCGCCCATGTCCGGTGAAACGGCGCCGATCGGGCCCCCGGTCGCGCAACCGCCGCTTCCGATGCCCCCACCCGGCACGCTTACGCAATCATCGAAGGCGACCGAAGCGCGCGGCACCGAGCCGCCGCCTTCGCGTTGGCAGGATGCGCTGAACGCACTCGATGCCGATTTGCGCTTGCGGCTCCTGATCGCCGATTCACCGCCGGCCGCCTGGCTCGCGGGAGAGATGGAAAAGACCGACATCGCATCGAAAGTGCGTCACTACACCGAAGCGCGCACGGCGGCGCCCGACGAGCGCTTATATCAGGCAACGCTCGCGACGGCGTGTCTCGTTCCAACGCGCCCGCAACTCGCGGCATGCGAGGCGATGGACCGGCTTGCGGATTGGGCGCGCCGCGATCTCGACAATGGCGTGCCCGACATATTGCTGGCCGATCGCGCGCGTCAGCGCGGCGAGCTCGACGAGGCCGCGAGCTATGTCGAGGAAGCCGCGGGCGCCGCACGTTTCGACGACTACTGGTCGCAGGGCGCGCAAGCGTGGTGGAGCTACCTGCGCGGATTGCCGCTCGGCGTCGATCCGGCGGTGAAGGCGAAGGCCGCGGCGAATTACGCGTCGTCGCGCGATCTCCCGTGGGCGCCGTCGCTGCACGCGCTTTGCACGCAGCAAGGAACGCGCGTGCGCACCGAGCGAATGATCGCCGCCTGCGCGAAGCTCGGCGATGCGATGGTGCAGCGCGGTGCCACGTACGCGCTGCGTCGCGCCGGCGCAGAGCTTGCTGAAGTGAACGCGCAGAACGCCGACGCGCGCGCGACCGCGCGCGCCAATCGCGCGCGCATTCTCGAAGCGACGATGCGATGCGCGCAGGTGCAGCCCGATTTCGCGACCGAGCTCGAATCGCAGACGGCTTCCGTGCGCGAGCGCGGCGTCGAGCAGTTCGGCGCATGGGCGAGCGAGCAGGCGCGCGATGGCGAAGTGCACGCGTGCGAGCGGCTCGCCGCGAAGTAGGAAGGGGTCGGACACGAGTTTCGGGCGGGTTATCCGAAACTCGTCTCCGACCCCATTTTGGTTTTGTCTTTTACGTCGATTTAACCGTCGACGGCGCAATGATGCAGCCGGCAATCCGCCATTTGCTGCCGACCCGCTGCATCGAGTAGAGCGCGACCAGCACGGTCTCGTCGGACATCACGAGCCGCATCGGCTGGATCGTCGCGCCCTCGACAACCGCGCCTTGCAGATGCACGCGATACCGCGCATCGAGAAGCGGCGCATAGTTCTCGCGCACCATTCGCATGAAGGTCGCGGCATCGCCGAAGCGCGCCTGAATCCCCGGCGCAGCGAACGAGAACGCGCGCTTCGCATTGCCTTGGCGAAACGCGGCGAGTTGGTCGTCGATCACCGAGCGGATCGACGCCCATTCGGAATCTGGCAGCGTCGAATCGGCGGAGTCGCTTGTCGATGGCGGCGTCTGTGCGATTGCACGCCCGAGCGGCAGTGACGCGACGATCACAAACGCAACGGCGATGATCAGGCGAATCATCGATCTCTCGTTCCGCACACCGGGCACTGCGGATCGCGCGGCACGCGAAGCTCGCGCCATTCCATCGTCAGCGCATCGAGCAGCAGCAAACGTCCGGCGAGCGATTTGCCAACGCCCGCGAGAAGCTTGAGCGCTTCGGCGGCCTGCGTCGCGCCGACAATGCCCACGAGCGGCGCGAACACGCCCATCGTCGCGCAACGTGTTTCCTCGATCTCCTCGCCCTCGCCAAAAAGGCAGTGATAGCACGGGCTCGCTGGATCGCGAACGTCGAATACCGCGACCTGGCCGTCGAAACGGACCGCGGCGCCGGAGACCAGTGGCTTTCGCGCCGCGACGCACGCGCGATTTAGCGCATGGCGCGTCTCGAAGTTGTCGGTGCAGTCGATCGCGATGTCGGCGGCGGCAACGAGTGCGCGGAGGTCATCGAGGCCGACGCGCCGCGCGATCGTTTCCAGTGCCACGTCGGGATTGATCGCGGACAGGCGCGCCGCGGCGGCGGCAACTTTGGGTTTGCCGACGTCGGGCGTCGCGTAGAGGATCTGCCGCTGCAGATTGGTGAGATCGACGTTGTCCGCATCGCAAAGCGTTGTCGTCCCGACGCCCGCGGCAGCGAGGAACTGCGCCACCGGCGCGCCGAGGCCGCCGACACCAATCACGAGCGCATGCGATTCATCGAATCTGGCCTGCGCGTCCGGCCCCAGCTCGTCGAGCAGGATGTGGCGGCTGTAGCGGAGGAGTTGGGAGTCGTCCACTTCAGGTAACAGGTTACAGGGAACAGGGAACAGTATCGCGCTCGTGTATGCGCCACTAACTGAGCTGCAAAAAAAGCCGCCGGCGCGAAGCCGGCGGCGTTCTGTTACCTGACCTCTGTTACCTGTTACCTGGGACTGACGCTCGCTTGCGCTTGCTGCAGCTTCACCGATTCGAGCACCGGCAGTCCCTTCAGGTGATTCATCGCCTGCTTCAACTGGAAATCGTCGTCTGAGCCGAAATCGAGCCGCGGCGGCAGCGCATCGACCTTGCCGCCGTTCTTCGGCGCCGGCATGATTTCCGGCGCGACCACGCTCGGTTCCTTCGCCGCGATCGAGGGCTTGCCGACGTCGCCCGGCACATCGAGGTGATGCTCGAGATTCGCTTCGCGAATGCGATTCGGCGAGTCGCGGCCGTCGTCGACGGCGATGTCGGGCGAGATGCCCTTCGCCTGGATCGAGCGGCCGGACGGCGTGTAGTAGCGCGCCGTCGTGAGCTTGAGCCCGGTATTGTTGCCAAGCGGCAGGATCGTCTGCACCGAACCCTTGCCGAACGTCTGCGCACCGAGCACGACCGCGCGCTTGTGATCCTGCAGAGCGCCGGCAACGATCTCAGATGCCGATGCAGTGCCGGCGTCGACGAGCACGACCATCGGCACCGTCTTGATGCCAGGCGGCAGATCACGCAGGTAATCGTCGCCGCGCCGCACATAGTTCTCGCGATTCGCAGTGAGGCGCATATGCGCGTCCGGCGTGCGGCCGTCGGTATAGACCACGAGCGAATCCTTGGGCAGGAACGCCGCCGACACGGCCACAGCCTGATTCAACAGGCCACCCGGGTCGCTGCGAAGGTCGAGCACGAGCCCCTTGAGCGGCCCCTTCGCGTACAGATCCTTGATTGCCTTGGCGAGATCGCTGCCGGTGTCTTCCTGGAACTTGCGCACGCGGATGTAGCCGTAGCCCGGCTCCAGCAGCTTCGCGCGGATGCTCTTGACGTTGATCTCCTGCCGCACCAGCGTGAACGTGAGCGGCGTGTCGACGTTCTTGCGCACGACCGTCAGCACGACGGCCGAGCCCGGCGCGCCACGCATCTTCTCGACGGCTTGCGACAGCGGCATGCCGCGCGTCGCCATGTCGTCGATCTTCACGATCAGATCGCCGGCCTTGATGCCCGCCTTGAACGCCGGCGTGTCCTCGATCGGCGAGACGACGCGGATGATGCCGTCCTCGACGCCAACCTCGATGCCGAGACCGCCGAACTTGCCCTGCGTGTCGACCTGCAGCTCGTGGAAGGCTTCGGCGTCGAGAAAGTCCGAATGCGGGTCGAGCCCGTGGACCATCCCGTTGATCGCTTCCTTGATGAGCTTGTCGTCGGAAACCGGATCGACGTAGTCGCTCTTGATCTTTCCGAATACGGCGGAGAGGAGCTGCAGATCCTCGTACGGGATCGGCAGCCGCGTTTCGCGCTGCGCGAATACCGAGAGGTTCAGGCTCAGGAGCAACCCGAGCACTGCACCCATTCCAATCCATCCTGCCTTCTTCATGCGTTCGCGCATCGCTACCTCTGTCATCCTCATCGAACCGCGGATCGCGAAGGTTTTTCCCTTCGA
The DNA here is from genome assembly GCA_035252665.1 of Casimicrobiaceae bacterium. GTDB lineage: Bacteria > Pseudomonadota > Gammaproteobacteria > Burkholderiales > Casimicrobiaceae > VBCG01. Next base: position 34,332 of record DATFCW010000068.1, on the reverse strand, counting down.
TCCTTGCGTTGCTGCCAGTCAGCCGAAAAAGTATACCCCCGCCTTCGCTCGGAAACTCAACCGTGGTTGCGAGGATTGTGCCGGCGAGCGCCGTGCGAGCCTTTCGCCGCAGTCGGATGCGCTCTCGCAGCCCGCATGGGCGAAGGCGTTCGTCCGTTCGTCGGCTGCGAAGTTCCGGCCGGCTCGTCAGAAGCGGACGAGCGAGCGACCGGTCATCTGCGGCGGTTGCGGCAGCCCCATGATGGCCAGAAGCGTCGGGGCGATGTCCTGCAAGGCGCCGCCCTCGGTGAGCGTCGCGGGGCGCCCGACGTAGACGCACGGCACCACGTTCAGCGTATGCGCGGTGTGCGGCTGACCCGTCGCATCGTCGTGCATCCGCTCGGCATTGCCGTGGTCGGCAGTGATCAATATCTCCGCCTCGTGTGCGCGTGCGGCTTCGACGACGCGACCAAGGCACGCGTCGAGCGTCTCGATCGCCTGCTTTGCCGCGTCGAAATTGCCGGTGTGGCCGACCATGTCGGCATTTGCGTAGTTGCAGATGATCGCGGCGTAGCGCTCGCTTTCGATCGCCTCGACGAGTCGGTCGGTCACTTCGATCGCGCTCATCTGCGGCTGCTGGTCGTAGGTCGCGACTTTGGGCGACGGCACGAGAATTCGATCCTCGCCGGGATACACGGCTTCGCTGCCGCCGTTGAAGAAATACGTGACGTGCGCGTATTTCTCCGTTTCCGCGATGCGAAGCTGCGTGAGACCCAGCCGCGAGATGTATTCCCCAAAGCCGTTGGCGACGGATTGCGGCGGGAACGCTACCGCAAGCGACGCGAGCTCGTCACCGTAGCTCGTTAGACAGACGAAGCGCGCAAGCTTCGGCACGCGAGAGCGCGCGAAACCGTCGAAGCGCGGATCGGTCAGCGCACGCGTCAACTCGCGCGCGCGATCGGCGCGGAAATTCATGAACACGACGACGTCGCCGTCGGCCATTCGCGTCGGCTTACCGGCGTCGCCGACGATCGCCGTGGGTTCGACGAACTCGTCGCTCTCGCCACGCGCATACGCGGCATCGAGTGCGGCCTTCGCTGTCTCTGCCTCGTGTTCCGCGTGTCCGTCGACGACGAGCGCATACGCCTTCGCGACGCGTTCCCAGCGCTTGTCGCGGTCCATCGCGTAATAGCGGCCGCAGATCGACGCGATGCGCACGCTCGGATGTTGCGCGTGGATGGCGTCGACTGCTGCGAGCGACGGCCCGGCGCTTCGCGGCGGCGTGTCGCGGCCGTCGAGGAACGCGTGCACGGCCACTTCGCGAACGCCGCCTTGCGCGGCCATTTCGATCATCGCGCGTATCTGCCGCTCATGGCTGTGCACGCCGCCCGGTGAAAGCAAGCCAAGCACATGCAGCGTTGCATGCCCTTGGCGCGCAGCCTCCACGGCGTCGACGAGCACCCGGTTGCGCGCGAATTCCCCGTCGCGGATCGCGACATCGATGCGCGTGAAATCCTGATAGACGACGCGCCCGGCGCCGATGTTGAGATGGCCGACTTCGGAGTTGCCCATCTGTCCTTCGGGCAAGCCCACGCGAAGCTCCGATGCATCGATCGTCGTGTGCGGACACGTTGCGAGAAGGCTTCGCCAGTTCGGCGCCTTGGCACGCGTGATGGCGTTGTCGGGCGCATCCTCGCGGCAGCCGAAGCCGTCGAGGATCAGCAGGATCGCGCGACGCACGCTCGCCTGCGTCGATGACGATTGCGGCACGGGATTCGGCGAAACGCGAGCGTCCATGGTCGGCGGAACGACCGATGCAACGCGCGCGCTGCATCGTGGCTTCGGGCGGGCATCGAGCGGGAATTGCCCGAAGCATTGCCCGAAGCGGCTGTTGCTATCATTTTAGTCTTTGTCCGCGAGGGCCCGTTCCGTTGCCGATCGTTGCGAGCTTCATCGAAAAGAACTGGTTGCTCGTCCTGGTGTTCGTCTGCTCCGGCGCGCTTCTTTTGTGGCCGCTCGTCCAGCGACGGCTGTCGCCGGGACGCGAGATCAGCACGCTCGACGCGACGCGGCTCCTCAACAAGGAAAACCCGCTGGTGCTCGACGTCCGCGAGCCGAACGAGTTTGCCGGCGGTCGCTTGCCGAACGCGGTCCACATCCCGTTGTCCCAACTTCCGGGTCGCGGCGGCGAGATCGCGAAGCACGCTTCGCGCCCGGTGATCGTCTACTGCGATCGCGGCGCCAAGTCGGGCGCCGCCGTGGCCGCGCTGGGCCGCATGGGCTTCACGCACGTGCAATCGCTTCGCGGCGGCCTTCGCGCATGGAAGGATGCCGGATTGCCGTTGGCCAAATGAGCGCGAAGGGCCGCCCCGAGCGCGAATTGCCCCCCTTGGGGGGGCAGCGAAGTGGCGAGGCCGCGAGCGTGGGGGTCCAATGAGCGCGTTGCAGCCGCCGAAAGTGACGATGTATACGACCGCCTACTGCGGCTATTGCCGGCGCGCCGAGCGGCTGCTCCAAACGAAGGGCATCACCGACATCGACAGGATTTACGTCGACGAGGAGCCGCAGGAGCGCATCGCGATGATGAGGCGCACCGGACGTCGCACCGTTCCGCAGATCTATATCGGCGAGCATCACATCGGCGGCTACGACGAGCTCGCAGCGCTGGACCGTGCCGGGCGCCTTGGCGAGTTGCTCGGCAACGAAGCGGAATGAATCGCGTTGGATCGTTCCCTCGCCGAGTAGAATCGGCCGTTTAATCTTCCGGAGCTCGAATCGCATGGCCGAATCGCCCGCACCGAACGCCGATTCCCAACCCGCCCCGGCGGCGGAGGGCGCGACCGCGCAATTCGCGATCGAGAAGGTCTACGTCAAGGACCTGTCGCTCGAAAATCCGGGTGCACCGCAATCGTTCCAGCTGAACGAAGCGCCCCAGGTCGAAGTGGGGCTTCGCACGCGTGCCGAGCAAATTGCGCCGGACACGTACGAAGCCGTGCTCACGCTCACGGTCACCGCGCGCGCGAGCGACAAGACGGTGTTCCTGGTCGAGGTCGCGCAGGCCGGCGTATTCGTCATTCGCGGCCAGCCGGCGAATCGGCTGCAGCCGGTGCTCGCGATTCATTGTCCCGCGGTGCTGTTTCCTTACGCGCGCGAGACCGTCGCGAGCGCCACGATGCATGCCGGATTTCCACCGGTGCATCTCGCGCCGATCAACTTCGAGGCGCTCTACCAGCAGCAACTTGCGCAGGCCGCTGCCGGCGCACCCGCTGCCGCCAACTGAACTTGATCGAAATGTTTTCGCGAGGCGCGCTCCTCGTTGCGCTCGCGTTGCCTCTCGCCGCAACCGCGGCCGATTTCCGCACGACGCGCGACGCGGCAACGATCCTCTACGACGCGCCGTCGGCGCGCGCGAAGCCGCTCTTCGTTTATGGACGGGACGTGCCCGTCGAGACGCTCGTCAATGTCGAAGGCTTCACGAAGGTTCGCGACTGGACGGGCACGATCGGCTGGATCAGGAACGCGGCGCTTTCCGACAAGCGGATGCTGATCGTCCGCGCGCCGGGCGCTGACGTTCGCGCCGCGCCCGACGACAAGGCGCCGATCGTCTTTCGCGCCGATCGCGACGTGCTGCTCGAGCTTGCCGAACCGGCTTCCTCGCCCACCGAAACGGCGACGCCGGGATGGATCAAGGTTCGTCATCGCGACGGGCAGACGGGCTACGTGCGGATCGGCCAGGTCTTCGGCTTGTGACGCGCCGTATCACGGCATCACCGCGATGACGAGCGACGTTTGCGTCCTGGGCGGCGGCGCCTGGGGCACCGCATTCTCGATCCACCTCGCAAGGCACACGTACGCGCGTCCACGCGTGACGCTTTACGTGCGCGATGCGCAGGCGGCGCGCTCGATGATCGCCGAGCGCGAGAACCGTCGCTATCTGCCGCGCGTTGCGATACCCGAAAGCATCGCGATCACGTCCGATTTCGCGCAGGCGCGCGGTGCAATGCTGTTCGCAGCAACACCGGTTTCGGCGTTGCCCGATCTCGCAACGGCACTGCGCGACGCAGGCGTTCGCGTCCCGCTCGTCTCGCTCGCCAAGGGATTCGTGCCCGCGTCGATCGACGAAGGCGGCTTTGCACTATCGCATCGGATGCTTATGTCGAAGTGGCAGAATGCCGTTGGCACGGTGTCCGGGCCGTCGTTCGCCGTCGAGGTCGCGCAGGGCCTTCCTACCGCGCTCGTCGCCGCGACCACCGATGCGTCGTTCACGCGCGAGGTCGCGGCGCTTCTTCGCGGCGAGACGCTTCGCGCCTACGAAAGCGACGATCTCGCCGGCGTCGAAGTAGGCGGTGCGGTCAAGAACGTTCTCGCGATCGCCGCGGGCGCAAGCGATGGCCTCGGCTTTGGCGACAACGCGCGCGCGGCGTTGATCACGCGCGGCCTCGCCGAGGCGGGTCGCCTGTCCACTGCGCTTGGCGGCAAGCGCGAGACCTTGACGGGGCTCGCGGGGTTGGGCGATCTCGTCCTCACGTGCACGAGCAACCTCTCGCGAAATCGTCGTGTCGGCCTCGCTTTGTCGCGCGGCCAGCCGCTCGCCGGGATCCTCGCCGAGATCGGTCATGTCGCCGAAGGCGTGCCTGCCACGCGTGCGACGTGCGAGCTTGCGAAGCACCATGGCGTCGACATGCCGATCGCCAATGCGGTGTATCGCGTGCTCTACGAACAGGTCGCGCCGCGCGATGCGGTGCTCGCGCTTCTCGCTCGCGAGCCGCGCCCCGAATGATGGTGTTTCGTCGATCGATGCCTCATGCCGCAAGCCTCGTTATCGCGCTCGCGCTGATGCCCGGTCTCGCCGCTGCGGACGCGGAAACACATTTCTTTCCGCCGCAAACGCCGGCGCGTCCCGTCGTCGACGTGTTGCACGGCACGACGCTCACCGATCGCTACCGCTGGCTTGAAAACGGCAAGGACGAAGAGGTCGCGACCTGGACGCGCGCGCAGCACGCAGCGACGCTGCGTTATCTCGATCGACACGCGCCGCCCGTGCCGGGAATGACGGACGAGCTTTCGCGCTACTTCGACCGCGACAGGACGGAGCCGCCGCTCGTCAAGCACGGCCGACAGTTCTTTCAGCGCACGCGACGCGGTCAGCCGCAGGCGGCGCTCTATACACGCGTCGACGGCCGGGAGACCCTGCTTCTCGATCCCGTCGCGCTCGATCCTTCGGGCAAGACGAAGATCGGCGACTTCGTGCCGAACCGCGATGCGTCGAAGCTCGCCGTCGGTGTTTACGCGCAAGGCACCGAGCGCAAGGACTATCGGATCATTGACAGCACGACAGGCGCGCAGATCGGCCCGGTGATCACCGGGCTCGACAGCTTCGGATGGGCGCGCGACGAGCGTTACGCGTTCATCACGCCGCGCACCGCGGAGACCGACGCCAAGCAGACCCCGATGCACTGCTTCCGTCATCGCCTCGGCGGTGACCGCAAGGACGACGTGCTGATGCTTGCCGTCGACGACGCGAAGAATTACTGCTCGGTGTACGAGCCGGAAGACGCCGACGTCACCGTGTTCGAGACCGGCGATTTCTGGTCGAACACGATTCGCGTCCGCCCGATCGATTCGAACGAGGCGCCGCGGACGATTTATTCGAGCCGTGAATTTCGCGCCGAGGCGATCTTCCGGCGCGACCGCATCTATTTCCGCACCAATGACCACGCGCCGAACTGGAAGCTGATGGCGGCAAATTATGCGAAGCCCGCGTTCGCCGATTGGACGACGCTGATTCCCGAGCAGCGGAACGTCCTCGCAGAAGCGACGGTGACGCGCGAATTCATCGTCGCGACGAGGCGCGAGGACGTGTTGTCGCGCCTCGACGTATACGACCACGCGGGCTCGAAATTGCGCGAGCTGGCGCTGCCCGAATTCGGCAACGTCTCGGGAATCGCTTATGACCTCGACGACGATCGCGCGTACGCGACGCTCGCGTCGTACACGTCGTCATCGAAGCTCTACGGACTGGACGGCAAGTCGCTCGCTTGGTCGCTCGTCTGGCAGGACGACCCGCCGCTCGACCTGTCGCAAATCGAAGCCGAGCGGGTGTACGTGCCCGCGCGCGACGGCGCGCGCATTCCGGTGTTCGTCGTGCATCGGAAGGACATGAAGAAGGACGGCGCGAATCCTACGCTCCTCCACGTCTATGGCGGGTTCGACATCACCGTCGAGCCGTTCTATCTCGGAAGCTATTCGTCGTTCGTCAACCGCGGCGGAGTGTTCGTCGACGCCGGCGTTCGCGGCGGCGGCGAGTACGGCGAGAAGTGGCACGAGGAAGCGATGCTCGCGCGCAAGCAGAACACCTTCGACGACACGATCGCGGTGGCCGAATGGCTGGTGCGCGAGGGCTACACGAAGCCTTCGAAGCTTGCCGTCGAAGGCGGCAGCAACGGCGGTCTCACGGTTGGCGCGGTGCTGACGCAGCGCCCGGATCTGTTCGCGGCCGCGATCTGCCAGGTGCCGCTGCTCGACATGGTGCGCTACCAGAAATTCCTGATCGCGCGCTACTGGATTCCCGAGTATGGCGACCCTTCAATCGACGCAGATTTCCGCTGGATCCTGCGCTATTCGCCTTATCAGAACGTGCGTGCCGGCGTGAATCTGCCGCCGACGCTCGTCGTCGCTGGCGAATACGATTCGCGCGTCGATCCGATGCATGCGAAGAAATTCGTTGCGGAGGTGCAGAACCATCCGGGGCAGGTGTCGCCGTTTCTGCTGTACATGGATTTCGACAGCGGCCACGGCACCGGGAAGACGCAGCAGCAGCGCGTGGTGGACCGGGATTACGAGTTGCGGTTTTTGATGGAAGAGTTGGGGATGTCCGGTGACGGCAAAAGCGGGGTGAGGGGTGGAGGGTGAGGGATGCGAGCGACTTCGGCGAGCAGCCGCGAATGGCCACGCTCCTTCCTCCTCCCTCACCGCTCATCCCGCTGTTTGCCTTGGAAGCCGCACTGCCTCCACGCCTCATACACCCCCACCGCCACCGCATTCGAAAGATTCAGGCTTCGCACGTTCGGGCGCATCGGAATGCGCAGTCGCGCATCCGGCGCGAACTGCGCGACGATCTCCGCTGGCAATCCCTTCGACTCGCATCCGAACGTCAGCACATCGTTCGCTTCGTAGGCAACGTCGTACGACGAGCGCGTCGCCTGCGTCATGAATGCGAACCAGCGTCGTGGTCCGTTCGCGTCGAGCGCGGCGCGGCACGCGGCGAAGTCGCGGTGGACGCGAACGCGCGCGTATTCGTGATAGTCGAGGCCAGCGCGTCGCAACTCGCGATCGTCCATACGAAACCCGAGCGGCTCCACGAGATGCAACTCGACGCCGGCGTTCGCCGCGAGCCTGATCGCGTTGCCGGTGTTCGGCGGGATCTCGGGATGGACGAGGACGACGGCAAGCATCGTCAGTGTCGCCGGGCCGCCCCAAGCCACTGATCGCGCCCCCTTTGGGGGCAGCGAGCCATGCGAGCGTGGGGGTCCTTCATCTCACCGGACCGTGCGTGCGACGACCCACGCGTCGACGCGTATTGCACCGGCCTTCTTCAATGCGCGCGCTGCCGCTTCGATCGTTGCGCCGGTCGTCATCACGTCGTCGACGAGCGCGATCGCGCGTCCGGCAACGTCTGCATCCGCGTCGAACGCACCGCGTACGTTCGCCACGCGCTCGCGTTTCGAAAGACCGGCCTGCGGCGGCGCATCGCGCTTTCGCGCGAGATCGTTGCCAAGCGGAATGTCGAGAGAGCTCGCAACGTATCGGCCGATCTCGTGAGCGTGATTGAAGCCGCGCTCGCGCTGGCGTCGCTTCGATAGCGGCATTGCGACGATTCGATCGGGCAACGGCGCATCGCGCGCGCGAATCGCGAGCGCAAGCGCCTGCGCCAGCGGCTCGGCGAGCGCAAGGCGGCCTCCGTATTTGAGCGCCTGCAGCAAGCGATCCGCCGGGAATGCATAGCGCCACGCGGCGAACGTCAAATCGAACGCCGGTGGCGTCGACAGGCACGCGCCGCAGACTGCGCTCCGCGGCGAAGGCAGCGCGCATCGCGGACATGCTTCGCCGATCGTCGGCATGTCGCTGCGGCATGCCTCGCAGACGATCGCCTTCGCGCTCGCCGCCGCGCACAGCACGCAGCGCTGCGGCAACGCGCGCTGCAGCGCGCCGCGCAAGCGCTCGCTCAGAGCGCGTCTTCGCCCGCCGCGCGCGATGTCAAATTTCGCGTTTCGAATGCTTGACAGCATGCGATAGTGTGCCGCCGTTCGTGCAAGCATTGTCGGGTCGGTCGACAGCGCGCGCGATCGTCCGAACGCATGACCGTGACCGTCGCCAACGTAACATTCGCACGTCCCGCGCCCCGATCCCCTGCAGCCGACGACGCGGTCGACGAGATCGAGGCGCTCTTCGAGCTGCCGTTTTCCGACCTGCTCTATCGCGCGCACTGCGTGCACCGCCAGCATCACGCGCCGAACGAGGTGCAGCTTTCGACGCTTTTGTCGATCAAGACGGGCGGGTGTCCGGAGGATTGCGGCTACTGCCCGCAGGCGGCGCGCTATCACACGAGCGTCGCCAACGAAGCGCTGCTCGATTGCGCGCACGTCGTGGATGCCGCGAAGAAGGCCAAGGCCGCCGGCGCGACGCGCTTCTGCATGGGCGCCGCGTGGCGAGGACCGAAGGATCGCGATCTCGCGCCGGTGCTCGAAATGGTGTCGGCCGTCAAGGCGCTGGGCCTCGAGACGTGCGCCACGCTCGGCATGCTCAAGGACGGCCAGGCCGAGCGGCTCAAGGCCGCCGGGCTCGATTACTACAATCACAACCTCGACACGGCGCCGCAGTTCTATGGCGACATCGTGTCGACGCGCGATTACGACGATCGTCTCGATACGCTGTCGCGCGTTCGCGATGCGGGGCTTCGCGTCTGCTGCGGCGGCATCGTCGGCATGGGCGAATCGCGCCGGCATCGCGCGGGGTTGATCGCGCAACTCGCGAGCCTTTCGCCGCCTCCCGAGTCGGTGCCGATCAATCATCTCGTGCAGGTCGAAGGAACGCCGCTGCACCAGCGCTTCCACGGCCAGTCGGCGATCGATCCGCTCGAGTTCGTGCGCACGATCGCCGTTGCGCGCATTGCGATGCCGCGCGCGATGATCCGCCTCTCCGCCGGCCGTCGCGAGCTCGGCGAAGCCGTGCAGGCGCTCTGCTATTTCGCCGGCGCGAACTCGGTGTTCCACGGCGATCGCCTGCTTACGACGGGCAATCCGGACGCGGATGCCGATCGCGCGCTTTTCGACAAGCTCGGCCTCGTCGCCATGGGGTCGGCGGCGTAGCGACGAAAGACGAAGGCGATGCTCGCCGAACTCGAGGCCGCGCTCGAGCGTCGGCGCGCCGAAGGCTTAACGCGCACCCGGCGCATTCTCGCGAGTCCGCAGGATCGGCGGGTCCGTGTCGCGGATCGCGACTGTCTCGCGTTCGCGAGCAACGATTACCTTGGTCTCGCGAATTCGCCCGCGCTGATCGACGCATTGTCCGATGCCGTGCGCGAATGGGGCGCCGGTGCCGGCGCGTCGCATCTGATCGTCGGGCATCAGCAGCCGCACGAGGCGCTCGAGCGCGAGCTCGCAACGTTCGTCGCCCCCTGTGAAAACGCGCGCGCGCTTCTGCTGTCGAGCGGCTATCTCGCCAATCTTGCGATCCTGACGGCGCTCGCCGGGCGCAACGACGCGATCTTCGCCGACCGCCTGAATCATGCGTGCCTGACCGATGGTGCACTGCTGTCGCGCGCGAGCCTTTCGCGCTACCCGCATTGCGACGTCGACGCGCTTCGCGGCTCGATCGCCACGAGCCGTGCACGGCGCAGGTTCATCGTCACCGACGCGGTGTTCAGCATGGACGGCGACGTCGCGCCGCTGGCCGAACTCCTGTCGATCGCCGAGGACCATGATGCATGGCTCATCGTCGACGATGCGCATGGGTTCGGTGTGCACGGCGCCGGCCGCGGCACGCTTGCCGAGCTTGGCATCGCTTCGGAGCGCATCGTCTACATGGGAACGCTCGGCAAGGCGGCCGGCGTCAGCGGCGCATTCGTCGCCGGGCACCCGCTCGTGATCGAAACGCTCGTGCAGACCGCGCGGCCCTACATCTACACGACCGCGGCGCCCGCGGCCCTCGCGCAGGCGCTGCGCTGCGCGCTGCGATTGATTCGCGAAGGCGATGCTTTGCGTGCGCGTCTCGCTGCGCTGATCGCCGCGTTCCGGGCGCGCGCCCGTGCGTGGCCGTGGAACCTTTGCGATTCGTCGACGCCGATTCAGCCGATCGTCGTTGGCGATGCGGCGCAGGCCGTGCGCATTTCGCAAGCGCTCGCGGATCGCGGCATTCTGGTTCCCGCGATTCGTCCGCCCACCGTGCCAGTCGGGACGTCGCGTTTGCGCGTATCGCTGTCGGCTGCGCATACGCTCGATGATGTGTCGGCGCTCGCCGATGCGCTCGACGAAATTGCCGCGATGCCTGCCGCATGAGCACCGCGACGACATTGCTCCACGTCGAATCGCAAGGCATCGGCCGACCGCTCGTGCTCCTGCACGGCTTCGCCATGCATTCGGGGCTGTTCGCGCCGCTAATGCCGGCGCTTTCGCGCCAGCACCGCGTATATGCCGTCGATCTTCCGGGACACGGGCGCTCGCCGCCGATCGACGATGGCGACCTGTCGTCGCTCGTCGATGCCGTCGACGGAGCAATCGACGAGGAGTCGTTCGACGTTCTCGGTTGGTCGCTCGGCGGCGAGATTGCGCTCGCATGGGCACTTGCGCAACCGTCGCGCATCCGCCGTCTGGTGCTCGTCGCGACCACGCCGTCATTCGTGGTGCGCGACGGCTGGCCGCATGCGATGACGCCGCAAACGCTTTCCCGCTTTGGCGACGAGCTTCGCGTCTCGTATCGTCTGACGCTCGCGCGCTTTCTCGCGCTGCAGGTTCACGGAAGCGAGGCGGGACGTGCGACGCTCGCGGCGCTGCGCGAGCGGCTCTACGAACGTGGCGAGCCGTCGAAGAATGCGCTCGATGCGGCGATCGAAACGCTGAACCATGTCGATTTGCGGCCGGATCTCTCGCGCATCCGTACGCCGGCGCTGGTTGTCGCCGGCGATCGCGATACGCTGGTGCCGATCGGTGCGACGCGCGCGCTTGCGGCCGCGCTGCCGAATGCGACACAAGTGACGATCGAAGGCGCCGCGCACGTGCCGTTTTTGTCGCATCGCGATGCATTCGAGCGCGCCGTGCTTCCGTTCCTCGATGCCTGAGCCGAGCTTCGCCGCCCCCGATCCGCGCGACGTCGATCCGAGCGCGGTGCGTCACGGATTCGCACGCGCGGCGTCGACCTACGACGCGTCGGCCGCCTTGCAGCGCGAGATCGGCGCGCGGATGGCCGAGCGCCTCGATTACGTGAAGCTCTCGCCGACGGCCATTCTCGACGCGGGCTGCGGGACCGGCGAGGCGGTCGGCGACCTCTCTGTTCGCTATCCCGGTGCACGGGTCGTCGGCCTCGACAACGCGCTGCCGATGGTGATCGCGGCACGGCGCCGCGCACGCGCGGGACAGCGCGCATTTCGCCGTCTGCTGCATCCGTTCGGCGCGCGCAGCGCCGCGGAGGCGCTGTTCGTGTGCGGCGACATCAACGCGTTGCCGCTCGCAGGCGTCTCGTACGATCTCGTCTGGAGCAACCTCGCGCTGCAATGGGTGAACGATCTGCCGCACGCGTTCGCCGAATTCCGGCGCATTCTCAAAGTCGGCGGGCTGCTTTCGTTCACGACGTTCGGTCCCGACACGCTGCGCGAAGTGCGAAGCGCGTTCGCGGGCGTCGACGCGAGCACGCACACCAATCGCTTCGTCGACATGCACGACATCGGCGACATGCTCGTTCACGCCGGGTTTGCCGATCCCGTGATGGACATGGAATACGTGACGCTGACGTTCGCGACGCCCGACGCGCTCGTCGCGGAGTTGAAGGCGATCGGCGCGACGAATCGCACGCGCGGACGACCGCGCGGCCTGATGGGTCGCGATCGCTGGCGTCGCGCGATCGGAAGGCTCGAGGGGTTGCGTCGCGACGGCCGCATCCCGGCGACCTTCGAGGTCGTCTACGGCCATGCGTGGAAGGGTGAGCCGCGGACGACCGCGGAAGGCCATGCGATCGTGAAGTTGACGCGGCCCGGCTCGCGACGATGACGGCGCTTTTCGTCACCGGCACCGACACCGACGTCGGCAAGACGCATGTCGCCGTCGCGCTGCTCCGCGGTCTCGTGAACGGGGGATTCCGTGCCGCGGGCATGAAGCCGGTCGCGGCCGGTTTTGCGCACGGAGAAGACGTCAATCCCGACGTCGCCGCGTTGCGCGCCGCGAGCAACGTCGATGCTCCGATCGGCGACGTGAATCCATACGTGTTCGCCGATCCCGTCGCGCCGCATCTTGCCGCCGAAGCAAGCGGCGTCGCGATTCGCCTCCCGGTCATCGTCGAGGCGTTCGAGCGGCTTCGTGCGCGCGCCGACGCGCTGGTGGTCGAGGGGGCGGGCGGCGCGCTCGTGCCCCTCGATCGTGCGCAGGACATGCTGGACATTGCCGCTGCGTTGAAGCTGCCGGTGCTCCTCGTCGTCGGCATGCGGCTGGGCTGCCTCAACCATGCGTTGCTGACGGCGCTCGCCGTACAACGCCGCGGACTCGCGCTCGCCGGGTGGATCGCGAACGAGCTGCCGCCTGGCATGCCGCTTCTTGGCGACAACATAAGAACGCTGACGGCGCGGCTTGGGACGGCGCCAATCGATGTCGTCGAAGCGGGCCACGTGCCTGTTTTCGACCCCTCGCGCTTGTCGACGCTCGGCTTCACGCGGGAGACACTCGTCGCATCGTGCTAACATCCCCGCTCGTTTCAAGACACGCGCGTCGGCCGGCGCGCGTTCATTCCGCGAGCGAGTCGAGGTCGCCTGACGTGGCGGGACTGCGTCATGAAGAGGAACGGCATGGTGGGTAAACGTTGGGTGCTCGCGCGGCGACTCTCCGCCGCGGCTTTCGCAGCGATGCTATTGCCGGGCATGGCGCTCGCAGTGCCGCCTTGGTACTTCCAGACGCCCGTCACGTCCGTCGCGCGCGAGATCATCACGCTGCACGACCTGATCTTCTGGATCTGCGTCGCGATCTTCATCGGCGTGTTCGGCACGATGTTCTATTCGCTCTGGCGCCATCGCAAGTCGGTCGGCCACCAGGCGGTGCAGTTCCACGAGAACACCGCGGTCGAGGTCATCTGGACGATCATCCCGTTCTGCATCCTGATGCTGATGGCATGGCCCGCCACGAAGGCGATCCTCAACATGCACGACACCGGCGCGTCGGACATGACGATCAAGGTGACGGGCTACCAGTGGAAGTGGCACTACGACTACCCGCAGGAAGGATTCGGCTTCTACTCGACGTTGACGACGTCGCTCGACCAGATCGAAGGTCGCGCGCCGAAGGACGAGCACTACCTGCTCGAGGTCGACAACCCGCTCGTCGTGCCGCAAGGCGAGAAGATCCGCGTGCTCGTCACGGCGAACGACGTCATCCATTCGTGGTCGGTGCCGGCGTTCGGACTCAAGCAGGACGCGATTCCCGGCTTCGTCCGTGACACGTGGTTTCGCGCCGACGAGGTCGGCATCTATCGCGGTCAATGCTCGGAGCTTTGCGGCAAGGAGCACGGCTTCATGCCGGTGGTCGTCGAAGTGAAGTCGAAGGACGACTACGCGAAGTGGGTTGCCGATCAGAAGCAGAAGCTCGCGGCCGCATCCGAAAATCCGAACAAGGTGTGGGATCTCGCGGCGCTGATGGCCCACGGGCAGAAAGTGTTCGATAGCAACTGCGCCGCATGCCATCAGATGAACGGCACGGGCAACACGGCGATCGGCGCGCCGGCGCTCGTCGGCGACAAGGTCGTGCTGGGTCCCGAGCAACACCAGATCGACGTCGTGCTGAACGGGCAGACCAACGGCGTCGTGCAGAAGGCGCCGACCGGCGGCAAGATGCCTTCGTGGGCGCAGCTCTCCGACGTCGACATCGCGTCGGTGATCACCTATACGCGCAACAGCTGGGGCAACAAGGCCAGCGAGAACGTGGTGCAGCCGTCGGCGGTGAAGGCGGAGCGGAAATAACGCCAAGGAGTACGTAATGTCGAGCATTCCCCACGACGTCGTCGTCGGCGGCGTTCCCCACGGCGAGCACGCACATCACCCGAAAGGCCTGATGCGCTGGGTCACCACGACCAATCACAAGGACATCGGCACGCTGTACCTGTGGTTCTCGTTCACGATGTTCCTCGTGGGCGGCATGATGGCCCTCACGATTCGAAGCGAGCTGTTCCAGCCGGGCATGCAGATCGTCACGCCCGAGTTCTTCAATCAGATGACGTCGCTGCACGGGCTCATCATGATCTTCGGCGCGTTGATGCCAGGCGCGGTCGGCTTCGCGAACTGGCTGATCCCGATGCAGATCGGCGCGCCGGACATGGCCTTCGCGCGGATGAACAACCTGAGCTTCTGGCTCTTGCCCCCTGCCGCGCTGATGCTGCTCATGTCGCTGGCCGTTCCCGGCGGCGCGACCGAGAGTGGATGGACGCTCTATCCGCCGCTGACGGTCGAGCAGGGTCTCGGGATGGACCTGACGATCTTCGCGATCCACATCATGGGCGCGTCGTCGATCATGGGGTCGATCAACATCATCACGACGATCCTGAACCTGCGCGCGCCCGGCATGACGCTCATGAAGATGCCGCTCTTCTGCTGGGCGTGGCTCATCACCGCGTACCTGCTGATCGCCGTGATGCCGGTGCTGGCCGGCGCGGTCACGATGCTCCTGACCGATCGCCATTTCGGCACGTCGTTCTTCAACGCGGCGGGCGGCGGCGATCCCGTCCTGTTTCAGCACATCTTCTGGTTCTTCGGTCACCCCGAGGTGTACATCATCATCCTGCCGGCGTTCGGGATCATCTCGGAAATCATTCCGTCGTTCTCGCGCAAGCCGCTGTTCGGCTACGCGTCGATGGTCTACGCGCTGGCGGCGATCGCCGTCCTGTCGTTCCTGGTCTGGGCGCATCACATGTTCACGACCGGGCTGCCGACGGCGAGCATCCTCTTCTACATGTACGCGACGATGCTGATCGCCGTGCCGACGGGCGTGAAGGTGTTCAACTGGCTCGCGACGATGTGGAAGGGCTCGATCACGCTGGAGGCGCCGATGCTCTTCGCGCTCGGCTTCCTGTTCCTGTTCGTGATCGGCGGCTTCACCGGCCTGATCCTGGCAATTCAGCCGATCGACGTGCAATTCCAGGACACCTACTACGTCGTCGCGCACTTCCACTACGTGATGGTCGCGGGAACGCTCTTCGCGTTCTTCGGCGGAACGTACTACTGGCTGCCGAAGTGGACCGGCCACATGTACGACGAGAAGCTCGCCGACTGGCACTTCTGGGGATCGTTCATCTTCTTCAATGTCGCGTTCTTCCCGATGCACTTCCTCGGCCTCGCAGGCATGCCGCGGCGCGTGCCCGATTACGCGCAGCAGTTCACCGACTGGAACATGGTGTCGACGATCGGCGCATTCGGCTTCGGGCTGTCGCAGTTGCTGTTCCTGGCCGCGGTCGTGAAATGCATCCGCGGCGGCGCGCCGGCGCCCGCGAAGCCGTGGGAGGGTGCGACGACGCTCGAGTGGACGCTTCCCTCGCCGGCGCCGTACCACTCGTTCGAAACGCCGCCCGTGGTGAAGTAGGACCGCCCCCATGCCGGAATCGAACACGATCGCAACGTCGCAACCGATGCCGATCAACGCGCGGCAGCGGAGGGCGAACCGCAAGACGGCGATCCTGCTGCTCGCGATCGTCTTGCTGTTCTTCTTCGGCATCATCGTGTCGCGATTCATCGACGACCCGGTCGTCTCGATCGGCGTCGTTGGCGGTGCGGTGCTGCTCTATCTCGTCGTCGCGATCGGCAGGCATCTGATCAAGTGAGCGATACCGGGCGCTCATTGAAAACCGGCGGCGCTCGGCGCGTCAGGACGGCGCGCGACAATCGCGTGCTCGTCGTCAAGCTCGGCGTGATCGTGGTGGCGATGTTCGGCTTCGGCTATCTGCTCGTGCCGTTCTACGAAAAGATCTGCGAGGTGACCGGGCTTCGCAATATCGACCGGGCCGATGCGGTTGCCAATACCCAGGTCGATCAGTCGCGCACCGTGCGCGTCGAATTCGACACGAACCTGCGCAATCTTCCGTGGCAGTTTCGCGCACTCGAGCTATCGACCAATGTTCATCCGGGTGCCGTGACGCAGGCGATGTTCGAGGTCGTCAACCTGACCGACCATCCGATCACCGGCCAGGCGATTCCGAGCTACGGGCCGCGGCAGGCCGCGCTCTATTTCAAGAAGATCGATTGCTTCTGCTTCTCGAAGCAGACGCTCGCGCCGCGGGAGAAGCGCGACATGCCGGTCGTGTTCGTCGTCGATCCCAAGCTTCCGAAGGACATCTCGACGATCACGCTTTCGTACACGTTCTTCGAGGTCGAGGGCGCGGATCGGTCGCCGGCGTCGTGAGAACCGATTTGGGGTCAGAGACGAAACCAACTTGGGGTCAGACGAAACCATTATGGGGTCAGAGACGACTTTCCTGAAAAGCAAGGAAAGTCGTCTCTGACCCCGCCGGAGCCACCGCGATGAGCACCGCCTCGGGCGCCAAGCCCTACTACTTCATACCGCAACCGTCGGGCTGGCCGATCTTCGGTCCGTTCGCGCTGTTCCTGATGGGAACCGGCGCCGCGTTCTGGTTCAACGGCTATGCGCCCGGTCCGTGGCTGGTGCTCGTCGGCGCGTGCGTTCTCATCTACATGTTCTTCGGCTGGTTCGGCCGGGTCATCGACGAATCCGAGCACCGGCTCTACAACAAGAAGGTCGACACGTCGTTCCGCTGGGGGATGAGCTGGTTCATCTTCAGCGAGGTGATGTTCTTCGCGGCGTTCTTCGGCGCGCTCTTCTTCGTGCGCACCATCTCGGTGCCGGATCTCGGCGGATCGATGACCGGTCGCCTGCTTTGGCCCGGATACGCCGCGCAGTGGCCGACCGACGGCCCGTACATCAAGCAGGCATTCACGCCGATGGCGGCGATGGGGATTCCGCTTCTCAACACGATCATCCTCGTGAGCTCGGGCGGGACGCTGACGATCGCCCACCATGCGCTCAAAGCAGGCCACCGAGGCGCGCTCAAGTTCTGGCTGCTCGTGACGATCCTACTCGGCTTCTCGTTCGTTTGCCTGCAAGGCTACGAGTATCACCACGCGTACACCGAGTTCAACCTGAAGCTGTCGACGGGCGTTTACGGCTCGACGTTCTTCATGCTGACCGGCTTCCACGGCTTTCACGTGACGATCGGCGCGACGATGCTCACCGTGATGCTGATTCGCGTGTTTCGCGGGCATTTCGACGCCGAGCACCATTTCGCGTTCGAGGCCGCGGCGTGGTACTGGCACTTCGTCGACGTCGTGTGGCTGCTGCTGTTCGTGCTGGTGTACTGGCTCGCGTAGCGTTGGCACGAAGCTACAGGCGCCCTGGCACGATCCAACCCATCCACCACGAGAAGACCAGGAACGCGATCAGCGCCATCGAAAGGACGACGCGCACCGCGAGCGCGATGACCACGCGATTGCCGCGACCCTTGTCGCGGTAGAGAAACACGAGCGCCGTGAACAGCGCGGTGACGACCGCGATCAACGCGACGATGACGATGGCTCTCATGGCGTCCGCGGTCCGCGTTGCAGTGTAGCACTTGAAAATCGCAGTGAATCCGAGCGGCACGCGCCGCCCGCGCTGGTTGCCGACGCTCGCGGCGCTCGTCACCGTCGTGCTTTGCGTGATGGCCGGCAACTGGCAACACCGGCGCATGCTCGAAAAGGAAGCCCTTCGCGACGCGATCGCGCGTGCGGCAGCGATGGCGCCGGTGGCGTTGCCAACCGACACGCAGGATTGGACCGCATGGCGCTTCCGGTCCGTGGTCGCGACCGGCGAATACGACGCGGGGCGACAGATCCTGATCGACAACAAGGTGCACGACGGCAAGGTCGGCTTCGACGTCGTCACGCCGCTTCAGCTTGCCGACGGGCGTGCCGTGCTCGTCGATCGGGGGTTTGTGCCGCTTCACGGAAGTCGCGCGAACCTTCCGAGCGCGCCGCCGCCGACGGGGCCGGTCGACGTGCGCGGCCGCATCGACATCCCGCCGAGCCGCTACTTCGAGCTCGGCAACGGCAGCGCACCGTCCGGCATCGTCTGGGAGCATCTCGACCCGCAGCGCTTCGCGAAGGCGAGCGGTCTCGACGTATTGCCGATCGTTATCGAGGCGACCGATTCGCGCACGTCGGACGGCCTCGTGCATGACTTTCCGCTGCCCGACACCGGCATCGAACGCCACGTGAGCTACATGGTCCAGTGGTACACGTTCGCTGCGATGGCCGCCGGCCTCTGGGCGTGGTTTACGTTCCGTCCGCGATTGCGACTGCGCGCACGTGCCCCTCGATAACGCCGTTTCGATTCACCGGACCAGCGCGCGCGCCAAGCGGATCATCGCGCTGATGGTCGCGATCGCGCTCGCGCCGGTCGTGCTTGCGGCTCTCGCGTACTACGTGTTTCCGCGCGATGCGCGGGTCAATTACGGCGAGCTTCTGCAGGGAACGGTGCCGGCGATCGACGGCACGCGGCTCGACGGTGCATCGTTCGATGTCGCCGATCTGCGCGGCCGCTGGATCGTGCTCTACGACGCCGGCGCGCGGTGCACGGGACGATGCGCCGACGCGCTTTATGCGTCGCGGCAGGCGCGCACGATCCAGAACGCCGAGCGCGAGCGGGTCGTACGCGTGCTGCTCGTCGGCGGCAATGCGACGCCCGCGAACGATCTGCTCGCGCAGCATCCCGACCTGGTCGTCGTGCAACTTGGCAAGCCGCCTGCGTTGCCGCGTGGAGCGGATCGCATCTATCTCGTCGACCCACTCGGCAACTTCGTGCTCGCCTGGCCGTCGAAGCCTGACATCAAGGCGATGGCGAAGGACTTGGGGCGCGTGCTTCGCGCGTCGAGCGTTGGATGAGCTCATGAGCGGCAAAGGGCCGCCCCGAGACGCGAATTGCTCCCCCTCTGGGGGCAGCGTAGCCGCGAAGCGGCAAGCGTGGGGGCGCCATCCGTCCCCTGTAAAATTGCGAACTTTGAAGGTCTTCCTCCCTTGAGCACCCTCGCGCTCGCCGAATCGCGCGCCCGACGCTTCCTCGCGCTCACGAAGCCGCGCGTCGTGTCGCTGATCGTCTTCACCGCGGTCATCGGCATGTTTCTCGCGGTGCCGGGCATTCCGCCGGCTTCGCGCGTGCTGTTCGCAACGCTCGGCATTGCGCTCGTCGCCGGCGCGGCCGCCGCGATCAACTGCCTCGTCGAGCAGAACGTCGACAAGCTGATGCGCCGCACGCGCTGGCGTCCGCTTCCGCGCGGCGAGCTCACGTCGCGCCAAACGCTGCTCTTCGCGCTCGCTGTCGGCTCGATCGGGCTGTGGTTGCTCGGCGAGTTCGTGAATCCGCTGACGATGTGGCTTACGCTCGCAACGTTCGTCGGCTACGCGGTCATCTACACGGTGCTGCTGAAACCCGCGACGCCGCAAAACATCGTCATCGGCGGCGCGTCGGGCGCTATGCCGCCGGTGCTCGGCTGGGCCGCGGTCACCGGCCAGGTGCCGCCGGAAGCGCTGCTTCTCTTTTTGATCATCTTCGTGTGGACGCCGCCGCATTTCTGGTCGCTCGCGCTCTATCGCCGCGACGACTACGCGAACGCGAAGCTGCCGATGCTGCCGGTGACCCACGGCGTCCGCTATACGCAGGTGATGATCGTCCTTTACACGATCGTGCTGACGGGTGTGACGCTGATGCCCTACGCGGTTCGCATGAGCGGCCTGCCGTATCTCGCGGCCGCCATCGCGCTCGGCGGCGTCTTCACCGGCTACGGGATCAGGCTTCACCGTCGCTACAGCGATCGACTCGCGCGAGCGATGTTCCGCTTCTCGATCGTATATCTCGCCGCGCTCTTCGCGGCGCTTCTGATCGATCACTACTGGCAGCAGTTGCGTTGATTCCGTTGCGCGCATTGATCGGCGCTATCGTGGCGTTGCTGCTGCTCGCCAGTTGCGGCGCTCGCGCGCCGACGTTCGAGTCCTCCGATGTAACCGGCTCGTCGTTCGGCCACGATTTCGCGCTCAAGGACCCGAGCGGAAAGACGCGCACGCTCGCCGATTTCCGCGGCAAAGCCGTGGTGGTCTTCTTCGGCTACACACAATGTCCGGACGTGTGCCCGACGACGCTCGCCACGCTGGCCGCCGCGATGAAGAAGCTTGGCAGCGACGCCGATCGCGTCCAGGTGCTTTTCATCACGATCGATCCCGAGCGCGACACGCCCGCGCTCCTGCGCGAGTACTTGCCGGCGTTCGATCCGCGCTTCCTGGGTCTCTATGGCGATGCGGACGCGACGGCGAGAACCGCCAAGGAGTTCAAGGTGATCTATCAGAAGGTGCCGGGTCCGACGCCGGGCAGCTACACGATGGATCACTCCGCCGGGAGCTACGTGTTCGATACGAAGGGGCGATTGCGGCTGTTCGTTTCCAACGGGCAGGGCGCGGACGTTTTCGCGCACGATCTGCGAGTGCTGCTCGACGGGGGCTGAGGCAGTGGCGTTGATGACGCTGACCGACGCGTTTGCGCGCGCCGCGGCAGCCGAGCGACGCGGCGATCGACAGGGCGCGCGCGCCATCTACGACGACATCCTCGCCGCGATTCCCGAGCAGCCGGGCGCGCTGCTCGCGATCGCGGGGCAGATGCGCGCGGCGCATGAGCGCGAAGCGGCGCGCGAGCTGATACACCGCGCCGCCGCGTCGGCGAAATCGATGCGGCTCGCGACGCCGGACATCTGGGTGGAGCTTGGGCGCGTCGAAACGGACGCGCGCAATCTGGTCGCCGCGGCCGCGGCGTACGCACGCGCGCTCGCCGAATGCGGTACGCATCTGCCCGCGCTGCTCGGCGCGGGCGACGTTGCGCTCGCCACAGGCGATTTCGTCGGCGCCGAGAGCCACTTTCGCACCGCGCTGAAACAGGCCGACGATCGCGCCGCACCGTGGTGCGGCCTCGCGCAGGCGCTGGCCGGTACCCGTCGTTTCGCCGAGGCGAGCGGTGCGCTGCAGCGCGCGCGTTCGCTCGCTCCGACGGATTCGGGCGTGTTTGCGGCCGCCGCATGGATCGCGCTGCAGGCCAGCGACTGGCGCGCGGCGGAGGCGCATTGTCACGACGGATTTGCGGTCGCGCCGCACGATCCGACGCTACTGCGACTGCTCGGCGAAGCGTTGAAGGCAGCGGGTCGGCCGGCGGATGCATGTCGCGCGTTCGAGGCGGCGATCGCCGCGGACCCCGACGATGCGCCGGCGCGCATCGGGCTCGGGGCGACGCTGCTCGACATGGGGCGCGCGCGCGAAGCGCAGGCGTGCCTCGAGTCGGTGATCGCCGACGGCGCGACCAACGCCGAGGCCTTCGCGAATCTCGGGCTCGTTCTGCTGATGCGCGACGATTACGAGCGCGCCGCCGAAGTGCTCGAGCGCGCAGTCGAGGCGCGGCCCGGGCTCACTCCAGCGCTCGGCGATCTCGCGATGGCACGTCGCTACCTGTGCGACTGGAGTCGCCTCGAAACGATCGAAGCGCAGCTCGCCGCAGCGCTCGAGGATCCGCGCGCCGACCCGCGCCTCTCCCCGTTCGTCGCGTTTTCGCTGCCGATCGCGCCCGCGCAGGCGCTCGAGGTCGCACGATGCTGGTCGCGAGAAACGTTGCCGCCGATGGCTGCGCCGGCAGTCGTCCATGCGAGAGGCGAGCGCCTGCGGATCGGTTACCTGTCGCGCGACCTGCGCGATCACGCGACCGGACGACTGATCGTCGGTTTGATCGAAGCGCACGACCGGCATCGCGTCGAAGTCTTTGGCTTCGGCTACGGCAAGGGCTGCGATTCGCTGCTTCGCCGCCGCATCGTCTCGGCGTTCGACCACTGGCGCGATCTCGGCTTCGCCGGCGACAACGACGTAGCGCAGGCGATTCGCGATGCGCGGATCGACGTTCTGCTCGAATGCAACGGCCACACGCGCGGCGGAAGGCTCGGCGCGCTCGCGCAACGGCCGGCGAGCGTGCAACTCCACTACCTGGCGTATCCCGGAACGCTCGGCTACGACGCGATCGACGGCATCGTCGCTGACGACATCGTCGCGCCCGCGTGCGAGGACGCGTTCCATCACGAGCGTGTGTTTCGACTTCCGCGCTGCTACCTGGTCGGTGACGGCGCACGCGCGTTGCCGCCGAAACCGCCGCGCTCCGATCACGCGCTGCCCGAAGACGCGCTCGTGCTGGCCTGCCTCAACCAGACCTACAAGCTCGGACCGCAGTTCTTCGCCGTCTGGATGGAAGCACTCCGCGCGCATCGGAACGCGGTGCTCTGGCTTTTCGCGAGCCACCCGCGCGTGCAGGCGAACCTTCGCGTCGCAGCGGCCGAGCGCGGCGTTGCACCAAGGCGTCTGATCTTCGCCGAGCGGCTCGATCACTCCGCGCACGTTGCGCGGCTTCGTTGCGCGGATCTCGCGCTCGATACGCTGCCGGTCGGATCGCACACGACCGGCGCTGACGCGCTGTGGGCCGGCGTGCCGCTTTTGACGTGTCGCGGAGGGCGGTTCGCCGGCCGCGTCGGCGCGAGCCTCGTCACCGCGGCCGGACTTTCCGATCTCGTCGCGAAGGACGTCGACGAATACGGCGGCCGATTGCATGCGTTGCTCGCGCGTCCGGACGAGTTGCGCCAATGCGCCGCGCATCTCGACCGAACGCGGGCGAAATCGCCGTTGTGGGATACCGCGGCGTACGCCGCCGATTTCGAGGCGCTGCTCGAGCGCGCCTACAACGAAACGACGTCGTCGCGGCGCTGCGCCGCGTGAGGCTTCTTCACGCTCTCTCGATCAGCTCGATCTTGTAGCCGTCCGGATCCTGCACGAACGCGATTACGGTCGTGCCGCCTTTCACCGGTCCCGCGTCGCGCGTGACGTTGCCGCCCTTCGCGCGCACCGCGGCGCAGGCGGCCGCCGCATCCGGCACACTGATCGCGATGTGCCCGTACGCGGTACCGATGTCGTAACTCGGCACGTCGTAGTTATAGGTGAGCTCGAGCACCGCATGCTCGCGCTCGTCGCCGTAACCGACGAACGCCAGCGTGTATTTCTGGTCGGGTCGGTCGGTCTTGCGCAGCAACTTCATGCCGAGAACGTTCGTGTAAAAATCGATCGAGCGATCGAGGTCGCCTACGCGAAGCATCGTGTGCAGGATGCGCATTGCCAGGTTTCCTTCCAGTCAGAACTCCACCATCTCGAAGTCTTCCTTGCGTGCGCCGCATTCGGGACAGGTCCAGTTCGGCGGCACGTCCTCCCAGCGCGTTCCCGGCGGAATGCCGTCCTCGGGCGAGCCCTGTTCCTCGTCGTAAATCCAGCCGCAGATCAGGCACATGTATTTCTTCATCGGCGGGACGCTCGCTGACGGCCTAAGTGCCCGCGTGCGCGAATCGGCAAACGGATGTCATGGAGTAGAATCGAAGTGTAGCAATCCCTGCCCCGTGCGCGCCGTGCTGACAATGCGACGGCGCTTCCGATGCGCCACGATTCCGATCCCGCTCTTCCGCCGATCGTTCTGGCTTTCGCGGCATCCGACCCGTGCGGCGGCGCCGGGGTGCAAGCCGACCTGCTGACCCTTTCGAGCATGGGTTGCCATCCGCTGTCGGTAATCACGGCGTTGACCGTGCAGGACACGATCGGCGTCGAGGCGATGCTCGCCATCGATGCCGATTGGGTCGCGGATCAGGCGCGCGCGCTCCTCGAGGACATGCCGGTCGACGCGTTCAAGATCGGCGTGCTCGGAAGCGTCGAGAACATCGCCGCGATCGCCGAGATCGTTTCGGACTATCCCGACGTCCCGCTCGTGCTCGACCCCGTGCTTGCCTCGGGACGCGGCGACGAGCTCGCGACCGAGGAGATGACGCGCGCGATGCGGGAGCTTCTGTTGCCCCAGACGACGATCCTGACGCCGAACAGCATGGAGGCCCGAAGGCTAGCCGACATCGACGACGAGGACGAGCCGTCGCTTGCCGCGTGCGCGGCGAAGCTCGTCGAAGCGGGCAGCGAATACGTGCTCGTCACGGGCACGCACGAAGCGACGCCGCAGGTCGTCAATACGTTGTATGGCAAAAACGGCGTCGTGCGCACCGATACGTGGCCGCGGCTACCCTATACGTATCATGGCTCGGGTTGCACTTTGGCCTCGGCGATCGCGGCGATGCTCGCGAACGGAATGGACCTGCCCGACGCGGTACGCGAGGCGCAGGATTACACGTGGCATGCGCTCGAAAAAGCGTATCGGCCTGGCATGGGGCAGCATTTGCCCGACCGGCTGTTCTGGGCGCGCGAAGAGCTCGAAACGCGGACCGGCGAGCCGGCGGACGCCGTGCCGCAGGATGCGATCGAAACGCGCCGAGTGGATGTGCCCGGGACGCACTAGCGCCGCGTCGCGCGTTCGCGGCCTCTATGCAGTGACTCCCGACAGCGACGACACGGACGCGCTCGTTGCCAAGGTCGCGGCCGCCATCGAGGGCGGCGCGGCGATCGTGCAGTATCGGAACAAGACCTCGTCGCCCCAGGTGCGACGCAGCCAGGCGCAGGCGCTGGCCAAAGCATGCAAGGACCACGATGCACTCTTCATCGTCAACGACGATCCGAAGCTCGCGCACGAGGTCGCTGCCGATGGCGTGCATGTCGGCGCCGATGATGGCGACATCGCGCAGGCGCGCGCGATCGTCGGCGACGACCGCATCGTCGGCGTTTCGTGCTACGACGATTTCCAGCGCGCGTGTCATGCGGTGTCGATGGGTGCCGATTACGTCGCCTTCGGAAGCTTCTTCGCGTCGAGCGTCAAGCCCGGCGCGTGCCGCGCGAACGTCGAGCTGTTGCACCGCGGTCGCGCGCTTCGCGTGCCGCTGGTCGCGATCGGCGGCATCACCAGCGCGAACGCGAAGATGCTGGTCGACGCCGGCGCAAGCGCGGTCGCGGTCATCAGCGACCTGTTCGCGCACGAGGATATTTCGCAGGTGAAGCGATCCGCCGCGGCGATCGCGGCACTTTTTCCGCAATGACGATGCCATCGAGCCGAAACGACGAGCTCTTCGAGCGCGCGCAGCGATCGATTCCCGCGGGCGTCAATTCGCCGGTGCGCGCATTCCGTTCGGTCGGCGGCACGCCGCGCTTCATCGTGCGCGGCGAAGGCCCGTACGTGTTCGACGCCGACGGCACGCGCTACATCGACTACGTCGGATCGTGGGGATCCGCAATCGTCGGCCATGCGCACCCGGCCGTCGTCGATGCCGTGCAACGCGCCGCCGTCAACGGACTCTCGTTCGGCGCGCCGACGCAAGCCGAAATCGAACTGGCCGAGGCGCTGATCGCGCGCATGCCAGGCCTCGAGCTCGTTCGCCTGGTGTCGTCGGGCACCGAGGCGACGATGTCGGCGCTGCGGCTTGCGCGTGGTTTCACCGGCCGCTCCAAGGTCGTCAAGTTCGAAGGGTGCTATCACGGCCATGGCGACAGCCTGCTCGTCAAGGCAGGTTCGGGTGCGCTGACGTTCGGCCAGCCGTCGTCGGCGGGCGTGCCGGAAGCGATCGCGAACGAAACGATCGTGCTGCCGTACAACGATCTCGCGGCGGTCGAGGCGCGCCTGACCGAAGACGGTCATGTGATTGCGGCGATCATCGTCGAGCCCGTCGCGGGCAACATGAACCTCGTGCTGGCAGCGGACGCTTTTCTCGAAGGCCTTCGCTCGCTTTGCGATCGGCACGGCATCGTGCTGATATTCGACGAGGTGATGACCGGTTTTCGCGTGCATGCGGGCGGCGCACAGGCACGCTTTGGCGTGATGCCCGATCTGACGACGCTCGGGAAGGTGATCGGGGGCGGAATGCCGGTCGGCGCGTTCGGCGGCCGGCGCGAGATCATGGAGAAGATCGCGCCGCTCGGTCCCGTCTACCAGGCGGGAACGTTATCCGGCAATCCCGTTGCCGTTGCGGCGGGACTCGCGACGCTCGAGCTCACGCAGGCGCCTGGCTTCTATGAAGGGCTCGAACGCAAAACGCGTTCGCTGACCGACGGTCTGATCGCCGCCGCGAAGCGCTACGGCGTGCCGTTCTCCGCGCAATCGATCGGCGGGATGTTCGGCATCTACTTCTCGCCTTCGATACCGGCTTCGTATGCCGGCGTGATGGCATGCGACACCGAACGTTTTCGCCGCTTCTTCCATCTGATGCTCGATGCCGGCATCTATCTCGCACCATCGGCGTACGAAGCCGGATTCGTGTCGGCCGCGCATGGCGATGCTGAAATCGATGCGACGATCGCTGTGGCGGAGAAGGCGTTCGCGGCGCTTGGCTGAAATTGGTGCCAGAGATGTATTTCCGCATCGTGGAAATACATCTCTGGCACCAGTTTGCAAGCCCTTGCCCAGCAAGGCTTTTTCCGCGATTACCGTATGACATCGTGCTATGATGCCCGCCCTTGCCACCTCGGTGACCGACGCTTAGCCGCGCTTTTTCTGATCCCTGACCTCTGATACCTGTCACCTGACATGGATCGTCCCGTCCGCAAACGCCTCGGCGAAATCCTGATCGAGCGCGGCAAGCTCGACCAGGCGAATCTCGAGCGCGCGCTGCGGCTGCAAACCGAATCGGGCGAAAAGCTTGGCTCGCTCCTGGTGACGCTGGGTCTTTGTGCGCAACGTGACGTCGCCGAAGCGCTCGCCTCGCAACTTGCGCTGCCGCTCGTCGACACCGCCGGTTATCCCGAATTCCCGATTCTCGAAGAACGCGTCTCCGCGCGTTTTCTCCGCGAATCGCGCGCATTGCCAGTGCGCGAGGACGAATCGGAATTGACGCTCGCGATGGCCGATCCGACCGACGCATACACGATCAGCGCGTTCGAGATGGTGACTGGTCGCGCTGTGCGACCGATGGTCGCGATTCCGACCGATCTCGAAGCCGCGCTCGAGCGCCTCTATGGCGCGGGTCGCTCGGCGGTCGGCCAATTGATCGGCGACGTCGAGACGCGCCCCGACGAATTATCGTTCGACGCGGACGTCCAGCAATTGAAGGACCTCGCGTCCGAGGCGCCGGTGATTCGCCTCGTGTCGCTGCTCATCACCAACGCGCTCGAGATGCGCGCCTCGGACATTCATATCGAGCCATTCGAGAATCGGCTGATCGTCCGCTATCGCATCGACGGCGTGCTGCACGAGGTCGAATCGCCGCCGCGCAGGCTTTCCGCCGCCGTGATCTCGCGCGTGAAGATCATGGCGAACCTTGACATCGCGGAGCGACGGCTGCCGCAGGACGGACGCATCCGCCTGCGCGTACAGGGCAAGGAGATCGATTTGCGCGTCTCCACCGTGCCGACGATGCACGGCGAGTCGGTCGTGATGCGGATCCTCGACAAGGGTGGCGTCGCGCTCGACTTCGCGAAGCTCGGCTTCGAGGACGATGCGCTCAAGGTGTTCCTCGACGTGCTGTTGCAGCCGCACGGCATTCTTCTCGTCACCGGACCAACGGGCTCCGGCAAGACGACAACGCTCTACACCGCGCTCGATCGCCTGAATCAGCCCGATGTGAAGATTCTCACGGTCGAGGATCCGGTCGAGTACCAGATGGGCGGCATCAACCAGATCCAGGTCAAGCCGCAGATCGATTTGACGTTCGCGAACGCGCTGCGCTCGATCGTGCGGCAGGACCCGGACATCATCATGATCGGCGAGATCCGCGACCTCGAGACCGCGCAGATCGCCGTGCAGTCGGCGTTGACCGGCCACCTCGTACTGTCGACCGTGCACACCAACGACGCGCCATCGACCGTGAACCGTCTGCTCGACATGGGCGTCGAGGATTACCTGCTGACGTCGACGGTCATCGGCATCCTCGCGCAGCGGCTCGTGCGAAAGCTTTGCCCGGACTGCAAGGAGCCGTACACGGCACTCCCCGAGCTCGTCGAGCAGATGAAGCTTAGCCGTTTCTCCCAGGATCGCGAGATCACGCTCTGGCACGCGAAGGGTTGCGCGAATTGCGCGAAGACCGGCTACGTCGGGCGCATCTGCATCACCGAGATCATGCCGATGACCGACGCGATAAGAAGCCTCGTCATGAAGCATGCGAACGCCGCCGATCTTCGCGTCGAAGCCATCAAGGACGGCATGATCACGATGTACGAAGACGGGTTGCGCAAGGCGGTCAAGGGCATCACGACGTTCGAGGAAGTGCTTCGCGCCACGCGCGAGGACTGATCGCGACGAAGACCGACGCCGATGCCGCTCTATAGCTACCGAGCCGTCACTGCCGCAGGCGAAGTGTCGAGCGGCGAGCTCGAAGCCGCGAACGAATCCGAGATCGTCGATCGGCTGCGCGACCAGGGGCTTTTGCCGATGCAGATCGCGCAGTCGCTGCGCGGCGACGTCGTGTCGGCGAGCGTTGCGCGGCCACCGCGGCAGAGCATTTTCGCGCCGAAGCGCGTCACCCGCGACAACGTGCTGAACCTGACGCGCGATCTCGCGACGCTGCTTCGCGCAGGCCTGACGCTCGATCGCTCGCTCGAGCTCCTGATCACGCTGGCGACCTCGATGCCGGTCGCTGTCATGCTGCAGAACATTCGCGATCAGGTGCGCGGCGGCAAGTCGCTGTCGCAGGCGCTCGATGCGCGGCGCGATGTCTTCTCGCGCTTCTACGTGAACATCGTTCGCGCCGGCGAAGCAGGCGGCGCGCTCGGCACGGTTCTCGCTCGGCTCGCCGAGACGATGGAGCGCAACAAGGAGCTGCGCGACTCGGTGCGCTCGGCGCTGATCTACCCGACGATCCTGATCTTCGTCGCGGTGGCGTCGATCATGATCCTACTCGTCTACGTGGTGCCGCAGTTTCAGACGACGTTCGCGCAGGCGGGCAAGGCGCTGCCGATCCCAACGCAGGTGGTGATCACCGTCGGCACGTTCATTCGCAACTGGTGGTGGGCGATCATTCCCGGTGCAATGCTCGCCGTCGCGTGGTTCCGGCGACGCGGACGGATTCCGGAAGTGCGGCGCGCGCGCGATGCGCGGCTCTTGCGCATGCCGCTTCTCGGCGATCTGATCGCGAAGGTGGAGATCGCTCGCTTCGCGCGTACGCTTGCAACGTTGCTCGCGAACGGCGTCACGCTGCTCGGCGGACTTTCGATCGTCAAGGAGACGATGGGCAATGTGGTGCTCGCGAGCGGCTTCGACGGCGTGATCTCGAAGCTTCGCGAAGGCAAGGGTTTCGGACGGCCGATGGCGGAGACGGGCC
Source organism: Casimicrobiaceae bacterium (assembly GCA_035252665.1). GTDB lineage: Bacteria > Pseudomonadota > Gammaproteobacteria > Burkholderiales > Casimicrobiaceae > VBCG01. The sequence goes on along the minus strand of DATFCW010000068.1, from coordinate 4,830 downwards.
TTTACCCGCGGCTCGCGACGCAGATGATTCTGGTCGGCGAGGAAAGCGGGCGCCTCGAGGAAATGCTCTCGCGCGTCGCGGACGTTTACGATCGCGAGGTCGCGACGGCGATCAAGCGCTTTCTCGCGGTGCTCGAGCCGGTGCTGATCCTCGGGCTCGCCGTGCTCGTCGGCGGCATCGTGTTCTCGATCCTGCTCGGCGTGATGGGCATGAGCGAACTGGTCGTCTGATTTCTTCTCTAATCACGCTACTTTGCGGACGGGCGGTGCGAGACGATGCCGCTTCGGGTCCTGGGAAACGATGATGAACGCTATCGGTGATTCGCGCGTGCGTCGCGAGCCGCGTCAGCGCGGCATGACGCTCATTGAAATCCTCGTCGTGCTGACGCTGATCGGCGTCGTGCTCGGCATCGTGGGCAGCAACTATCTCGGCAAGAGCGAGCAGGCGAAGGCGAAGGCGGCGAAGATCGAGATCGATCAGATCGGCCAGACGCTCGATCTCTTCAAGCTCGAAAACGGTCGCTATCCGACGACACAGGAGGGCTTGCAGGCGCTCGTTACCGCGCCGCCCGGCATGACGACGTGGGCCGGCCCGTACTGGAAGAAGTCCACCGTGCCCAAGGACCCGTGGGGACATGAATACAAATACCAGTCGCCGGGAACGCATGGTGCTTACGACATCATCTCGCTCGGCGCGGACGGCGTCGAAGGTGGGGACGGCGTGAACAAGGACATTACGAATTGGGATCAGTAACGGCTGAAAAGCAGGGCGAGGGATGAAATTCGAAACCGGGGCGAGGGGTGAGGGGTGAGGCAGGAGAGTGGCCATGGCGCTGCATCTCGCGATGCGTCGCATCGAGAAGGCATGCGGCCGACGGCGCTCTCGTCCCTCACCCCTCACCCCTCATCCCGCTTTTCGACGAACGGCCTCACCCTCATCGAGCTCCTCATCGTCCTCGCGATCATGGCGATCGTCGCGGCGTTCGTGATGCCGATGTTCGGTGCGCCGGTGTCGACCAGCGAATTGCGGGCATCGGCACGCCAGCTTGCGGCGGGCCTGCGACTCGCGCAAAGCGAAGCGGTTTCGCAACGCCGCGAGACGTTCCTCTGGCTCGACGTCGCGGGCCGGCGCTTCAAGGTCGACAATGATCCTCAGTTGCATACGCTGCCGTCGAAGATCGACCTCAAGCTCTTCACCGCCCAGAACGACCTCGTCAACGAGAACATAGGGGCTATCCGTTTCTTCCCCGACGGCGGCAGCAACGGCGGCCGCATCACCGTGGCGGCGGGGACGCGCAAGTTCGACGTGGACATCGACTGGCTGACCGGGCGTGTCGCGATCCTTGATTAGGGCGCTTGCCTCACGCTTCGTTGCGACCCGACGCTCGCGCGGCTTCTCCGTGCTGGAGGTGCTCGTCGCATTCATCATCGTCGCGCTCGTCGTCACCGCGCTGTTTCAGCTCGAGGGCGGCGCGCTTCGCAATGCTTCCGGCGCTGACGAATGGACGCGTGCGCTGCTCGTCGCGCAAAGCCGGCTCGAGCTCGAGGCGTCGACACAGCCGCTTCGCGAAGCGAACGACGCGGGCGTCGAGCCCGACGGCAAGATCGCATGGCGCGCGTCCGTGACGCCCTACATTCCGCCCGACGCCAATCCCGATCTCGAGAACGCGAGTCAAACGATGCCGACGCGTCTTTTCAGAATCAGCGTCGACGTGTCGTTTCCCGGCGACGATGGCAAGAGCCGCACCGTCTCGCTATCGACGTTGAAGATCGGGCAGAGGAACCCGGCATGAGGACGGCGGGCGAGGCGAAGCCGAGCCGAGGCGCGAAGGGGACGGCGCCGTCCGATTGCTGCGAGGCCGACGCGCGCTCATCCCCTTTGTCGGGAATGGTGCAATGAGATCTTGGGCATGACGCACATCAGCGCCGGGAATCGCGGCTTCACGCTCCTGGAGCTCATCGTCGCGCTCGTGCTGCTAGCGATCCTCTCGGGCGTCCTGTTCGGCTCGGTGCGGCTTGCCGGCCGCAGCACCGATGCCGGCACCACGAAAGCCACCGATTCGGCGACGATGCGCCTCGTCCAGCAGTTCCTGCGAGCAAACCTCGAAGCGCAGCATCCGCTTCGGATGCGCAAGATGGTCGACTGGCCGCTGGTCTTCGCGGGCTCGAGCGACGAGTTGCGTTACGCGGCGCCGTTGCCGACGCGCGTCGCCGGCGGCGGGATCTGGCTGTTTCGGCTCGCCGTGCGAACCGAAGACGCGCGTTCGCCGCTCGTGCTCGAACGCATGATTCCCGATCTATCGGCGGGCGCACTGCCCGAATTCGCGAACGCCGATCGCTCGGTGCTTGCCGAGAACATCGCGTCGCTTCGCATCGGCTATTTCGGACGCGATGCAGACGCCGGCCCAAGCGTGGCGCCCACGTGGCGCGATCACTGGACCGATCCGCAGCGGCTGCCGTCGATGATTCGCATCGACGTCACGCCGAAGTCGGGCGCGCCGTGGCCAACGCTATACGTGTCGCCGCGTGAATCGCCCGAGGCGGGTTGTCGCGCGTGGGACATCGCGCGCGAGCATTGCGCCGCCGTGTGAGAATGGTCCCCCCACGCCTGCAGCTTCGCCGCTCTGCTGCCCCCCGAGGGGGCGCAACTCGCGGCTCGGGGCGGCCCTTCGCCGCTCGTGGTTGCACTCCGCATGGTCGTGGCGTGCGCGATCAATCGGGCATCGCGTTAGTCATGGCGTTGTGGCTCACCGTGCTCCTCACGGTGCTCGCAAGCGGCTTCGCGTTCAGCATGCGAAGCGAGGCGCTCGCCGCGCGTAACGCCGTGTCGCTCGCCCGCGCACGCGCCTTGGCCGACGGCGCCGTTGAACGCACGGCGTTCGAACTGATGCGCCCGCAGATCACCGGCGCATGGAAGGACGACGGCCAGCCGCATGCATGGGTTGACGGCGACGCGTCGATCGTCGTGACCGCGGTCGACGAAACATCGCGCATCGACATGAACTCGGCGCCGGACGCATTGATCAAGAGCCTGCTGATGTCGGTGGGCGGGATGGACGACGCATCCGCCACGGCGCTCGTCGACGCGATCGGCGACTGGCGCGACCCCGACGACCTGCGCCGTCCCAACGGTGCCGAAGCACCCGAGTACCAGGCGGCGGGGCTCAAGTACGTCCCCGCGAATGCGCCGTTCGAGACCGTGTTCGAGGTTTCGCGCGTCCTTGGAATGACGCAAACGGTCTTCCAGCGCATCGCGCCGCTCATCACCGTCTACTCGCATCAGGCGGGCATCAATCCCAAGACCGCGAGCCGCGATGTCCTGCTCGCATTGCCGAACGCGACCGGCGATATGGTCGACGCGTATTTGCAGCAACGCGCGAACGCGCTCGCCAACAATCTGCAGGTGCCCCCGTTTCCGCCGGCGCAGGCCTATACCAGTGGAGACGTGCGCGTGTGGCGCATTCGTGCGCAGGCGACGCTACCCGATGGTGTAACCTTCGTCCGCGAAGCCGTCCTGCGTCCCTCGACCGACGCGACGCGACCGCTGATCGCCCTCGCCTGGCTCGAGCCGTCACGCTCGGCGGCCGCGCCGTCCCTTGCATCGAATAACCGGTAATGGCCGTCATCGCCGATTCCACGTCGTTCAGAAGCTCGCCGTACGCCAAAAGCCTCGTGCGGCGGCTCCGCCTCGCGCCGTTCTGGCGCTGGTGGAAACGGGAGCTCGCAGCGGCGATGCCGGAGAAGCTTCGCAATGCGCTCGAGCGCCGCCGCGCGCGGCCGGTGCTCGCATTCGACGCGGGTACCGCGACGCTGTGGCGTCCGGCGCAGACGAACGGTCGGCTCGCGATGCGCGAGGTGGCGCGCATTCATCTCGACGGCGATCCGCAGGTCGTGGCATCGGCAGGACGCAACGCGCTCGCGCCGATTGCCGTTGCAAGCGGCGCCGTGCCGAAGGTGATCGTCGCGCTTTCGCCGCGCGCTTCGCTTCGCAAAACGCTTACGCTGCCGCTCGTGCTCGAGGACCATCTGCAGCAATCGCTCGCGTACGACCTCGACCGCCACACGCCCTTCAAGCCCGACGAGCTCTATTTCGACGCGGCGGTCGTCGATCGCGACAGCGCGCGCAACACGCTACGCGTCGATCTCGCGGCGGCGCGTCGCGCGATCGTCGACACCGCGTTGCGACAGGCGGAAAGCTTCGGCGCGCGCGTTGTCGGCGTCAGCGTCGAACCGCCTGCCGTCGCTTCGTCGTCGGCGCTGAACCTCCTGCCGCCCGAGCGTCGTTCGTCGCAGCGCGCATGGACGCGCTGGGACGTCGTGCTGCTTTCGGTGCTGCTCGCGCTCGGCGTGCTCGTTGCGCTGTTCCTGCCGATCTGGCAAAAGCGCATGCAGGCGATCGATCTCGTGCAGCAGGTGGAGCTGGCGCGCTCGCGCGCGACGGTGTCCGACGCGCTTCGAACCGAGCTCGAGCGTCGCGTCGGCGACTACAACTTCGCGCTCGAACGCAAATACGCGTTTCCAGGAACGCTTCAGGTGCTCGATGACATCACGCGCATCCTGCCCGACGATACGTGGCTGACGCAGCTCGAAGTCCACACGATGCGCGGCAAGGATGCGCAGCGCGAGATCACGTTGCGCGGCGAATCGGCGAATGCCGGGCGGCTCGTATCGCTGCTCGAGGACTCGAAGCTCTTCACGCAGGCGGCGCCGCGTTCGCCGACGACGAAAATCCAGCCGGGACCGGGCGAGATCTTCGACGTGAGCGCGCACGTGAAGCCGTTGCCGCCGCCCGCGCCGCTGCCGATCGAAATGCTGCCACCAAGGCAGGTTG
>DATFCW010000067.1:0-3886 GCA_035252665.1 Casimicrobiaceae bacterium | reverse complement strand
GGCAGCACCTCGCGCGCGACCTGCTCGGCCGCCTTGATCGCTTCCCCCGAGCTCACGCCGGCCCTGCCGCTGCCGAGCACCTTCGCCGCGAGAAACCCGTTGTAGCGCTCTACCTGCTCCGGTCCGACGATGCTCGATGTCGTCACGAGCGCCTTCAGCGGAATCATCTCGCCGCTCGTGTTCGATCGAACGTAAACCTGACCGAGGTCGTCCGGCTCCGCACGGTACGGAGCGTCGGCCTGCACCTGCACGCGATACGTGCGCCCCGACATGTTGAAGTCGTTGACGTACAGCGTGCCGATCGTGCTCGAAAGCGCGTCGAACACGTCGGACACCGGCACGCCGAGCGCCATCGCCTGCTCGAGATTCACTTCGACGTAAACCTGCGGCACGGTCGCGCGATAGAACGTGTTGATGCCGGTCAGACGCGGATCGCGGGCGAGCGCCGCGGTGAACGACTGCACGACCTGCCCGAGATGCGCGGGGCTCGAGTCGCTTCGCGCCTGCACGTACGCCTCGAAGCCGCCAGCGGTGCCAAGACCTCGGATCGGCGGTGGATTGAAGCCTACGGCGACGCCATCGGGCAGCTTCTCGCCGAGATCCGTCATCTCCTTCGCGAGCGCGAACGACGTCTTCGCGCGTTCGTCCCAGTCCTTCAGCAGCATGAACGTCGTGCCGGCATTCGGCTTGTTGGCTCCGCCCACGAAGTCGCGACCCGGCGCCACGAACATATGCTCGATCGCCGGATCGCTCGCGAGCGCGCGCTGCAAGCGCGCACCCGCGGCATCCGTGCGCTGCAGCGTCGCCGCGTCAGGCAGCGTGATGGCGCCGAACAGGTAGCCCTGGTCCTCCGGTGGAACGAAGCTGCCGGGCACGCGCAGGAACAGGATGGCGACGAACGCGATCACGCCGAGAAACGCAAGGGCGGCAAGCAGCCGCCGCCTGATCGCAAGACCGATCATCCAGAGGAACAACGAAGTGAGCTTCGCGAAGCCGACGTTGAACGGATGGAAGATTCGCGACTCATGATCACCCGCCTTCAGAAGCAGCGCGCAGAGCGCGGGCGTCAACGTGAGCGCCATCAGGCCCGAGAGCAGCACCGAGATGGCGACGGTCACCGCGAACTGCCGATAGAGCTGTCCGGCGATGCCGCCGAGGAACGCGACCGGGACGAACACGGCGCACAGCACGAGCACGATCGCGAACACGGCGCCCGACACCTCGAACATGGACGCGATCGCCGCGTCCTTCGCGCTCTTCTTCTCGGTGCGCATCAGCCGCTCGACATTCTCGAGCACGACGATCGCGTCATCGACCACGATGCCGACGGCGAGCACCATCGCGAAGAGCGTCAGCGTGTTGATCGAGAAGTGCAGCGCGTAGAGCCCGGCGAACGTCCCGATCAGCGACACCGGCACCGCGATCATCGGGATCAGCGTCGCACGCCAGTGCTGCAGGAAGACGAACACGACGAGCAGGACGAGCAGGGCCGCCTCGCCCAAGGTCTTCAGCACTTCCTTGATCGACGCGTCGATCACGCGCGTCGTGTCGAACGGGATGATGTAGTCCATGCCCTGCGGAAAGGCACCCTTCAGCTCGTCGACGCGCTGCTTGACCGCATCGCCGACCTCGAGCGCGTTGGCGCCGGTCTGCAGGAACACCGCCATGCCGACCGCCGGCTGGCCGTCCACCGTCGTCGTGATGTCGTAGCTTTGCGCGCCCAATTCGACGCGCGCGATGTCGCGAATCCGCAGCACGCCGGAAGGACCGCCGGCACGCACGACGATGTCGGCGAACTGCTCGGGCGTGACGAGGCGCCCGCGCGCGGTCACGGTATAGACGAGCGACTGGCCGGGCGGCGCCGGCTCGGCGCCGAGCTTCCCGGCCGCGTATTGCTGGTTCTGCGCGCGGATCGCGTTCGCGACGTCGGTCGGCGTGACGCCGAGTCGCGCCATCTTGTCGGGCGCGAGCCAGATGCGCATCGAATAGCCGGAGCCGAACAGCGTTACGTCGCCCACGCCCGGCACGCGCTTCAGCTCGTCGATCATGTTGACCGTCGCGTAGTCCGCCATGTACGTCGTCTTCTGCGCGCCGGACCGCGAGACGAGGCCGACGACGAGCAGGATGTCGTTGCTGCGCTTCTGGACGATGATGCCGTTGCGCCGGACCTCGTCGGGCAGCCGCGGCAGCGCGATGTTGACGCGGTTGTTGAGCTGGAACACCGCCGTGTCGACGTTCGTGCCGACGTCGAACGTTGCGGTGATCGTCATCGTTCCGTCGGCGGCGGCGCTCGAGCTGAAGTAGATCATGTTCTCGACGCCGGAGAGCTGCTCCTCGATCGGCGCCGCAACCGTCTTCGCGAGCGTCTCCGCACTCGCGCCCGGGTACGTCGCGCTGATCGTCACCGTCGGCGGTGCGATTTCCGGATACTGGGCTACGGGCAGGATGCGCGACGCGATGATGCCGGCGAGCGCGATGATGATCGCGATGACGCTCGCGAAGATCGGCCGCTCGATGAAGAAGCGGGAAAGCCTGCCCATCGTGCGTTACCGGGGCGGCGGCTGCACCGGCGAGGCGTCGGCCTGCTTCGCCGCGTCCCCGGTGCGCGGCGTCACCGACGTGCCGGGTTTGAGCTTCATCAGGCTGTCGACGATGACGACGTCCCCCGGCGAAAGGCCCGCGGTGATGATCCAGTCGCTGCCAAGCCAGTTCGTCGTTTGTACCTGTCGCTGCACGGCCTTGCCGTCGGATCCGACGAGCCAGACGAAACGCGCCTGCTCGGTTTGCACGACGGCCGATTGCGGCACCAGAAACGCGTCCTGACTGCCTGCGACGATGCGCACCTTGACGAATTGTCCGGGAAGCCACGTCAGGTCGGCATTGGGGAATTCGGCGCGAAGCTGCACGGTGCCGAGCTTCGGATCGACGGTGGAACCAGTGAAGTTGAGGCGGCCGTCCCGTGCTTGCGCGCTGCCATTGCTGTCGCTGATCGACACGTGCGCGGAAGCTGCGCCGTTGCGTATGCGATCGAAGTCGCTTTCGGCCACGGAGAAACGTACCCAGATCGGATCGACCTGCGTGATCGTCGTCAGCAGATCGGTGTTCGCGGCGAGGAGGCTGCCTTCCGAGCGGACGGCGCGGCTCGTGATGCCGCCGATCGGCGCCTTCAGGTTCGTGTACGAAAGGTTGAGCTGCGCCTCGGCGAGCTTCGCCTGCGCGCCTTCGATCGCCGCTGCCGATTCCTTGAGCGTCGACACCGCCTGGTCGTATTCGCGGCGGCTGATCGCTTTCGTGTCGGCGAGCGAGCGCAACCGCTCGGCCTCGTGCTGCGCGAGCTCCTGCCGTGCGCGTTCCTGCGACAGCGAGGCCTTCGCCTGCGTGACGGCGAGCTCGAACGGCGCGCGCCCGATCGTGAACAGCGTCTGCCCGGCCTTGACGGGGGCACCTTCGCTGTAGAGTCGCTTCTCGAGGATACCCGCGACGCGCGGTCTGATCTCGACCTCGCGCGAGCCTTCGGCCTGGCCGACGGCTTCGAGCACGATGGGCACGCTTTGCCGCTCGACACGCTTGGTGGCGACGCTCAACGGTGCGTCGGGCGCCGGAGCGGCGCGAGCGCCCTGTGCGTCATCGTGCGTACTGCACGATGCAACGAGCAGCGCGGCAGCGAGGGCGATGAGCGGCCGGATGCGAAAACGATCGTGGCCGGCCGAATCCGCGGCAGAGAAAAAGCTCATTGGAAGCACGGGGCAAAACGGCGAGCGGCATTATAGACATTGCACTAAAGGAGAGCCTTCGTGACGACATCGAGCATCGTACGGCTGCCCGAGCCGGTTTCGGAAAATCATCGGCGCCGCTCGCGGATCGCGATCCGACTGGCGCTCGTGAG
>DATFCW010000066.1:0-8428 GCA_035252665.1 Casimicrobiaceae bacterium | reverse complement strand
GCGGGGCGTGTTTGCACCGCGAAGGAGGCGCCGGGTACGGCCGACCCTCATGTCGGACCCGCAGGCTGGCGTTTACGGACTCGGAGCACGCGGCGCAATGCGACCGGGAGTGCCGGCCGTCGCGGGTGGCGCCGACGAGCGGGGCGTGTTTTCACCGCGAAGGAGGCGCCGGGCACATCCGACCATCTCGTCTGATCCGCGGGCCGGCGTTTACGGACTCGGAGCATGCAGCGCGCTGCACCCGTCGCCCATGACTCCGCGAATTGTCTTCGACCACGTCTCGATGGCGTTCCCATCGAAGCACGGCCGGCTGCGCGTCGTCGACGACGTCTCGTATGCGATAGGCGACGGCGATTTCGTGGCCGTCATTGGGCCGTCCGGTTGCGGCAAGACGACGATGATGAACATGGTCGCCGGCTTCGTCGCGCCGACGCGCGGACGCGTGCTCCTCGACGGGCAGCCGATTCGCGGGCCGGGCCCGGACCGCGGCGTCATCTTCCAGGAATACGGCGTCTTCCCCTGGCTGACCGTTCGACAGAACATCGCATTCGGGTTGACGTTGGCTGCAAATGGCGTCGACGCACAGGAACGCGAGCGCGTGTGCGATCGCTACATGAAGCTCATGGGGCTCAGCGACTTCGCGGACGCCTGGCCCAAGATGCTCTCCGGTGGCATGCGTCAACGCCTAGCGCTCGCGCGTGCGTATGCAGTGCGGCCGCAGTTCCTGCTGATGGACGAGCCGTTCGGCGCGCTCGACGCGCAAACGCGTAATGCGATGCAGGACCTGCTGCTCGAGGTGCTCGCGACCGAAGGCAAGACCGTGATGCTCATCACGCACTCGGTCGAGGAAGCGATCTATCTCGCGTCTCGGATCGTCGTGATGAGCGCGCGTCCGACGCGCATCCGCGAGGAGATTGCCGTGCCGTTTCCCTATCCGCGCACAGAATCGCTGCACGAGTCGCGCGAGTTCAACGACCTGCGCTCGCACATCCGGGCGCTGGTGATGAAGGAGTACGCCGCGCAGGCGCGAATGGGGTCGGAGACGACTTTCGAGTCGAGCTGATGCGGCATCCCGGATGAAAGTAGTTTCTGACCGCACTTTGCTTTTCTGACCGCGTTTGGTTTTCACGACGAAAGGAGGAGACATGACCACGAATCGCAGACAGTTCCTGCAATCGGCGACCGCAATTGGCGTCGCGGCGGCCGTCGGCGTGCGCGGCGCACCCGCGATCGCGCAGGCGCGCAGCAAAGTAAAGGTCGGCTACCTGCATACGCTCGCCGTCGACGGGCAAATCTGGACCGGCATCGATCGCGGCAACTTCGCGAAGCACAACGTCGAGCTCGATCTCGTGCAGTTCACGACCGGACTCGAGCTCTTCCAGGCGATGATCGGCGGCAGCATCGAGATGCTCGCCACCGGCGCCGTCATTTCTAACTTTCCGGCGCGCGGACAGGGCAAGATGTTCCTCGTCAACGACGTCGAGTTCGCGACCGCGCAACTCTGGGTGCACGGCGATCAGATCAAGAGCTTCGCCGATCTCAAGGGCAAGAAGATCTCGACGACGACCGGCACCACCGCGCACGTCTTCCTCGACACCGCGCTTCGCGCGAATCACATCGATCCGAAGGACGTCGAGATCGTCAACCAGCGGATGTCCGAAGCGGTCACGTCGTTCATCTCCGGCGCCGTTCCCGCCGTTGCGCTGTGGGTGCCGTTCAACATCCCGGTCAAGGAGAAGGTGAAGGACGCGAAGATGCTGGCGGATGCATCGGCCTACTACCCACAGGCGGCGATCGTCGGCGGCTGGGCGACGCGCGAGGACTTCTACGACAAGAACAAGGCGACCTGCGCGAACATCGTTCGCGCCTGGGCGGAAGCGAACGATTACATGATCGCCAACGCCGAGGCCGCGCTCGATGCGCTGCAGAAGAATCACTACAAGGAGGTGCCTCTCTCCGACCTGAAGGAGCAATACAAGGCGCAGAAGATGTTCACGTCGAAGGACTGGAGGAAGCTCTACGCCGATGGAACCGTGACGAAGTGGCTGCAGCAAGTGACGGACTTCTTCGTGCGCTTCGGCGGCATCCAGAATCCGGTGCCCGCATCGAAGTATTTCGATCCGAAGCTCTACCTCGAAACGATCAAAGCGTAGGTCGATGGCGGAGACTTTCGACGCGTACGACTACGTGATCGTCGGCGCCGGTTCCGCGGGCTGCGTGCTCGCGAACCGGCTCTCGGCGGACCTGCACACCCGCGTCCTGCTGCTCGAAGCCGGCGGATGGGATCGCAATTTCTGGATCCATCTGCCCGTCGGCTATTTCCGCACGATGTACGACCCGCGCTTCGCGCGTCTCTTCGATACCGTTCCATCGGAAGGCACCGCGGGCCGCAACATCGTCTGGCCACGCGGGCGCGTGATCGGCGGCTCGTCGTCGATCAACGGCCTGATCTTCATTCGCGGGCAGCACGAGGACTTCGACGACTGGGCCGCGCGCGGCGCGCGCGGTTGGCGTTACATCGATGTGCTGCCCGACTTCAAGCGCATCGAGCATTACGCGGGAGGCGCGAGCGCATACCACGGCGCGTCGGGCGAGCTCGGCGTATGCAATTTGCGTAACGACCATCCGTATTGCGATGCATGGGTCGATGCCGGCGTCGAATTCGGCTTGCCGCGCAATCCGGACTTCAACGGCGCCTCGACATATGGTGTCGGTGCGTATCAGTTGAGCATCGACAATGGCTGGCGCCAAAGCGCGGCGGTCGCATTCCTGCGGCCGGCGTTCGGGCGACCCAATCTCACGATCCGTACGCAAGCGCTCGCCTCGCGCGTCGTGTTCGACGGGACGCGCGCAATCGGCGTCGAGTATCGGCATGGCGATGCGGTGCATCGTGTGCATGCCGCACGCGAGGTGATCGTCGCGGCAGGCGCGATCCAGTCGCCTCAGCTTCTCGAGCTCTCGGGCGTAGGGCCTGCCGATTTGCTGCGCCGCCTCGGCATCGCGGTCATCGCCGACCTTCGCGGCGTCGGCGAGAACCTGCAGGACCACTACCAGGCGCGGACGATCGTGCGACTTCGCAAGCGCGCGTCGCTGAACGACGCCGTGCGAAATCCATGGAAGCTCGCCGGCATGGGCGCGCAATGGCTGTTTCGCCGCTCGGGTCCGCTGACGGTTGGTGCGGGTCAGGTGGGCGGCGCTGCGTGCACCGAGCATGCGCGCGCCCGGCGTCCCGACGTGCAATTCAACGTGATGCCGCTTTCGGTCGACAAGCCGGGCGATCCGCTGCATTCGTACCCGGGCTTCACCGCGGCGGTGTGGCAATGTCATCCCGTGTCGCGCGGACGCATCGCCGTTCGCTCGACCGATCCCGCGCAGGCACCGACGATCGAGCCGCGCTATCTCGACGCGGACGTCGACCGCAAGACGATCGTCGCGGGCATTCGCATGTTGCGCGAGATCTATCGGCAGCCGTCGTTTCGCGATCTCTTCGATCTCGAGGTGCTGCCTGGCGCCGATGCGAAGCACGACGAGGATCTGCTCGATTTCGCCCGCCGCGCGGGCGGCACCGTATTCCATTGCGTCGGCACGTGCCGGATGGGCGACGCGAACGACGCGAACGCGGTCGTCGATCCGCAGTTACGCGTGCGCGGCGTCGAAGGATTGCGCGTGATCGACGCGTCGGTGATGCCCACGGTTACCTCGGCGAACACCAACGCCGCGTCGCTGATGATCGGCGAGAAGGGCGCGAGGATGATTCTCGGTTTGACCAGGGAAGACCAGAGTAGGGTCAGAGACGAGACTGCTGTGTAACCATTTTAGGGTCAGAGACGAAACTCATGCGCTGCGTTGCGGCGTGCACGATATCGTAGGAGTTTCGTCTCTGACCCTAACGCGTATCGATATCGACGTACCGCCAATCGGCCAACAGCACCGGATGCGCCTTGTAGCCGATCACCCGCGGCTGGATCAGCGTGTTCTGAAACGGCGCCGTCCCGAGGCGCCACGGCGAATCGGTCTCGAACTGGCGCGTCATCTGCTCGAAGAGTCGCGTGCGATCCGGCGAATCGGGCATCAGCCGCGACTTCTCGTACAGCGCGTCGTACGTCGGTGACTTGTAGCATGCGACGTTGCTCTGCCCGACGTTGCCGCCATACAAAAGCTGCATGAAATTGTCGCCATCCGGATAGTCGGCGATCCAGCCGTAGCTCCACATCTGGTGATGGCATGCGATCGCTTCGCGGATCTGATCGCTGAACTTCCCTTTCTCGATCGACAAGCGAATGCCGATCGAGCGCATCGCCTTTTGCCAGAGCTCGTCGAACTCGCGCGCGAGCGCATCCGTCTGGCTCGCGTAGCGCAACGTGAGCAACTTGCCGTCGGGGAGCCGGCGATATCCGTCGGGCCCTTTCTTGTACCCGAAGCGATCGAGCAGCGCATTCGCCGCGTCCGGATCGTGCTTGATGCTTCGCCGATAGTGCGGATCGAATCCGGCGACGCCGGGCGGTATCGGCATCGACAACGCCTCCGCCTGGCCCTTGCGAATGACGTCGATCTCCGCGTCGGTGTCGTACGCCATCACGATCGCGCGGCGCAGCGCGAGCTTCTCGTTGCCGAAACCGCCGACAATCGGATCGCGCATGTTGAATGCCGTGTAGTTGATTGCCGGCAACAGAATGCGCGAGAGCGTCACGCCTTTCCTCGCAAGATCCGGCGCGAGCTTGCCGTGCGGGAGCGCGACCGGCGCGAACGTGCTCGGAAGATTCAGGAGATCGAGCTCGCCGCGCTCGAACGCGAGCCAGCTCGACTGCGGCTCCTCCATCACGCTGATGTCGATCGCGCCGATCCGCGGCATGTGCAAGCCCCGCATCCGCGCGGCGATCGCCTTGTCGGCCGGATCGTTGCCCGGATCGAAATCCCAGACGAATCCGCGATAACCGGGATTCGCGATGAGCACCATCTTCGACGCGCGCACCCATTCCTTGAGCGTGTAAGGTCCCGTGCCGACCGGGTGCGCGGCCACGTCATCCGGGTACGCGTCGACCACTTCGTGCGCCACCGGCGAGAGTGCGGGCAGCGCCATTACCTGCCCGAACGTGTAGTCGCTATGCGTCAGCGTGATGCGAAGCGTATAGCGATCGGGCGTTTCGAGACCGGCGACGTGCGCGGCGTAGTCGAACCGGTCGCCGTTCTGCCTCGCCTTCGCGGTAACCGCATCGAGGCCGACGATCTTGCCTTCGACATAGAACGCGTTCGGTGAGCGGTTCTTCGGATCGACGAGGCGCTCGATCGCGTAAACGTAATCTGCGACCGTCAGCTCACGACGCCTGCCCTTGAACGCCGGGTCGTTCGCGAAGTAAATGCCCTTGCGCAGCTTGAACGTGTAGCGCTTGCCCGCATCGGAAACGCTCGGCAGCGCCTCGGCCGTGAGCGGAGCAAGCTTCACCGGCCGAGCGAGGTAATCGAACGTCAGGAGCGGCTCCATGATCGCTGCGATGATCGCGCCCGAATAGATCTCGTTGGCCTGCGCGGGATCGAAGCCCGTCTCGGCGCGCGGCAGCGCGATATGGAGCACCTTGGCCGGATCCGCGGCCGCGTGCGCGCGTCCGCCAACGAGAAGAAGCGCGCCGAGCGCGCATGCGAGCGCGAATCGCGAGTGCACGAAAGCCGTTCCTCCCCCGACGTTTGGCTCGCATCTGCGGGCGAGCGTTGCGACGCTACTTGCCGCGGCGGCCTACGTCAAGCGGGATCAGGCGACATGCACGCTCTTGATGTTGACGAATTCGCGGATGCCGAAGCTCGAAAGCTCCCGGCCGTAACCGCTGTCCTTGATGCCGCCGAACGGGAGACGCGGATCGGAGCGCACGGCATCGTTCACGAACACGCAGCCGCTTTCGATCGCCTCGACCGCGATGCGCTCGCCGCGTGCGAGATCGCGGGTAATCACGCCGCCGCCCAGGCCGAACGAGGAGTCGTTAGCCATCGCGATCGCTTGCGCCTCGTCGCGAACGGGGACGATCGCGGCGACCGGGCCGAACACCTCCTCGTCGAATGCCGGCATGCCTTTGCGCACGTCGGTCAACACGCTCGGTGGATAGAACGCGCCCGGGCCGTCGGGAATCGTTCCGCCAAGGAGGCGCTTCGCGCCCTTCGCGATGCTCTGATCGACCTGCCGCTGCAGCGTGTCGCGAAGATCGCGTCGCGCCTGCGGCCCGATCTGCGTCGCCTCGTCGAGCGGATCGCCCATCTTCGCCGCCGCCATCTTCGCGACGAATCGCTGCTCGAATTCACGGCGTACGCTCGACACGACGATGAAGCGCTTGCCCGCGATGCAACTCTGGCCCGAATTCACGAGCCGCGCTTTCGTGCAGACATCCGCGGCGACGTCGAGATCGGCATCGTCGAGCACGAGATACGGATCGCTGCCGCCGAGCTCGAGCACCGTCTTCTTGAGAAGCTCCCCCGCCTTCGCGGCAACCGCCCGCCCCGCATCCGAGCTGCCGGTCAGCGTCACCGCGCGCACGCGCGGATGCGCAATCACCGGGTCGACCGCCTTGCTGCCGATCATCAGCGTGCGAAACGCGTTGCGCGGAAATCCGGCGTCACGAAAGATCTTCTCGATCGCGAGCGCGCAGCCGGGGACGTTCGACGCATGCTTCAGAACCGCCGCGTTGCCGGCCATCATGCCCGGCGCGGCAAAGCGGAACACCTGCCAGAACGGAAAGTTCCATGGCATGACGGCGAGCACGACGCCGAGCGGAGCGAACGCGACGAAGCTCTTGCCCGCACCGGCGTCGACGGCTTCGCACGCGAGAAATTTCTCCGCGTTGTCGGCGAAATAGTCGCAGGTCGTTGCGCATTTCTGCGCCTCAACGATGCCGTCGCGAACGGGCTTGCCCATCTCGCGCGCCATCAGATGCGCGAAATCGCGGGCGTCGCGTCGCAGGATCGCCGCCGCATTGCGCATCGGCTGCGCGCGTTCCGCGTACGAAGCACGGCGCCATTCGAGATACGCCTCGTGAACCGATTCCACGATCGCCGCCATCTCGTTCGACCTCGTCTCGCCGTAGGTCGCGATCGGTTCGCCGGTCGCCGGATTGATCGCCTGGATCGACATGAGAGACTCCTCGCAGCAATGAAGCGTTTTTGACACCGGGAGGCGGTCGAAACTCCGCGCCGGGCAAAATACGCGGTCAACCATGACGGAACGTGTCGCCATCGTCGGTGCAGGCGTCGTCGGTCTCGCCTGTGCGAGCTACCTGCAGATGCGCGGCCACCCGGTCGCGCTGATCGATCCTCGGCCGCCGGGCGAATACTGCTCGTTCGGCAACGCCGGCTGCTTCAGCCGAAGCTCGTTCGTGCCGCTCGGGCTCCCCGGCATGTGGAAGAAGGTTCCGGCGTGGCTGCTCGATCCCACCGGACCCTTGCACATTCCGCTGCGCTACGTGCCGAGCATCGCGCCCTGGTTGTGGCAATTCCAGCGCGCGAGCGCGATGCCGCACGTGAAAGCCATCGCCGGCGCACTGCACGGTCTCTTGAGGGTGACGCTCGACAAATGGCGGCCGCTCGCCGCGCGCGCCGGCGTTCCGGAGCTGATCGTCCAGGAAGGCTATGCATTCGCGTACGAAAGCAAAGCGGCCTTCGATGGCGACGCGCTCGGACGCGAGATTCGTCGCCAGCATGGCGTGGTGCTCGAGGTGCTGACCGGTCCTGCCATCCGCGAATTCGAGCCGACGCTCTCGCCGCTTGTTACGCATCTCGTGCGCCTGCCCGAGCAGGGTCATTGCCCGAATCCGTTGCGCCTGTCGCGAGCGCTCGCGACGCGACTGCGCGAAGGCGGTGGGACATTCGTCACCGCCACCGCAACGGGATTCGACGTCGCGGATGGCAAGGTCCAGCGCGTGCTGACGAACGCAGAGCCGATCGTCGCGGATGCGGTCGTCATCGCCGCAGGCGCGCACTCCAATGCGCTTTCGAAACAACTCGGCGCCGATGTGCCGCTCGAGACCGAGCGCGGCTACCACGTAACGCTGACCTCGCCGACGGTCGTACCGCACGTCCCGATCGCCTCGGCCGAAGACAAGTATTTCGCGACGCCGATGGAGGAAGGCGTGCGGATCGCCGGCACCGTCGAGCTCGCGGGTCTCGATGCACCGCCAGATTTCACGCGCGCGGACGCGTTGCTCGAAAAGGCGCAGCGCCTCCTGCCCGGCCTTCGCGGCGCGAGCGTGTCGCGCTGGATGGGACACCGGCCGTCGCTCCCCGATTCGATGCCCGTCATCGGCAAAACGCCGCGCGCGTCCAACGCGTGGCTCGCGTTCGGACACGGTCACGTGGGGCTCACGGGCGCCGCGCCGACGGGCGAGATCATTGCCGACCTGATCGGCGGAAAGACGCCGTTTCTCGACATACGTCCGTTCTCCGCCGAACG
>DATFCW010000065.1:0-3686 GCA_035252665.1 Casimicrobiaceae bacterium | reverse complement strand
AAGGACGAGAAGAAGAAGTAGAGAAAGCCGGCAGGGTCGCGCATGTCCGCGCCGATCCGGCTTGTCGCCGGGCTCGGGAATCCGGGCCGCTCGTACGCCGCCACGCGCCACAACGCGGGGTTCTGGTTCGCCGATGCGCTCGCGGGGAAGCTCGGCGCATCGTTTACGCAGGAATCGAAGTTCTCGGCCGACATTGCGAAGACCGCCGAGCTTCGCATCGTCAAGCCGATGACCTTCATGAACCTCTCCGGGCGCGCGGTCGCGGGCATCGCGCGCTTTTTCGATGTTGCACCCGAAGCGATTCTCGTGGCGCACGATGAGCTCGACCTGCCCACCGGCGAGGCGCGGCTCAAGCTCGGCGGCGGCGTTGCCGGGCACAACGGGCTTCGCGACATCAAGGCGCAACTTGGAAGCGCGGATTTCTGGCGCTTGCGGTTCGGCATCGGGCATCCGCGAGACTCGGCGCTTCCCGAGCGTGAGGTGATCGATTACGTGCTGAAGCCGCCCGATGGCGACGAGAAAACGCAGATCGAGGCAGCGATCGAGCGCGCGCTCGCCGCATCGCGCGACATCCTGGCCGGCAACATGGAGCGCGCGATGACGGCGCTTCACACGAAGCCGCGCTCCTCGTCGGAGCCGCAGGCGTGAGCCTTCGTTGCGGCATCGTCGGCTTGCCGAACGTCGGCAAGTCCACGCTCTTCAATGCGCTGACGAAAGCCGGCATACCCGCCGCGAACTATCCGTTCTGCACGATCGAGCCCAACGTCGGAATCGTCGAAGTGCCCGATGCGCGACTTGCCGCGCTCACCTCGATCGCAAAGCCGCAGAAGACGATTCCCGCCACCGTCGAATTCGTCGATATCGCGGGACTCGTGAAGGGCGCGTCGAAGGGCGAAGGACTCGGCAACCAGTTCCTTGCGAACATCCGCGAGACCGATGCCATAGCGCATGTCGTGCGTTGCTTCGAGGATCCGAATGTCGTGCACGTTGCCGGCAACATCGATCCCGTGGCCGATGTCGAGACTATTCATACCGAGCTTGCGCTCGCGGACCTCGCGACCGTCGACAAGCAGATCGCGAAAGTCGAGCGCGCCGCGCAGGCGGGCGGCGACAAGGTTGCACAGCGGCAGCTTGCCGCGCTCTCGAAAGTGCGCGTGGCGCTGAACGAGGCAAAGCCCGCGCGCACTGTCGATCTCTACCCCGAAGAGCGTGCGCTCCTCGCGCCGTATTTCCTGCTGACGATGAAGCCGACGCTGTACGTCGCGAACGTCGCCGAGCATGGCTTCACCGACAATCCGATGCTTTCGAAACTCCGCGAGCTTGCGCATGGCGAAGGCGCGCCGGTCGTTGCGATTTGCGCGGCGCTCGAGGCGCAGATCGCCGATCTCGACGCCGACGACAAGGCGATCTTCCTCGACGACATGGGAATGACGGAGCCGGGTCTCGATCGGCTGATCCGCGCCGCGTACGAGCTCCTCGGGCTGCATACCTACTTCACCGCCGGCCCGAAGGAAGTGCGCGCGTGGACGATTCCGTTCCATGCAACCGCCGCGCAGGCCGCGGGCGTCATCCACACCGATTTCGAGCGCGGATTCATCCGCGCCGAGGTGGTCGCCTACGACGATTACGTCGCTTACAAGGGCGAGCAGGGCGCAAAGGAGGCGGGGAAGATGCGTCTCGAAGGCCGCGACTACGTGGTGCGCGACGGCGATGTGATGCATTTCCGGTTCAACGTATGAGCGGAATGCCGCACGGCATCCGCGCCTGCTTCGCCGCATTGCTCTGCTATGGCCTAGTGATCGCCGGCTGCGCAACGCTTCCGATCGCGAACCCGCCCAGCGTCGAAGTCACCGGCGTCGCGCTCGATCGCGTCGAAGGACCCGATGCATACTTCAACGTCGACTTGACGCTCGAAAGCCACGCGGACCGCGAGCTCGTCGTCGACGCGCTCGACGGCACACTCAGGATCGAAGGCGAGGACATCGCGCAGGCCAAACTCGTCGACGGGCCCGTGCATCTGCCTGCCCACGGCACCGCGAACGCGACGATGACCGCGCGAACCGGCATGGATGCATTGCTTCGCGCGGTTGCCGACGCGATGCGTCGCGGCACCGGACTGTCGACGCCGGGCGCGCATCTGACGCTCAAATACACGCTCGAAGCTCGGGCGAGCATTGCGGGCGGCGGGCGATTCTCGTTTCGCCGTGATGGCGAGCTGGGCGAGCGCAAGCGCTGATCGGCGCGCCTTCATCAGGATGAACACACTGCGCTTCACGAAGATGGAAGGCCTCGGCAACGACTTCGTCGTCGTCGATGCGACGCGCACGCCTTTCACGCTTTCCGCCGCCGAGATTCGTTGGCTCGCCGATCGCCGCTTCGGTGTCGGCTGCGATCAGCTGTTGGTGGTCGAACAAGCGCAAGGAGATGCGGACTTTCGATACCGGATCTTCAATGCCGATGGCGGCGAGGTCGAGCAATGCGGCAACGGCGCGCGCTGCTTCGTCGTCTTCGTCCGCGAGCACGGCCTCACCGATCGCAGGGAGATTCGCGTCGAGACCGCGGGCGGCGTCATCGTTCCTGCCCTCGAGGACGACGGCGAGGTCAGCGTCGACATGGGCGTGCCGCGATTCGCGCCCTCCGACGTGCCGTTCATCGGCGGAACGGGCGCGCCCTTGGAACCGCTCGAGGTGGACGGGCGAATCGTCGAGATTTCTGCGCTGTCGATGGGCAACCCGCATGCAGTGCAGATCGTCGACGATGTCGATGTAGCGCCCGTCGCCACGCAAGGCCGGTCGATCGAGCGCCATCCACGCTTTCCTTCGCGCGTCAACGCGGGCTACATGGAGATTGTCGATCGCGCTAACATTCGGCTGCGTGTTTTCGAGCGCGGCGCGGGCGAAACGCTTGCATGCGGAACGGGCGCATGCGCCGCAGTCGTAGCGGGCCGGCGATTGGGATTGCTCGACGAACGGGTGAACGTGACAACGCGCGGCGGCGATCTCGCGATCCGCTGGGCCGGCGAGGGCAGCCCCGTGCTCATGAAGGGTCCGGCGCGCACGGTGTTCGAGGGAGAGTGGCGCATCGGGTAGATCGCGTCGCTATCGTTATCAAAGAAGGCGTCAGATGCCGCTCGATGTCGAAAGCAGGATCGCGATGGATGCAAGCGCAGTTGCCGAATACCTGAAGCAGAACCCGACCTTCTTCGAGGACTACGCCGACGTCGTCGCGCAGATATTCGTTCCGCATCCGCACGGCGGACATGCGATCCCGATCGCCGAGCGGCAGATGCTGGCGCTTCGCGACAAGGCGTACGACCTCGAGCAGAAGCTGCGCGAGCTGATCCGCCACGGCGCGGAGAACGATTTGATCGGCGAGAAGCTGCATCGCTCGACGCTCGCGCTCTTCGCCGCGCCCGATCTCGAGACGACGCTTGCCGTGCTGTCGCACAGCCTGCGCGAGGATTTCGCGGTGCCGCAGGTCGCGATGCGGCTTTGGCCCGAGGGCGACACGAATGCATCGCTGCCCGAGCTCGCGCCAACGCCGGCTGAAGTGCACGACTACGCCGACCGCCTTCGTGGTCCTTACTGCGGGCCAGACGCTGCGCCTCGATCGCGTGAATGGTTCGACGCGGCGAGTGATCCCAAGTCGTTTGCCTATATGCCGCTTCGCACCGAAAAGACGTTTGG
>DATFCW010000064.1:0-5022 GCA_035252665.1 Casimicrobiaceae bacterium | reverse complement strand
TCGATCGCCGCGTGCTGCGGGCCGCGCGCGAGCGGGTCCATCGCGATGGCGTAGAAGTACACCCCGTCGTAGTGATCCTGCACCGGCACGAAATCGAAGCTCGGATCGGCCTGGCGCGCGAACTGCGCCATCGGCTCGGCGGCGGACATGCGCACGAGAACGGACGCGTGCCCGTTGTTCGAGACGAGGATCGACGCGACGGTGGTGCCCGCAAGCGCGAGCGCCGCCAGCGCGCATCCCAACGCTTGCAGCCGGATCGTCTTCGTCACGCGGCGGATATTCGCATAGGCGAGGGGTTTCAGTCGCCGCCGAGTACCTTCAGCGTCTCCTCGCGCGACGGCCCGGGGATCTCAGGCATATCGCGTCCTTCGGCTGCAGCCATCACCTTCTCGATCATCCCCGAACGGGCCATGATCTCTTGCGGCAGCGTCAACGCAGAGAACACCTCGGCGAACGCGCGCATGACGACAGGATCGTGATTCGCCGCGATAAGGAACGCCCGCTGCATCCGAACCTTCGGATCGGTCATGTCCGGCGCAGGAGATGGCCGGCCCTCGATCGCGGCTTGTATCGAGGCGACACGATCATGGTCGCGCTCGAGCTGTTGACGGTACCAAGGAGTGAACCGCTCCTCGGTCACGGCATCGAACTCGATCGCGAGCCGGAGCCGGTCGTCGAAATGCTCGCGAGCACGATCGCGGAGCGCGATCGCATGACCGAGCCCGAGCGAAAGTCCGCGGCCGGCGGTTGGATTGGTGCACGCCCACGCGTCCCCGACCGCGATCAGTCCGGTGACGACCGGCTGCTCGTCCAAGACGAAACGCCGGTAGCGGTCCATCGATCCGGCCATGGGGATGACGTCGTGGAGGGCGTCGCCGTCGATCCAATGCGAGAGGTGCGGCACCGAGCGAACGACCCGCTCCCACGTGTCGTTGTCTCGTATGGCCTTCATCGGCTTATCTCCGGCCAAGCAGATGATCGCGACGCACCACGTTTCGTTGTCGGTCGGAACGTTCACGGTGTGGAACGTGCTGAGCGTCGTCGCGGGCGCGCGGCGCAGCTCCGGCTCGAAGCCGTCCCTGCATTGATAGTGACGCGTGTAATACGCGAACCCCATGTCGACTTTCTCTTCGAGCGGAGGCCGGGCTCCGATCCCGGCGACCCATTCGTCGAACGGCGACTTGCGCCCCATCGCGTCGACGACGAGATCGCCGCGGAACTCCGTTCCATCCTTCGTTCGCACGCCTTCGACGTGCGGGATGCCGCCGGAAAGGGACGAGCCTTCGACCGGGCCGTCTACAGGGACGCCTCTGATCACCTTCACGCCCGGCGTGTTCTCGGCTGCGCGCGCGAACGCGCTCTCGACGATGGGCCTGCGCGCTGCGATGGTCTCGAACCTGTCGTCGTCGGGCAACACCGCATCGCCGAGCTGCTTGAAGAGACCGGACATGATGCTCACGCGCCGCCCCCCCGACGCGATGATGTCATCGCGGATCTCGGGGAACTCGGCGTCCAGGAGATGGCGGAAGCGAGCGTGCAGAGCGTGCGCCTGGCGGAACTGAGCGACTCCTGCCCGGCGCCAGTCGTTCCAAGCCTCGAGCGCCGTGTCCGGCGGGCCGGCGGCGTCTTTCTCCAGGACGGTGACCTCGTGCCCTTCGCGCGCGAGCAGCATCGCGGACGCGAGCCCGACCGGGCCGCCACCGACGACGACAACGGTCCCCATGAGCTCCCCCTTCGTCCCCCTCACTTGTAATCCACCGAACGCGGCCCGTCCACCGGTCGTTAGCGGATCGTTTCGCCGGGTAGGAACCCATCGTGACGTCGTGATTTCGCCTGCGCCAACTCCGCACGGAGAGGCAGCAGTAAGAGATCGAAGGAGGAAGTCATGGAATCGAAGATGCGCATCTTCGGGCATCCGATCCATCCGATGATGATCGCCTACCCGGTCGCCTTCTACACCGGGGCTCTCGTGACGTACGCGCTCTACGGGGCATACGCCGACCGCTTCTGGCTGAAGTTCGCGATCGCGTTGAACATCGTCGGCGCAGGCATGGCGATCATCGCCGCGTTGCCCGGTTTCATCGACTGGCTGCTCGCGATCCCAGGCGGCAGTCCCGCCAAGCGAACGGGCCTGCGCCACATGGGCCTCAACGTCGCCGCGCTCGGGCTGTTCATCGCGGACGCGGTCATCTACGAGAAGTATTGGAACACCGGAAGCCCGTCGGCGACGATCGGCATCATCCTTGCAGCCGTCGGATTGTTCTTGACCGTCCTCGCCGGTTTCCAAGGATGGACGTTGGTGCAGGACCACCACGTCGGCGTTCGCGAGATGGAGCGGCCGCGATCCGCGCCCTTGCGCAAAGCCGGCTAGGCCGCGCCGATGGGGGGCATTTCCGCAGGTCCAACGGCCCTACGTTTGTGTCACCGCCTGCCGGTTAAGTAGTGGGCGAGGTGAGTGGGATGATGTCGTCTCCGCAAGGCGCCGGGGTGTGGGATTGGCTTTCCGCGTGCCTGATGATGATCGGCTTCACGTTGCTGCTCGGACTCAGCGTCTATCTGATGATCGCGCTGGTCCACGTTGACGGCCGCGAGCCTCCCGAACGCGTGGGCGAACGTGGACAGCCCGACGGGTGGATCTCGCGCGAGCGACTCGCCAGCTAGCGCCGACTCCTAGTCAACATCAGCGAGTCGCGACGCGCATCGCGAGCGCAGCGTCGATCGGCTCGATCTCGATGACCTTTGCCGTCTTGTGCGTCGCGAACCAGCGCAACGCTTCATCGCCGAGTCGCTCGTACACGTTGTAGACGAGCAACGCGCAACGGTTCTGATCCTCTTCGAAATAGCAGCACGTGCGCCGGTCGCACGCTTCGACATCCGCGCGTCCGCAATACGCGCCCAACCTCTCGACAGCGCGCGCACGATCGGCGAGCAGCCGGCGCGCCGAATCGCCACTCCCGATCGATCCGAACATCGCTCCCTCCTTGCTCTTCCCTCGACTCCAAGGCGCTCGAAGGGGCGATGTCGCTAGGGCCGAGCGACCTTGCCTCCTAGGGTCGGGTAACGCTACGACACACCGCAGCCGTCAGCCCAGGCTCAGCGTGAAGAACCTGTTGTACGCGCTCGCGCGGTATTCGCCGAACGCTTCGCACGGTTGGAAGCCGAGGTTGGCGTAGAGCTTCCTGGCGGGGATGAACTCATCCGTCGTCCCCGTCTCGAGGCTGATCCGCTCGTAGCCTTGCGCGCGCGCGAACGCCACGATGTGCTCGACGAGCGCGCGCCCGACGCCTCGGCCGCGCTCAGCTACGCTCGTGTGCATCGACTTGAGCTCGGCGTGCGTATCGTCGAGACGCTTCAGCGCGGCAACGCCCAGTACGCGCCCGTTCTCACGCGCGCTGAAGAACGTGACCACGGGATCGACAAGCTGCTCGACATCCATCGCGAACGAGAACTCAGCCGGCGTGACGCCGCGGGAGAACGCGAGGTGCTTCGCCAGCAGCGCGCGCACGTCCTCGGCGCGGGGGTCGTCGACGTCTATCCGCAGATCCACCAAGAAATCCTCACCCGTCGACGATCTCGACGTCGAATGGCCCATGGAACATGAGCACGAACAGACACGGCCCATCGCCGGCCGGCTGATGCGTCATCGTTTCGCCGGCTTCGAAATGCACGTACGCACCGGGCCCCACGATCCGCCCGTTGGCATCGAGCAGCCCTTCGAGCACGACCATCGTATGCGCCGCCGTGTGGCGGTGCGCGCGCGCGCGAACGGCGGGTGGATATCGCACGACGTAGTGCTCCTCGCCGGTCGCCGGGTTTTCGTAGAGCAGCCGCAAGCCGATCGGACGGTCGTACACGGCTGCAGCCGCAGCACTCGGCGGCGCCAGCTCGAGTGAAGCCAGTTCCTCAATCGCGATCATGTAGGAATTGTCGCTTTCCCTGGCTCTCAGGGTCCACTACCATCCGGCCGTGATCCTCACCTCGCTCGAACTCGACCATGACCGGTTCGAGCGCGCGACCGGCTGGGCCCTGAAGCCGCAAGGTGCCTGCAAAGGCGAGATCTGCGTGCCGCTGCTCGCGAAGCCCGAAGACGTCGACGCGAACGTGATCTCCGAACGCCTCGGCATGGCGCTCGTGCACGACGAGAAGCACGACGTGTGGGCGTTGGGATCCGAGACGATCGGATCGAACGCTTTGTCCACGGCGCAGGCGCCGGATTTCACCCTGCCGGATTGGCAAGGACGCGATTTCACGTTGTCCAGCCTTCGCGGACAGAAAGTCTTCTTGCTCGCGTGGGCGAGCTGGTGAGGGTGCCGATTCGACCTGCCGGTCTGGCAGGAACTCCGTGAACAACTGCACCCGCAAGGGTTAGAAGTAGTCACGGTCGCGCTCGACCTTGCGGATGCGGCACAGGAGTCGATCGCGCAGGCGAACCCACATCATCTCGCGTTGATCGACGAGCTCCACTCTCTCGGAGGTCTGTTCGGTATCGTCAATGTTCCGAGCGGCGTGTGGATCGACGAACAAGGGACGATCGTTCGGCCGCCCGAGGTTGCGTGGCCTGGGAAGTCGATGTGGCGTGAGATCATCAAGATCCCGGACGAGCTGCCCGACGACCTCGATCCGTTCATCCGCAAGTCGCTCGAGATGACCGGCAAGCTCAAGACGAACCCGCAGCGCTATCTCGTGGCATTGCGAGACTGGGTCAGCAGCGGCGCGTCGTCCGATTTCGCGCTCGCGCCCGAAGAAGTGATCGCGCGATCGCAACCGCGCTCGATGGATCACTCGGAGGCGGCGGCGCATTTCGAGATCGGGCAGTACCTTCAGAAGTTAGGGCACGACCAAGATGCGATCGAGCACTTCAAGCGAGCGCACGAGCTCGACGAGAACAACTGGACGTACAAGCGGCAAGCCTGGCAATACGTCAGCCCGCTGCTGCAGGATGCGCGCGCGGTCTACGGGACAGGTTGGGCCGACGAAGTCGAGCGGCTTGGCCCCGAGAACTACTACCCACAGTCGGACCTA
>DATFCW010000063.1:0-11967 GCA_035252665.1 Casimicrobiaceae bacterium | reverse complement strand
GTGACCCGATCGAAAGGCGCTTTGCGATGACTGCTTATGTGATCAACGATATGGAGGTTCTCGACGCTGCGCTTATGGAGGACTACAAGAAGCTTTCCCCGGCCACGGTTGCGCAGTACGGCGGACGGTTTCTCGTGCGCGGCGGGCATTGCGAGACACTCGAGGGCAACTGGTCTCCGCGACGTCTCGTGATCCTCGAATTTCCAAGTCTCGAGCGGGCAAAGGCATGGGCGAGTTCGCCGGAGTACGCGCCGGCCAAGCAGTTGCGGCAGAGAGCGTCGCAGTCCAACATCGTTGTGATCGAAGGCGTGCAGGCGGCCTGACACGTTCAACGCGAGGAACAACGCAATGGCGACAGTTGCGCAACAGCACGTCCAACGTCCGAAGATTTCGTTTGCCGGTGTCCAGAAGCGCTATCCGGCAAAGGGCGGGCAGGCCGGAGGAACGCTGGCGCTCGACGCGTTCAACTTCGACATCGCTGCGTCGCAGATTGTCTCGATCGTCGGGCCAACCGGCTGCGGCAAATCGACGGCGCTGAACGTCCTCGCTGGATTCGAGCAGCCGTCGTCGGGAACGGTCAGCGTCGACGGCCAGGAAGTAAGCGGCCCGGGGTTTGATCGCGGCGTCGTTTTCCAGCAGCCGTCGCTGTTCCCATGGCTCACGGTGCTTGCCAACGTCGTGCTCGGCGTGAAATGCCGCGGCCATTCGCCCGAGCAGTACGAGCCACGCGCATTGGCACTTCTGGACGAGGTCGGTCTCAAGGGCTTCGAGCGCCACTATCCGTACCAGCTTTCTGGCGGGATGCAGCAGCGCGTGCAGATTGCCCGCGCGCTGATCAACGAGCCCGATATCCTGCTGATGGACGAGCCTTTTGGCGCGCTCGACTACCAGACGCGGCTGATGATGCAGAAGCTGCTGCTGCGCCTGTGGGCGCACTTCCGCCCGACGATCCTGTTCATCACGCACGACGTCGGCGAGGCCGTGTTCATCTCCGATCGCGTCATCGCGATGACCAAGCGGCCGGGACGCGTCAAGTGCGTCGTCGACGTCCACGCGCCGAAGCCGCGCGATTACGAGTTCATGCGCTCTTCCGAATTCACGCGCCTCGAGGGCGATCTTGTCGTCGCCGTGCAGGGCGAGGTCGAGGGCGAGGATATGGAAGCGGTGCATTGACCGCGGTCGCGAAAGGAAACCAACGATGAACCGCAAGGGCTTGTTCACCACGTTGATGGCATTTGTGGCGTTGCTCGCGAACGCTGCCGTCGCGCAACCGAAGGGTGCCGGGACGCCGCTCGAATTCAACTACGGCATACCGACCGCCGACCATGCGACGGTGTTCGTCGCGCAGGATCTCGGGTTGTTCGAGAAGGCCGGCCTCAAGCCGAAGTTCTTCTACTTCCAGTCGGGCGCGCCGCTGCTTGCCGCGCTGAAGAGCGAAAGCCTCGACGTTGTGACGGCCGGGCTCGCGCTTACTTTTGCGATCGGCCAGAAAATTCCGCTTACGTTCATCTTCTGGGAGGCGAACAATGCCGCGGGCGAGGGACTTGTCGTCTCGCCGAAATCCGGCATCGCATCGTACAAGGATATCGGCAAGGCGAAGAAGATTGGCGCTGCTTCCGGCACATGCGCGCAAGTTTCGCTGTACCTGATGGCAAAGAAGGTGGGAATCGACTACTCGACGCTGAACATCGTCAACATTCCGGCGCCACTCTTTCGCAATTCGTTCCTGAGCGATTCGATCGACGCAGGCGTCGCATGGCCGCCGTACTCGCTGCAACTGAAATCGGAAGGTTTTCCGATTGCGAGCTTCGACGAGGACTACACGCCGCCCGGCGGTGCATGCCCGGGGTTGACCGCGGTGCGTCCCGATTATCTGAAGCAGCATCCGGAGATCGGCGTGAAGCTGTTGCACGCCGAGGCGCTGGCGCGTGAAGCGATGGCGAAGAATCCGCAAGTGGGCATCGACGCATTCGTCAAGCATCTGGGCGTATCGCCTGAGGTCGCCAAGGCAACGCTCGAGCGCGAATGCTGCGGCCGCGTACCAAGCTTCGAGGCACAGCTCGATCCGAATTCGCCGTATTCGATGACGTCGAAGGAGGGCGGGCTCGCGGGCAAGCTGAAGCTCGCGAGCGACGTGCTCTACGCAACGAGGGCAATACCCGCGCCGATCTCCGCGGCCGCCATTCAGGAGGCGATCGATCCCGCGTATTTGCGCGAGTACGTGAAGATGTCCGGAGGCAGGCCATGAGCGATATCGCGGTCGGCTCGGAAGTCAAGGGCGCGCTCGCGCAAGAACAGGCAATCACGACGACCGGTCGCGCGCAGCGCTCGAAGTCGCTGGCACAGCGCGTTCCCGACATCGCGTACTCGGTCGGCGCGATCGTCGTGCTGCTCGTGCTCTGGTACGTCGTGTCGCGGTCGGGACTCGTCAAGCCCGGCTATCTACCGACACCGGACGAGCTCGGCGCGGCGTTCGTCGATCTCGTCAAGAACGGTTACCAGGGCAAGCCGCTCTTGCAGCATATCGGGATCAGCATGTTTCGCTCGCTCGTCGGGTTCGCGCTCGGCGTTGCGATTGGTGTGCCGCTGGGCCTGCTCACCGGTTACAGTCGACGCGCCGGCGCGATGGTGTCGCCGATCATGGCGTTCATCCGACCTATCCCGCCAATCGCCTTCATCCCGATGGCCGTGCTTTATTTCGGATTGGGAGAGGTCGGCAAGATCGTGCTGATCGTCTTCGTGTCGTTCACGTATGTTCAGGCGAATGCTCATGCAGGCGCCGCCAACTTTCCGATCGCGTATCGACGCGCCGCCGAGTCCCTCGGGCTCACGCGCGCGCAGACGTTCTTCCGCATCGTGCTGCCCGGTGCGTTGCCGCAGATCTTCACGGGCCTCAAGGTCGCGCTTGCGCTGAGCTGGGCCGTCGTCGTGGCAGCCGAGTTGGTGGGTGCGCAAAGCGGGCTTGGTTTCATGATCTCCGACGCCGCGCAGCTCTTCCGCATCCCGGTCGTCTACATCGGCATCGTGCTGATTGGCGGCATCGGCCTTGCGTTGAACCTCACGCTCAATTTCATCGAGTCACGCGTCGTGCATTGGAAAGGTCGCTGACGCCGCGCGTCGGCATAAACGGAGGAAGGATGAAGATTCGGCAATTGCAGGGAGCGATCGCGCTGCTCGCCGCGTTGGTTACGGCTCCCGTGGTCGCGCAGGGCAACGCCGCGCCACTCGAGTTCAACTACGGCTATCCGACCGCGGACCATGTCAACCTATACGTGGCGCAGGACCTGCATCTTTTCGAGAAGGCGGGCCTGAAGCCCAAGTTCTTCACGTTCCAATCCGGCGCGCCACTGCTTGCCGCTTTGAAAAGCGAAAGCCTCGACGTGATCACGACCGGGCTCGGCATTGCGTTTGCGCTGGGGCAGAACATTCCGCTCAAGATCCTCTATTGGATCGCGAACGACTCGCAGGGCGAAGGATTGGTCGTTTCACCCGACAGCAAGGTCAAGAGTTACAAGGACATCGGCGAGGCGCAAAAGATCGGCGCCGCGTCCGGCACCTGCGCGCAGGTCGCGCTCTACCTGATGGCGAAGAAGGTCGGCGTCGAATATTCGAAGCTCAACGTCATCAACATCCCCGCGCCGCTGTTCCGCAACTCCTTCAAGAGCAACTCGATCGATGCCGGTGTCGCGTGGTCGCCCTATTCGGTGCAGCTCAACAACGAAGGCTACAAGGTGGTGAACTGGGATACCGACTACACGCCACCGGGAGGCGACTGTCCCAGGACGACCGCGATTCGTCCGGCGTTCCTCAAGGCGCATCCCGAGATCGGCCTGAAGCTTTTGCAAGTGGACGCGATGGCAGCGGAAGCCGTCGCGAAGAACCCGCAACTTGCGATCGATGCGCTCAACAAACGTCTGGGATTGTCACCTGCCGACGCCAAGGGAACGATCGAGCGTACCTATATGCATCGCCCCACCATTGCCGAGCAGCTCGATCCCGCATCGCCGTATACGATGACGGTCAAGGACAAAGGCCTTGCCTTCCAGCTCGAGCTGGCGACCCAAGTGCTTTTCGAGACGAAGAGCATTCCCGCGCCTGTGTCGAAGGAAGTCATCAACGATTCCATCGACGCGGAGCCACTCAAGCAATTCGCTGCCTCGCTGAAGGGCAAGCAGTGAATCAGGCTTCCATCTTCATCGAGGAGAGATTCAGTTGAGCAACAAAACCTACGTCAAGCGCCTCGGCATTCTTCGCAAGAAGGAAGGCGTGTCGCACGAAGCGTTCCGCGATCACTGGCTGAACGTGCATGCGGCGCTTTGCACCAAGCTGCCAAAGCTCCGCCGTTACTCGGTGAACTTCGTCGATCGCAAGCGATTTCCGAAGTTCGGTTACGATGGCTTTTCGGAGCTCTGGTTCGACTCCGAGGAGGATCTTATTGCCGCGCTCGAGAGTCCGGCCGGCAAAACGCTGCTCGCCGATCTGCCGAATCTCACCGATCCCAACGACATGAATCCGATCATCGCGGTCGAGCACCGCATGCTCGACGACTAGCACCGAGGTCACGATGGGACAGCTCGATGGCAAGGTCGCGATCGTTACCGGAGCAGCCAGTGGCTTCGGCGAAGGCATCGCGAAGCTATTCGTGAAGGAAGGCGCTCGCGTCCTGCTCGTCGATCTCGACCTTTCGAAAGCCGAGAAGGTCGCGAACGATCTCGGCCCTCGAGCGAGGGCGCGGCAATGCGATGTGAGCAAAGGCGCTGACGTGCGCGCCACGGTGAAGGCGTGCACCGATGCGTTCGGACCTCCCGACATCGTCGTCAACAATGCCGGCACGACGCATCGCAACCAGCCGATGCTCGACGTCGACGAGGCGACGTTCGATCGCGTGTTCGCCGTGAACGTCAAGTCGATCTACCACATGGCGCAGGCGGTCGTGCCCATCATGCGCGAGCGCAAAGGTGGCGTGATCATCAACGTCGGATCGACCGCCGGCATACGGCCGCGCCCCGGGCTCACGTGGTACAACGCGTCGAAGGGAGCGGTGAACCTGATGTCGAAGTCGATGGCCGCCGAGCTCGGGCCGGACAACATCCGCGTGAACGCCATCTGCCCGGTGATGAGCGCAACTGGCATGATCGAGCTCTTTCTCGGTGCGCCCGACACGCCCGAGAATCGCGCGAGGATCACCGCCGGCATTCCTCTCGGACGGATGTCCACCCCCGAGGACGTTGCCGCGGCCGCGTTGTATCTGGCGAGCGACGCGGCGCGCTTCATCACCGGCATCGAGCTGCCCGTGGACGGGGGCCGCACCATCTGATTCAACCCTCACGCAATCGCCTGCTGTTCGGGACCGACGAGACGGTTCCCGACGCACGATCGCTGCAAGCAGGCGTGCTCGACGTTGCCGTGCGCGGTCCGCGCGTGACGCGCATTGGTTGTGGCGATGTCGAGATCTGGCATGGCGTCGCGTTCCTGTTCCGCGATGCCCATTGGTGCACGCCCGAACCTGTCGTCGACACCGTCGATGTCGCGGCAACGGCATCGTCGTTCCGGTTGCGCGCGACGGGCCGCTTCGGGGCATCCGGGCCGATCGACTTCGCAATCGAGATCGACGGTCGCCACGACGGCCACATCACCATGTCGGCGCACGCCACGCCTCGCGCCGATATCCTCGCGAACCGATTGGGACTTTGCGTGCTGTATCCGATGTCGCTCGGCGGCGCGCGAGTCGAAATCGAGCATATCGACGGTCGCGTGAGCCGCTCGACCTTTCCGACGCTGATTCCACCGTGGCCACCTTTCATGCTCGTTCGCGCCATTCGACACGAACACGCGCCGGGCCGCTGGGCGCATTGCCGATTCGCGGGCGACCTGTTCGAGGTCGAGGATCAGCGCAACAACGCCGATGCGTCGTTCAAGGCGTACAGCCGTTCCAATTCGATGCCGCGTCCGTACTGGCTGCGGAGTGGCGTGTCGATTTGCCAATCCGTCGACCTGACGGTCGACGCGCCACGGACGATTACACGAGTCCGGTCCGCACGCGCGATCAGTCTGCGCATCGAGGCGGACGCGGGCGTGCTGCCGAGCATCGGTGTCGAAATATCCGCAGCCGACGCGAACGCGAACGAGCCCACGCGCACAGCGCTTGGGGCTTTGGCACCAGCGCATCTGCATTTCGCGATGCCGCCGATCGCCGAAACGACCGACTGGCACGCGATCGCCAACCTGCTCGCACTCGCGCGAGCGAAGCTTCGATTCGACATCGCCGGCTCGAATTGCGAAGAAGTCGTGGAGAAGGTCGCGCTTGTCGGTGAACAGGTGAAGGCTGCGCGTATAACGCCTGCGAGCATCGCGGCGTTTCCCAGCGAGCAACGCGCGATCGACGCGGTACGCCGTGCGTTTCCCGACAGCGCGGTGGGCGGCGGCACGCCGCATTTTTTCGTGCAGCTCAATCGTCTCGACGGCCTCGGTCGCTGCGATTTCCTGACCTTCACGACATCGTCGATCGTTCACGGCGCCGACGACGAGTCCGTCATGCTGACGCTGCAGAGTCTGCCGTCGATGATCGAGACGCTGCGCACGCGTTATCCGAACGCTCGTATCGCAGTCGGCCCGAGCGGCATCGCTGCACGCGCGAGCCCGTTCGGCACGCAACCGGCGAGCGATGGCATGCACCGAATCGCGCTTGCCCGGAGCGATCCGCGCACGCGCGGCATGTTCG
This sequence comes from Casimicrobiaceae bacterium, assembly GCA_035252665.1. Taxonomy (GTDB): domain Bacteria; phylum Pseudomonadota; class Gammaproteobacteria; order Burkholderiales; family Casimicrobiaceae; genus VBCG01. The sequence continues at coordinate 5,246 of DATFCW010000063.1, read as the reverse complement.
GTGCCGCGTGGATGCTGGGCTACATCGCGCAACTCGCGACGCTCGGTGTGGACGCGATCACGCTCATGAGCCTGACCGGCGAAGCGGGCGTCGTCGGCACCGACGAGCAGGGCGCGTTCGTGCGTTATCCGCCGTATTTCGTGCTGGAACGAATGCGCGCTCCCATGAGGATTCGTCGCGTCGCGGTCTCGGAGCCGCGTCGCGTCGCGGCATTGGCGCTTTTCGGCGACCGTCGGCACGAGCTGGTCGTTGCCAACCTTGACGTTGAACCGGTCGAGGTCGAGGTTGAAGGCGTTTCGCAGGCGCGGGTCGCGATACTCGATGCCGGCACCTGGCCAACATTTGCGTCGGAAGCAACCGGATGGCAATCTTCGCTGTATCCGTTGCGCGCAAGCGGCATACGGCTCGACGCATTCGCTGTCGCGAGTGTGCAGTGGTAACGGGTCGCGCAGCGCGCGGAACGGCCGCGCACCGACGCGTTCCAACACACTTCTCACAACGGAGGTCTCCATGCCCTATATCGACGCCATCGTCATCCCCGTTCCCCGTGCGAATCTCGACACTTACAAGCGCATGTCCGCGGAGTGGGGCAACGCCCACATTCGCCACGGCGCTCTCTATTACTCCGACTCGATCAGCGACGACGTTCAGCCCGGCAAGGTGACGTCGTTTCCGCAGGCCGTGCAGCTCAAGGACGGCGAGGCGATCGCGCTGGCATGGGTCGTGTATCGAAACAAGGAGGATCGCGACCGCATCAGCAAGGCGGTCATGGAAGACCCGAAGCTCAAGGAGTCGATGGACCCTTCGAAGATGCCCTTCGACGGCAAGCGCATGTTCTGGGGTGGGTTCGAGACAATCCTCGGACTGCAGGGCGGCCGTTGACCGACCGCCGCGAATTCATTCGTGATGCCGCGCTCGTCGGGAGTGCAGTCGCGCTTGGCATGCGGCTGGCAACGGCGTTGACCTCACAATCCAACAGAGCGCTTGAAATTCTCATCCTGGGCGGGACCGGCTTGACCGGTCCCCATCAGGTGCGTTATGCGCTTTCGCGCGGTCACAAGGTCACGGTCTTCAATCGCGGCCGTCGCAACGACCGCCTTCCCGCCGGCGTCACCGAGCTGATCGGTGACCGCAATCTGCATCAGCTCGATGCGCTGAACGACAAGGAATGGGACGTCGTCATCGACAACCCGACGACGCTCCCGTTCTGGGTCAAGGACGTCGGCGAGATCCTGAAGAACAGGACGAAGCAATACGTCTTCATCTCGACGATCTCCGTCTACGATACGTCGAAACCGCAGTCGCGCGTCAACGTATCGTCGCCGCTCTCCGAGTACACGAAAGGAGATCCGCTCGCCGTCACGCCGAAGGATTTCATGAAAGACGTGGGTGGGCTTTATGGCGCGATGAAGGCGGCGTCGGAGCGCGAAGCCAAGAAGTGGTTCGGCGATCGCACCACGATCATCCGCCCGACGCTCATTGTCGGACCCGGCGACGAATCGTTCCGCTTCACGTATTGGCCGCACAGAATCGCCAAAGGCGGCGAGATCCTGGCGCCGGGCGATGGCCAGGATCTCGTGCAAATCATCGATTGCCGCGACCTCGCCGAGTGGACCATTCGCTTGGTCGAGAACGGAACGACCGGCACGTTCAATGCCGCCGGCCCGGCGTCGCCGATGACCATGGCCGAGCAGCTCTATGGCATCCGCGCGGCGTTCGACGGCAACCGCGACGTTGGCTTCACGTGGGTGCCGGCCGATTTCCTCGAAGTGCAGAAGGTGACGGCCTGGGGAGACATGCCGACGTGGATTCCGCGCAGCGATCCGGAGTCGGCGGGCATGAACGTGGAAAATCACCGAGCCGTTGCCGCCGGCCTCACTTTCCGGCCACTCGCGAGCAGCGCGGTCGATGCGCTGGCGTGGTTCAATGCCGTTGCGCCCGATGCGCAGGCGCGCATGCTGAAGAGTGCTGGGCTGTCAGCGGAGCGCGAGCGCGCCACGCTGGACGCATGGCATCGGACGCACCGTTGAGCGGTCTTCCCGAAAAGTCCGTCCATTCCTGTCGATCGTAGTCGTAGAGCTTGCAGCGGCGCATGAGCGTGCGCACGTAGCGCGGACCGATCGTTTCGACAACGATCTCGTCTCCGAGCAGCTCCAGCAATTTCGTCTGCGCGGCGTGCAAACGATGGAACGGTATGAGCGGATTGATGTGATGAGCCGGGTGCTCCATGATGTCGTGCGACAGGAGTCCGTACCATCTCGGATACTTGACATGAATCGTCACGTGCTCCTGCCGTCCGCCCAGCCGCTCAGCTTCGTCTTGATTTAGGAACCACGGCACCGCGAAATGGGTGTGCTGCAGGAACACGGTAAGGCCCATCGACCAGTTCCAAACCAGGTACGGAACGGCGAAGCCCCATAGCAGCGCCGCCATCGGCGCTTGCCGCCTCGATTCAGCGAGGAGGATCAGTCCCGCAAGCAACGTGGCGAGCCACACCGCGATCCACAAAAAGTCCATCCACGCCGCCCGCCGCAGCTTCGCGTCGAGCCGTGCACCCGGAATGAATTTGTGCTTCCACCACCGTTCGATCAGATAGTAAAGACCAAATCCGCCGCCGCGATAGACGTGCTCCAATGCTCGCCGCCAGCGCGGAAGCGCCTGGTACTCGGACAGCGACAATGGCCACCACGAATTGATCCCGCGAACGTTCGGCGAAAGATGGTGAAGCCGGTTGTGCTGAATGCGCCAAAGCGTGTAGTTGTGAAGCGCCGGAAGGAAGAGGAGTCGAGCCAACGCGCGATTTCGCGAGGGACTTGCGACGAGGCTGCCATGCGCGGCATCGTGTCCGAGCACGAAAAGCGTGGAAATCATCGTGCCGGCGACCACGGCCAGAGTTGCCTTGAGCCAGATCGGTTCGACGACAACTGCAAACGCAGCGGCTGCCAAATAGGCGCTTGAATCCAGAAGCACTGCTGCATAGGCAGCGAGGTGATCGTGCCTGACGAAGGGACGCATCTCGTCGCGAAGCCAGTTTTCCCTCGTTCGCTCCATCGTCCGTCCCTGGAATGCTATGGCCTCGCCGTGCGCTTGCGAACCTGAACGGTTTTTCGGAAGAAGGCGTGAACTACGCCTTTGGCGTCCGACAGCTCGACATCGTAGACGCGATCGACCTTCTCGGCTGATTCGAGCTCCCTTCTGATATTGTCGAGCTCGCCTGGCGGGAGGCGGAACGTCGAATACAGCGTGCTGCGGGCCGGCTTTCGGAATTCCATCTGCACCGACTTATCCCATGCGACATAGCTGCGGCCGAGATTCCAGGAGATCATCGTCATGTACACGGGATCGACGCAGGCGTACATGCTGCCGCCGAATGTCGTGCCGTTATACCCGCGAGTCTTCCAGTTGAGCGGAAGCTTGATTCGCACTTCGTGAAAGTCGGCGGACACGTAGACCACCTTCACGCCGGTGCGCCGGTAGCACGGGAACAGATTGAACATGAACCGTACGGCCCGCGACTTCACGGATTCCGTCATGTCGTTATCCGTTCTATTCGTGTTCCCCTGGGTCCCCGCGCTTGTCGGTCCGGCATTGTAGCCAAGATGGGGGCCGCGCAAAATCCGGCCACTCCGCGAGTGCCGAGGAGCAGCAAACAGGTTTGGCGGAAGGCGCAGCGGACGTTACTTGCGTTGATGAAGCTCGATGACATTTCGATCAGGATCGCGCACGAAGATGGCCTGCGCACCGGTATCGAATCGCACCGGGCCGCCGCTTAACTCGATGCCTGCTTCCTCGAGCCGACGCTTGGCGGCGATGATATCCGGGCACAGCAACGCGAAGTGCGTGATGCCCGCGTGTTTCTCGGGCACGTCCATCAGGATGTTCGGTTCGCGGGCGCTGGTCGCGTTGAGCACGAGATTCACCTCCAATCCGCACGCGTGCTCGAGAATGGCGACCGGCTCGGGACCAAGCGGCCCCGCGGTCTTCACGAATCCGAGCAACGCGTAGAAGGCTGCCGAGCGCTCGAGATCGTGCACGCGGATTCCGATGTGCGCGAGTCCGTGGATGTTGATGGCGGTGGTCGACATGCGCTCCTCCATGGGAGCCAAAGGATATGGCGTGGGCACGCGTCTTCGCACGTCAACGACCCAGCGCGGCCGTGCTCGCTCCCGGGACGTTCCGATTATTCCCGCGCATCGGCACCACGCCCTGTCGGCGCAATGTCGCTAGCATCGCTCGCTGGTGCCCCACGTACGCGCGCTCCTGCGCCTCCGCTTGCACAAAGCGCCGATCCTCTCGCAAGCGTTGCCACGTGGGATCGTGCTCGAACACGTACCACCAGAACGGCGAGTGCGCGTTACGCGTCCAGCGAACCAGCTCATTGAGCGCTTCGTCGTCGCGCCCCGACCATGCGAGAAGACTTGCCCGCGTCGGATAGAGCTCGTTCGCGGAATGCCGACGCTCTGTTTCAGGGAGATCGCGCCAAAGGTCATCGAGAAGGCGTTGCTTTGCAATGCGATCGCCTTGCATCTCGTAGAGCTGCAGCAGCAGGAAGGCTCGGTCGGGATTGATCTGGTCGAATCGGTCGCCGTGAGCCTCACGCAGCAGGGACAGCACGCGCTCTGCATCTCCGGTTTCGCTTGCATAACGGGAAAGCGCGCCTACCAAGCCTGCATCGTAGTACCACGACGCGATGCCCACGGGCGACATGTCGAAGGCGAGTTGCGCGGCGTGGCGCCAATCGCCTTCGTACAGCGCGAGCGATGCGCGGCACGGCGCCACCGGCGCCGCCTCGGCGGCGTCGCTCACCTCGCGCGCGGCGGCGGGGTCCGATAGCTCCAGATACATGAGGCATAGCAGATTCTGATGCCATCCGGTTTCGGGGTCGATTCTGATCGCATGCTCCGACCAGCGTATGGCATCGGCCGGTTGTGAAGAGGTCCACCGCCAATGGGCGAGGCGCTGCGCGCCCGACGCAAAATCCGGATCCGCTTCGAGCGACGTCAGCATCAGCTCGCCTGCTTGCGCCGCTGTCGCGGGATTTTCATGCAGGATGAGCGCCTTCAAATAGAGGTAACGCGTCGTGTGCGGCGCGAGCGCGATCGCGTGGTCGATTGCGTCGAGTTGCTCCTGCCGGCGCTGGTCGCGGCCGGATTTCGAATGAAAGATCGCCTGGGCCAGCATCGCGTGGATTTCCGCCGACCGAGGATCGAGGGCAAGGCCTTCGCGTATGCGCGCTTCAGCCGCCT
>DATFCW010000062.1:0-2654 GCA_035252665.1 Casimicrobiaceae bacterium | reverse complement strand
GCAGGCGAACCCGTCGAAAACCACAGCGACTTGTTCGGATCGACAGTGCAACTCGCCGCGCGGCTTTGCTCGCATGCGAAGCCCGCGCAGAGCCTGGTCTCGAACGCCGTCGCCGAACTTTGCCTCGGGAAGGGGCTGGCGTTCGAGGACCTGGGCGAGGTTGCGCTGAAGGGCTTCGACCGGCCGGTGAGAATCCACGCGATCCACGATCACGCGCCGCGCGCGAGCTGATTGCGCGCTACACGCGTCCCCGCAATCGATGCATCGCGGTTCAGGCGGTGAAATGATCCGCTATGCAGCCAAGAACCATCTATCGCGCCGCCGCTTCGCCTGTCGCGTCTCGCGGAACGTTTGCCACGACCCCTGACGCACCGGCGCCCGGCGCGAGCGAGGGACGGGAAACGATCGTAACCTATTTGTCATAAAACCGTCGTGAATCGCTCATTTTTTCGCTTCCCGATTGCGTCCCCCGCGATTTGGCGTTAGCCTCCCGCTTCCATCCGTCACCCCAAGGCAACCCCATGGCGATCTGGAAAGACAATACCGCGACCCGCCCCTCGCCGGCGCCAGTTCCCGACGAACCGACCCGTTACGAACCGCCGCAGCGACCCCCGACCGCGGCGAACCCGACGCCCGCGCCCTCCCCCGCGATGCCGCGCTCGGAAGCTGCCGGCCCGCGCAAGGAATCGCTGATCGCCTCGGACATCACGATCGAGGGCAAGATCGAAGGCGGCGGAAGCGTGCGCATCGCCGGCAAGTTCAAGGGTGACGTCAACGTCCAGGGCGATCTCGCCATCGAAGCGGGCGCCAAGCTCACGGGGGCTGTTCGCGCCGACAAGGTGACGATCGCCGGCGAGCTCGAGGGCAACGTCGAGCAGGCATCGCTCGTCGAATTGCAGCAGAGCGGCGTGGTCGTCGGCGACGTAAAGGCCGGGTCGTTGACCGTTGCCGCCGGCGCGCGACTGCGTGGTCAGGCCGAATTCGGCTGGGACGATGGCAAGGGCCCGAAGCTCAACCGGCATGGGTAGTCCAGGCGTTGCGAGAACCGCGTTAGTTCGATGAGCGCCCGTCCGGGCACGCCGGGGGCGACGCGAACCTGTCCGCATTGCCGCGAAACGATTCTCGAAAGCGCGCGCGTTTGCCCGGCGTGCCGGCACTATCTGCGCTTCGATGCCGAAACCGAAGCGGCGCCCGCGCAGGCGATCACGCCGCTTCGCATCGAGGGCGCCATTCGCCACCCGCCCGACAACGAGCCTTGGGAATATACGGTCGTCGTTTCGGTCCACGACGGCCGCGGACGGGAAGTCGCGCGCAAGCTCGTTGGCGTCGGCGCGATGAACGGCAACGACCGCTGCACGTTCACGCTGACGGTCGAAGCGGTTTCGACAGGCCGCTCCAAAGGCACGCGCCACTGACGCCGTGTCGCGCGGTTCGCGCACGCGACGCGTCGTTGCAGTCGCGCTTCTCGTTCTGACCGCATCGGCCGCTTCCGCGTACACTCAAGACAAGGAGCTCGAGGCGCGACTGAATCGTAGCGATCGCGCGGCGCTCTCCCTCCTTCCCGCCAAGGGTTATCGCGACGGGGCGGCGGGATTCTTCGTCGCCCACGATCTCCATGTCGTTCCCGGGTCGGAGCGCGCATGGTGCACCGGCCAAGGCCACGGCGTTCTGCCGCCGGGCTGTTACGTCGAGCTCGTCTTCCAGGGCAAGGGATTGCGCGAACGCGATTGGAATGGCGAGCCCTGCGGCTGCATCGCGCGATGGCGCAAGGCACCCGGCGCGCACGCGTACGTCCCGACACCCGGATCGGCGTACGCGCAGGCGATCGCCGACGATCGCGGCGAGCTCGTCGAGCGGGCGATCTACGACGTGACGTCGTGGACGTCGTGTCGCTGATCGCGCCAGCGCGCCTTTTCGCTCAGGCTACTGCGGCGACCGAGGAAACGATCTCGCGTATCGGCTCGCCATCGACATCGTTCAGATCGACGCCGAGCATGGCGCAAAACGTCGGCGCGAGGTCCATGATCGATACCGTGCGATCGAGCACGCCATGCACGATGCCCGGCCCCGTCGCGACGAACATGCCGCCCGGAAAATGATCGCCGGTCCGACAGAACGTGTATTCGCCCGCGAGCTCGCCGATCGCAGGCGAGCCGATGCGAATCTTCGAGATCGGCGCGTAGCTCGACCACTCGACGAGGAGATCGGGAAGAAGCATACGGTGCTCGCCGTGATAAAGATCGTCGCTACGCAGCACGCGGCTGACGACGCGCTCGCCACGATCGAGATCGACAATCGCGAGAAGCTCGCGTGAAAGCGCTTCGCAGAAGCGATCGAGCTCCTCGCCAGGGGCGATGAGACCGTTCGCCTCGCGGCCAGCGAGATTCACGCGGATGCCGCCGTGCGCGTGGTTGTTCTCGACGACGAAGCAGCGGCTTCGCGCCGGATCGATCAGCGGTGCGCGTCGCTTTCCTTCCGGCAGCATGTATTCGCGCAGCGGCTTTCGGATCGGTTGCAGGAGTGCGCGAAGCGCTTGCGGCGCGTGCTGCCATCCCCACGTCAAAAACGGATCGACGCGATCGCGAAGCCGCGGTGCGGGCGGCGTCGGCAACGGCTGAGCTGCCGGCGCCGCGACACCCAGGTTCAACAGGATT
>DATFCW010000061.1:0-10470 GCA_035252665.1 Casimicrobiaceae bacterium | reverse complement strand
CGGACAGGGCACGTTCACCGCCGCCACCCATACGGCGCCGCTGACGTTGTACGAAACGACCGGCGGCGTGTTCGACACGCCGACGCCCGCAGCGCAAGCGACTAACGCCGTCGGTACGGCGACGATCACGTTCGCGAGCTGTACGTCGGCGCAGCTGACCTTCAACTTCACCGGCGGCAGCAGCGCGGGCCACGCGGGCATGATCAACCTGACTCGCGTCGGTCCGGCGCCCGCGGGGTGCGCGATATGAGCGCAAGCGCTGCCGGGCAACAGCCGCGGCCATCGTGGCGGGCCGACACATATGCGTCAAACGGCGATTCACGCGGCGTGCCGCGCATGAGAATCGGACCACCAATGAGCCGCACGCCGTCGCGTCGAGTAAAAAGGGGGACGGCATCTCTGCCGTCCCCCGTGAAGTAGCGTAAGCTCGTTTGAGAAACGCGCGAATCTACGCTGCGTTCGCCGACACCTCCGAGGTCTGCTGCACGGTAGGTGCTTCCTCGCCGGCGACGACGGCCGCAGCCTCGGGTCCGAGCAGCTTCTGACGGCGCCTTGCGTTGTGATACGCGAGGCCGGTGCCCGCCGGGATCAGGCGACCAACGATCACGTTCTCCTTCAAGCCCCGCAGATCGTCGCGCTTGCCCATGATCGCTGCTTCGGTGAGCACGCGCGTCGTCTCCTGGAACGAGGCCGCCGAGATGAATGAATCGGTCGAGAGCGAAGCCTTCGTGATCCCGAGCAACATGTGCTCGTAGGTCGCCGGTTGCTTCGTTTCGTCGCTTCGCACCTTGTCGTTCTCGTCCAGAAGATCCGAGCGCTCGACCTGCTCGCCCTGGATGAAGCGCGTGTCGCCCGGATCCTGCACCTGCACGCGACGCAGCATCTGCCGCACGATCACCTCGATGTGCTTGTCGTTGATCTTCACGCCCTGCAGGCGATAAACGTCCTGCACCTCGTCGGTGATGTAACGCGCAAGCGCTTCGACGCCGAGAAGCCGCAGGATGTCGTGCGGATCCGCGGGCCCGTCGACGATCATCTCGCCCTTGTTCACCACCTGGCCGTCGTGCGCGGTGACGTGCTTGTCCTTCGGGATCAGGTACTCGTGCGCAACGCCATCGAGGTCGGTGATGACCAGGCGCTGCTTGCCCTTCGTGTCCTTGCCGAACGAGACCGTGCCCGTGACCTCCGCCAGCGTGCCGGCGTCCTTCGGCGCACGCGCCTCGAACAATTCCGCCACGCGCGGGAGACCGCCGGTTATGTCGCGCGTCTTCGAGGTCTCCTGAGGAACGCGCGCGAGCACTTCGCCGACTGCAACCTGCTGGCCGTCCTTTACCGTGATGATCGAGCCCAGTTGGAACGTGATGTTCACGGGCAGATCGGACCCCGCGATGCGGATCTCCTCGCCGTTCGCATCGAGCAGCTTGACTTGCGGCCGCACGCCCTTCGCCGTGGTACCGGCGCGTCGCTTGGGATCGATCACGACGAGCGTCGAAAGCCCCGTCACTTCGTCGACCTGCTTCGCCACCGTCACGCCTTCCTCGACGTTCTCGAACTTCACCGTGCCCGCATACTCGGTGATGATCGGACGTGACGTCGCATCCCATTGCGCGAGCAGCTTGCCCGCGCGCACGGTGTCGCCGTCCTTCACCTGCAACGTTGCGCCGTACGGCACCTTGTGACGCTCGCGCTCGCGACCGTTGTCGTCGTGAATCATCACTTCGCCCGAGCGCGCGATCACGATCAGCTCGCCCTTCCCGTTGGTGACGTAGCGCATCAACGGCGAGAAACGCACCGTGCCCGCCGACTTCGACTCGACCTGCGATGCCGCCGCCGTCCGCGATGCCGCGCCACCGATGTGGAACGTGCGCATCGTGAGCTGCGTGCCCGGCTCCCCGATCGACTGCGCGGCAATGACGCCCACCGCCTCGCCGACGTTCACGAGATGGCCGCGACCGAGATCGCGTCCATAACACGCCGCGCACAAGCCATAGCGCGTGTCGCACGTGAGCGGCGTGCGCACCTTGACCTCGTCGATGCCAAGCGTTTCGATCCGCTCGACTTCGTCTTCGCCCAGTAGCGTCCCCGCCTCGAACAGCGTCTCCTGCGTTTCCGGATTGACGATGTCCGATGCAGCGACGCGTCCGAGGATGCGCTCGCGCAGCGGCTCGATCACTTCACCGCCTTCGACGAGCGCCTTCATGGCGACACCATTCCTCGTTTCGCAATCCTCTTCGGTGACGACGAGGTCCTGCGTCACGTCCACGAGACGACGCGTCAGATAACCCGAGTTCGCGGTCTTCAACGCCGTGTCGGCGAGACCCTTCCGCGCGCCGTGCGTGCTGATGAAGTACTGCAGCACGTTCAATCCCTCACGGAAGTTGGCGGTGATCGGCGTCTCGATGATCGACCCGTCCGGCTTTGCCATCAGGCCGCGCATGCCGGCGAGCTGGCGAATCTGCGCGGCGGAACCGCGCGCCCCCGAGTCGGCCATCATGAAGATCGAATTGAACGAATCCTGCTTCGCGGGCTTCCCTTCGCGATCGGTCACTTCCATCGTGCCGAGCTGCGCCATCATCGCCTTCGCGATGTCGTCGCCCGCGCGGCCCCAGATGTCGACCACCTTGTTGTAGCGCTCGCCCTGCGTGACGAGGCCGGACGTGTATTGCGCCTCGATTTCCTTCACCTGCGCTTCGGCGTCGCCGATGATCTTCGTCTTTTCGGCCGGTACGAGCATGTCGTCGGCCGCGAACGAGATTCCGCCGCGCGTCGCAAGACTGTAGCCCGCCTGCATCAGCTTGTCGGCGAAGATCACCGTCTCGCGCAGACCGCAGCGACGGAAGCTCGCATTGATGATCCGCGAGATCTCCTTCTTCTTGAGCGGCTTGTTGATGTAGCTGAACGGCAGCCCGGGCGGCAGGATTTCAGACAGAAGCGCACGGCCGATCGTCGTGTCGTAGCGCGTGATCTTCTCGATCTTCTCGCCATCCTTGACGTCGACTTCCTTGATGCGCACTTTCACGCGCGCGTGCAGGTCGGCCTGACGCGATTCGTACGCGCGCGCCGCTTCCGCGACGTCGGCGAAGAACGCGCCGTCGCCCTGGGCGCCGATCTTCTCGCGCGTTGCGTAATACAGCCCGAGCACGATGTCCTGCGACGGCACGATGCACGGCTCGCCGTTGGACGGCAGCAGCACGTTGTTCGACGCGAGCATCAGCGTGCGCGCTTCCATCTGGGCTTCGAGCGAAAGCGGCACGTGGACGGCCATCTGGTCGCCGTCGAAGTCCGCGTTGAACGCCGTGCAGACCAGCGGATGCAACTGGATGGCCTTGCCTTCGATCAGCACCGGCTCGAACGCCTGGATGCCAAGGCGATGCAGCGTCGGCGCGCGGTTCAGAAGAACCGGATGCTCGCGAATGACGTCTTCGAGAATGTCCCAGACGACCGGCTCCTGGTTCTCGACCATCTTCTTCGCGGCCTTGATCGTGGTCGCGAGCCCCATCGTTTCGAGCTTGTTGAAGATGAACGGCTTGAAGAGCTCGAGCGCCATCAGCTTCGGCAATCCGCATTGATGCAGCTTGAGCTGCGGACCGACGACGATCACCGAACGGCCCGAGTAGTCGACGCGTTTGCCGAGCAGGTTCTGGCGGAAGCGTCCGCCCTTGCCCTTGATCATGTCCGCGAGGGACTTCAGCGGCCGCTTGTTCGCGCCGGTCATCGCCTTGCCGCGGCGGCCGTTGTCGAGCAGCGAATCGACCGCTTCCTGCAGCATCCGCTTCTCGTTGCGCACGATGATGTCGGGCGCTTTGAGCTCGAGCAGCCGCTTCAACCGATTGTTGCGGTTGATGACGCGACGATAGAGATCGTTCAGATCGGAAGTCGCGAAACGTCCTCCGTCGAGCGGAACGAGCGGACGCAACTCGGGCGGCAACACCGGCAGCACCTCGAGGATCATCCACTCGGGCTTGATGCCCGACTTGTGGAACGCCTCGAGCACCTTCAGGCGCTTCGCGATCTTCTTGATCTTCGTGTCCGAGCCGGTCGCGTCGAGCTCCTTGCGGAGCTTGTCGATCTCGCGCACGACGTCGAGCGACTTCAGAAGCTCGCGGATGCCTTCGGCACCCATCGTCGCCGAGAAATCGTCGCCGTGCTGCTCGAGCTTGGCGAGGTAGTCGTCTTTGGTCAGAAGCTGGCCGCGGTTGAGCGGCGTCAGCCCCGGCTCGGTGACGACGAACGCTTCGAAGTACAACACGCGCTCGATGTCGCGCAGCGTCATGTCGAGCACCATGCCCATCCGCGACGGCAGGCTCTTCAGGAACCAGATGTGCGCGACCGGCGAGGCGAGCTCGATGTGGCCCATGCGCTCGCGACGAACCTTCGCGAGCGTCACTTCGACGCCGCACTTTTCGCAGATGACGCCGCGGTGCTTCAAGCGCTTGTACTTGCCGCACAGGCACTCGTAGTCCTTCACCGGCCCGAAGATCTTCGCGCAGAAGAGGCCGTCGCGCTCCGGCTTGAACGTGCGGTAGTTGATCGTTTCCGGCTTTTTCACTTCGCCGTACGACCACGACCGGATCTTCTCCGGCGACGCGAGGCCGATCTTGATTGCGTCGAATTCTTCTTCCTGCGTGACTTGCTTGAACAGATCCAGCAATGCTTTCATTGAACTCTCCGAGTTCTAATAGCCGAAAAAAGTGAACCCCTACTTTTTTCGGTATCAGTTTCCCTCGAATCGCGGGCAGTGCCCGTCGATTCGAGGCGGGAAAAACATGGCGACAACGCGTGGTTCATCCGCGCCTAGTCTCTATCCATGTCTACATCAATTGCCAGGGAGCGGATTTCCTTCACGAGCACGTTGAAGGATTCGGGCATTCCCGCTTCGATCCGGTGTTCGCCCTTCACGATGTTTTCGTAGACCTTGGTTCGGCCGTTCACGTCGTCGGACTTGACCGTCAGCATCTCCTGCAGCGTGTACGCGGCGCCGTAGGCTTCGAGCGCCCACACTTCCATCTCGCCGAAGCGCTGGCCGCCGAATTGCGCCTTGCCGCCCAACGGTTGCTGCGTGACGAGGCTGTACGGACCGGTCGAGCGCGCATGCATCTTGTCGTCGACCAGGTGATGCAGCTTCAGCATGTGCATGTAGCCAACGGTGACCGGCCGGTCGAACGGCTCGCCGATGCGGCCATCGAAAAGCTGCATCTGCCCGCTCGTTGGTAATCCCGCGAGCTCCAGCATGCGCTTGATCTCGTCTTCGGTCGCGCCGTCGAACACCGGCGTCGCGAACGGAACGCCATCGGTCAAATGTTGCGCGAGCTGCTCGATCTCGTTTTCATCGAGGCCCGCAAGATTCTCGCGACGCCCGGTGCCGTTGTAGATCTTCTCGAGGAACTTGCGCAGCTCCGCGCTCTTTCGCTCGGTCTTCAGCATCTCGTTGATGCGCGCGCCGAGACCTTTCGCGGCCCAGCCCAGGTGCACCTCGAGAATCTGGCCGACGTTCATCCGCGACGGCACACCAAGCGGATTCAGCACGATGTCGACCGGCGTTCCGTCGGCCATGTACGGCATGTCCTCGACCGGCACGATCTTCGACACGACACCCTTGTTGCCGTGCCGCCCCGCCATCTTGTCCCCGGGCTGGAGCCGCCGCTTGACCGCGACGTAGACCTTGACCATCTTCTGCACGCCCGGTGGCAATTCGTCGCCCTGCGTGAGCTTCTTCTTCTTCTGCTCGAACATCTGGTCGAATTGCACGCGGAGCGCCGCGAACGCTTCCTTGCTCGCTTCGAGCTGACGCGCCGCATCCTCCGCCGCGAGACGGATATCGAACCAGTCATGGCGCGGCACGCTGTCCAGATATTCCTTGGTGACCTTCGCGCCCTTGGCAATGCGCTTCGGACCGCCGTTGACCACCTTGTTCATCAGCATCCGCTCGAGCCGTGCGTACTGGTCGTTCTCGACGATGCGAAGCTGATCGTTCAGGTCCTTGCGATAGCTCTTGAGCTCTTCCTCGATGATCTGCGTCGCGCGCTTGTCGCGCTCGATGCCCTCGCGCGTGAATACCTGCACGTCGATCACGGTGCCCGAGATCCCCGACGGAACGCGAAGCGACGTGTCCTTCACGTCGGACGCCTTCTCGCCGAAGATCGCGCGCAGTAGCTTCTCTTCCGGCGTGAGCTGCGTTTCGCCCTTCGGCGTCACCTTGCCGACGAGCACGTCGCCCGCCTCGACTTCGGCGCCGATGTAGACGATGCCGGCCTCGTCGAGACGCGAGAGTTGCGCTTCGCCAAGCGATGAGATGTCGCGGGTGATTTCCTCCGGCCCGAGCTTGGTGTCGCGCGCCGGGATCGACAGCTCCTCGATGTGGATCGACGTGTAGCGGTCGTCGCCCACCACCTTCTCGCTGATCAGGATCGAGTCCTCGTAGTTGAAGCCGTTCCACGGCATGAACGCGACCAGCATGTTCTGGCCGAGGGCGAGCTCGCCCATGTCCGTCGACGCGCCGTCGGCGATCACGTCGCCCTTCGCGATCACGTCGCCGATGCGAACGAGCGGGCGCTGGTTGATGTTCGTGTTCTGGTTGCTGCGCTTGTACTTCGTGAGGTTGTATATGTCCACGCCGACTTCGCCCGCGGCCGTTTCGCCGTCGTTGACGCGAACGACGATGCGGCTCGCATCGACGTAGTCGACCTTGCCGCCGCGCCGCGCCATCACCGCAGTGCCGCTGTCAACGGCTGCAGTCCGTTCGACGCCGGTGCCAACGAGCGGCTTCTCCGGACGCAAGCACGGCACCGCCTGCCGCTGCATGTTCGAGCCCATCAGCGCGCGGTTCGCGTCGTCGTGCTCCAGGAACGGAATCAGCGATGCGGCCACCGACACGATCTGCGCAGGCGCTACGTCCATGTACTGGATCTTGTCGCGCGTCGAGAGCATGAACTCGTTGCGATTGCGCGACGACACGAGCTCGTCGGCGAGCAGGCCCTTCTCGTCGATCTTCGCGTTCGCCTGGGCGATCACGTATTGCCCTTCCTCGATCGCCGACAGGTAGTGGATCTCGTCCGTCACCTTGCCGTTGACGACCTTCCGGTACGGCGTCTCGAGGAAGCCGTACTCGTTGGTGCGCGCGTAGAGCGCGAGCGAATTGATGAGGCCGATGTTCGGGCCTTCCGGCGTCTCGATCGGGCACACGCGTCCATAGTGCGTCGGATGCACGTCGCGGACTTCGAAGCCCGCGCGCTCGCGCGTGAGCCCGCCCGGGCCGAGCGCCGAGACGCGGCGCTTGTGCGTGATCTCCGACAGTGGATTCGTCTGGTCCATGAACTGCGACAGCTGCGACGAGCCGAAGAACTCCTTGATCGCGGCCGAGATCGGCTTCGCGTTGATGAGGTCGTGCGGGAGCAGGTTCTCGCTCTCGGCCTGGCCGAGACGCTCGCGCACCGCGCGCTCGACCCGTACGAGGCCCGAGCGGAACTGGTTCTCCGCGAGCTCGCCGACCGAGCGCACGCGACGATTGCCGAGGTGGTCGATATCGTCGACCTCGCCGCGGCCGTTGCGCAACTCGACGAGGATCTTGATGACCGCGATGATGTCGTCGTTGGTCAGCGTGCCGGGGCCCTTCAATTCCTCGCGGCCAACACGGCGGTTGAACTTCATCCGGCCCACGGCCGACAGGTCATAGCGCTCCTCGGCGAAGAACAGGCCGTGGAAAAGCGCCTCGACGGCATCTTCGGTCGGTGGCTCGCCCGGACGCATCATCCGGTAGATCGCGACCTTGGCCGCGTACTGATCCGGTGTGTCGTCGGTGCGTAGCGTTTGCGAGATGAACGGCCCCATGTCGAGGTCGTTCGTGTAGATCGTCTTGATCTCGCCGATGCCGGCCGTCGAGAGCTTCGCGAGCACGTCTTCGGTCACCTCGTCGTTCGCCTTGGCGAGCATCTCGCCGGTCGACTTGTCGACGACGTTGGTCGCGAGCGAGCGGCCCACGACGTAGTCGGCAGGCACCAGGATCCGCTTGACGCCGCCTTCCGAGAGCTCGCGCAGATTGCGTGCGGTGATCCGCTTGTCCTTGGCGACGATCACCTTGCCGTCCTTGCCGACGATGTCGAAGCGCGCCATCTCGCCGCGTAGCCGCTCCGGCACGAACTCGAGCTGAATGCCTTTCGCGGTCAGATGGAACGTGTCGAACAGGAAGAACTCGCGCAGGATGTCCTCGTTCGTGAGGCCGATCGCCTTCAGAAGCGTCGTCACCGGCATCTTGCGGCGACGGTCGACGCGGAAGAACAGAAAGTCCTTCGGATCGAACTCGAAGTCGAGCCACGAGCCGCGATACGGAATGACGCGCGCGGAGAAGAGCAGCTTGCCCGACGAGTGCGTCTTGCCACGGTCGTGCTCGAAGAACACGCCCGGCGAGCGATGGAGTTGCGAGACGATGACCCGCTCGGTGCCGTTGATGATGAAGGAGCCGTTGTCGGTCATGAGCGGCATCTCGCCCATGTAGACCTCCTGCTCCTTGACTTCCTTGATCGTGTCCTTCGGCGCTTCGCGATCCATGATCACGAGGCGCACCTTGGCGCGAAGCGCCGAGCAGTAGGTCAGGCCGCGCTGCTGGCATTCGACAACGTCGAACGCGGGCGGCAGAAGCGAATAGCTGACGAACTCGAGCCTGGCGTTGCCCGAATGGCTCGAGATCGGAAAGATCGAGGTGAACGCGGCCTGCAGGCCTTCGTTCTTGCGCTCCATCGCAGGCGTATCTGCCTGCAGGAACGCGCGGTACGACGCGAGTTGCGTCTCGAGCAGGAACGGCACCTGCAGGACGCTCGCGCGCTTCGCAAAGCTCTTGCGAATGCGCTTCTTTTCAGTGAACGTGTACGGCGTAGCGTGAGTGGTCGCCATATTGGATTCGTCCAATCTCCGGGTCGGTGGATCAGGGTCAGAGACGACTTTTCGCGAACGCACGCGATTCGTCGCGGCTTACGAAAAGTCGTCTCTGACCCTACTTCGGTTTGCGAGCTTGCCGACTGTCCGGGGGCGTTGCGCCCCTGGCCTGGTGGCTGGCCGCTACCAGCCGCTGGCGGACGACGTCACCATTGCGGGCGACGTCCGACCAAACCCGTCTTCTGCAGTCGGTTCAGAAGACGAAGCGAAACGCGCTGCGATCGAGCGCGCTTGGCTTCAGCATCTGCCGAAGCGGGCCGCCGCGACGGCGGCGACCCGTTTCCTGCTCTTGCTATCGCGAATCAACGGCTTTGCCCGGGATTCGCGGGTAGCCATCTCGGCCGAAAGCAGGGTTCCACTTTCGGCCGTTGGTTTACTTGACTTCCACCTTCGCTCCAGCATCCTCCAGCTTCTTCTTCGCCGCTTCGGCGTCGGCTTTCGGGATGCCTTCCTTGACCGGCTTCGGCGCCCCGTCGACCAGGTCCTTCGCTTCCTTGAGGCCGAGCCCCGTGATCTCGCGAACGGCCTTGATCACGTTGACCTTGTTCTCGCCGAACGAGGTCAGGATCACATTGAACTCGGTCTTTTCTTCGGCGGCCGCGGCCGGTGCGGCGCCAGCAGCCGGCGCGGCGACCGAGACAGCCGCGGCGGCCGAAACGCCGAACTTGTCTTCCATGGCCTTGATGAGCTCGGACAGCTCGAGGACGCTCATCGAGGCGATCTTGTCGAGGATTTCAGTTTGAACTGCGGTCATGCGACGCTCCTGACGTAACGAGTTGAGATGGGTATGCGGAGTTCAATAATCAAGCCGGTTTCGCGTCTCGGACGGCGGCGAGGGTGCGCACGAACTTCCCGGGCACCTCGTTCATCGTCCGGACGAGCTTGGCGATGGGGGCCTGCATCGTGCCCATGAGCTTGGCCACGAGCTCCTCGCGGGAGGGCAGCGCCGCAAGCGCCGCGATCTGCTGCGCGGACATGACCTGCCCGGGCATCGCGCCCCCGGCGATCACGAACTTCTCGTTGCCCTTCGCAAAGTCGTTCAGCACCTTCGCGACGGCCACCGGATCGCGCCCGATACCGTAGGCGAGCGGTCCGACCATGCGGTCGGAGAGCTGCGCGAACGGCGTATCGACCACCGCCCGGCGCACGAGCGTGTTCTTGACCACCCGGAAGTACACCCCCGAGGCGCGCGCCTTGGCGCGTAGCTGCGTCATCGCGGCGACCGGCAAGCCCCGGTTCTCCGCCATGACGATCGCTTGCGCCCCGGCGACCTCCTTCGCGACTTCCGCGACCACCGACTGCTTTTCCGATAGGTTGAGACTCATAGTCACCCTTGTCGTGGTACCGGTGACCTCACGTCCAGGAACATCCCGTACGAGGGGCACCATCTGCGCTGGGTTTCAGCTGTCAGCTTTCAGCAATCAGATGTCAGCAACAGCATCCGCTGCCAAGCCGGCCAGTTTCGATTAAGCGTTAACCCCAGCGGTCTTTGACGGTCCGTGCATCGCTTGCCGCGTTGCCCGTGCCCTCAAATCAGTTGTC
>DATFCW010000060.1:0-14638 GCA_035252665.1 Casimicrobiaceae bacterium | reverse complement strand
CTGATCCTGAAACCCCACGAGCCGCCGAACCGCTTCTTCGCGTGGTTCAACGACTGGTTCACGCGGGTCACCGGCCGCTACAACGACGGCGTGATCTTCATGCTCCGCCACGGGGTCCTGAGCATCGTGCTGTTCCTCATGATGGTCGGGGTCACCGCGTGGCTCTGGCGAACGACGCCCGGAAGCCTCGTGCCCGACGAGGACCAGGGCTTCTACATCGCGGCGGTGATCCTGCCCGACGGCGCGACCCTCACGCGCACTGACAAGGTCGTCTCGGAGGTCGCTGCCGCGATCCGCTCGAACCCGAACAACCAGGACATCGTCGCGTTCACCGGTTTCGACTTCATCGGCGGCGGTTTTCGCAACAACGCTGCGACGATCTTCGTCACGCAGAAGCCGTGGGACGAGCGAAAGGTGACTGCATCACAACTTGTCGGCGAGCTCTTCGCGAAGACCGCGAACATCAAGGAAGCGGTCGTGCTCGCGTTCAACCCGCCGCCGATCTTCGGACTCGGCACCGCGGGGGGGTTCGAGTTCTACATCCAGAACCACGGCGAAGGCGGCGCGAAGCGCCTCGACGAAGTCAAGAACGCGTTCCTCGCGAAGGCGAACGCCGATCCGATGTTCGCCGGACGCGCGCAGACGCTGTGGCGCGCGACGGTGCCGCAGCTTCACATCGACGTCGACCGCGAGAAGGCGAAGACGCTCGGCATCCCGATCTCGGATATTTTCGCGGCGCTCTCGGCCACGCTGGGCAACTATTACATCAACGACTTCAACAAGTACGGCCGCGCGTGGCAGGTGTTGATGTCGGCCGAGCCGGGTTATCGCAATCGTCCCGACGACATCGGCGCGGTCTACGTGCGCTCGGCGAAGGGCGAGATGATTCCGCTGTCGTCGCTCGTGACCGTCAACTATTCGTCGGGGCCCGACGTGCTCGATCGCTTCAACAACCTGCCGGCGGTGAAGATCCTCGGCCAGGCTGCACCGGGTTACAGCTCGGGACAGGCGATCGCCGAGCTCGAGAAGATCGCGGCGGAGACGCTGCCGTCGGACTTCAGCTATGACTGGGGCGGCACGTCGTACCAGGAGAAGAAGTCGACCGGCGCGGCGACGTTCTCGCTCGCGCTCGCGGTGGTGATGGTGTTCCTGATCCTCGCCGCGCAGTACGAGCGCCTGTCGTTGCCGCTGTCGGTGCTGCTCGCGCTGCCGTTCGGGACGTTCGGCGCGCTGGCGGCCATTCATGTGAGAGGGCTCACGAACGACGTGTATTTCCAGATCGGCCTCGTCACGCTGCTTGGTCTTGCGGCGAAGAACGCGATCCTGATCGTCGAATTCGCGGTGATCAAGACGCACGAGGGGATGACGCCTTCGGCCGCGGCGATCGAGGCGGCGCGGCTTCGCTTCCGGCCGATCCTGATGACATCGCTCGCGTTCATCCTCGGCGTCACGCCGCTCGCGATCTCGACCGGCGCCGGCGCTGGCGCGCGGCACTCGACCGGTACGGGCGTCATGGGCGGGATGCTGGCGGCGACGTTCCTCGCGATCTTTTTCGTGCCGCTGTTCTATCGCGTCATCGCCGAGCGGCGCCTGGTCGAGAAGCGCAGCCACGACGAGCTCGTCGGCGAAGTGAAGCACGCGCGCGGAACGACGCGCCACGTGCCGCACACGCCCGGCCATCCTCCGATCCCCGCGCACGGAGACGATTGAAATGCGCAAGCGATTCACGACAACTCTGCCGAGCACTCTTCGCAGGACCGCGCTGATAGCGGGGCTCGCGGCCGCGCTTGCGGCATGCACGACGACGCCCACCGCGCCGCCCGCCGTCGATCTGCCTAAGCCCACGATC
This sequence comes from Casimicrobiaceae bacterium, assembly GCA_035252665.1. Taxonomy (GTDB): domain Bacteria; phylum Pseudomonadota; class Gammaproteobacteria; order Burkholderiales; family Casimicrobiaceae; genus VBCG01. Next base: position 12,789 of record DATFCW010000060.1, on the reverse strand, counting down.
GACCATCTCGAGCTTTCGCATTGGTGGACCGAGTTCGACGAGCCGGCGCTGACGGCGCTCGTCGACGAAGCGCTCGCCAACAATCTCGATCTCAAGCTCGCGATCGCGAAAATCGGCGAGTCGCGCGCGCAGGTCGAGCTCGCGCAGGCGGATCTTCTCCCGCTGATCACGATCGGCGGGAATGCGCAGCGCAGCCGCTCGACGCAGGTGGGCACGAATCCGCTGCCGCCCGGCTTCGCCGCGACCGGCAACGATTTTCGGCTTGGCATCGACGCGTCGTACGAGGTCGATCTGTGGGGCAAGTACCGGATTTCCACGCAGGCGGCGCAAAACGATCTGCTCGCGACCGAATACGCGCGCGAAACCGTGCGCACCGCCGTTGCCGCGCAGGTCGCGCAAACGTATTTCGAGCTGATCGCCGCCGACGCGCAGCTCAAGCTCTTGCGCGATACGCTGAAGCTCCGTGAGCAGAGCGTGGCACTGCAAACCGATCGCGCCGAGGCTGGCGTCATCGGGCAATACGATCTCTCGCAAGCCAAGGCCGAGCGCGATGCCGTCGCCGCGGACATCGCCGCGGCGCAGCGCGCAGTGAATCAGCTCGAGTCGGCCCTCGCGGTGATCGTAGGTCGCTCGCCTCGCGACGTGTTCACGCCCACCGTTGCGCGCGAGCCCTCGCTCGACAAGCTGCTCGCCGTGCCGAACGTCCCCGCCGGGCTGCCGTCGAACGTGCTCGAGCGGCGGCCTGACATTCGTCAGCTCGAAAAGGAGATCGTCGCCGAGAGCCTGCGCATCGATCGCGCGCATCGCGACTTCCTGCCATCGCTGACGCTTACCGGGAGTCTCGGCACCGAGTCGGGTACGTTGCGTCGTCTATTCAGCGGCCCGGCGTTCATCTGGTCGGCCGCCGCGGGACTCGTCGAGCCGCTGCTGATCGTCAAGTCGCTCGAAGCGAACGTGCACATTGCGGAGGCGCGGCGCGCGGAGCTTGCCATCAATTACCGTCAGACCGTGCAGTCGGCGTTCAAGGACGTGCACGATGCGCTCGCCGCGAATGACACGACGCGCGCTGCGCTCGCTGCGGAGACGACGCGTCGCGCGAATCTTCAGGAAGCCTACGACCTGTCCGATCTGCGTTACAAGGCGGGCTATTCGCCGTATCTCGAAGTGCTCGACGCTCAACGGCAATTGCTGCAGGCGCAGACCGAGCAGATTCTCGCCGCGCGCGACGTGCGGCTTGCACTCGTCGATCTCGCGAAAGCGCTGGGCGGCGGCTGGGATTACCAGCATGCCGTCGAGCCGACGGCAGACGCGACGCCCTGAAACCAGTTTGGGGTCAGAGACGAAACTCGTCAGCAGCGTGTCCGATTGTCACCGTCGGCCCCGCGAGTTTCGTCTCTGACCCCAAACTGGTATCTACTGTAATTGCGGCTTCTTGAGCAGCGTGTTGCGATCGATCGTCTGCACGGTCAGCTCCCTGAGATCGCCCGCGCGCGCGACCGTGACCGGGATGCCGGTGCCCGCCGGTCCCTGCATCCACAAGCTGCGGTAGAAATCGCCCAACCCGCTGACGGGCGCGCCGGCGACATCGCGGACGATGTCGCCGAGATGCATCCCCGCGCGCTCGGCCGGCCCCTCGTGCGCGAGGCCCTGAATCGTGATGCCTTCCTTCGTTTCCGCCGTATAGATGCCGAGCCACGGGCGCGGCGGCCGGTCGACACGGCCGAGCTTTCGCATGTCGTCCTCGATCGGATCGATCAACTCGCTCGGCACGAACATGTTGCCCTTGACGATGTCGTCGCCGTCCGCTTCCTGGACGAACAGCGATCCGATGCCGACGAGGCGTCCATGTGCGTCGAGCAGCGCGCAGCCGCTCCACTCGGGGTGCGGCGGTGTCGTAAACAGCGCATCGTCGAGCAGGTACTCCCAGTAGCCCGCGAATTCGCGGCGCGCGAACACACGTGAGCGAAGCGCATGTCCTCGCCCGCCGTGGCCGATCACGTATACCTCGTTCGCCAGTTCGGCCGAATCGAGATCGGTCCGCGGCAGGGCCGGCACGTCGAGCCTGCCAAGCGGCATCACGAGACCGAGGCCGGTCACCTGGTCGTACGCGAGCGCGTGGCCTGGAACGACCACGCCGCCGTTCGTCGTGAGCCAGATCGATTCGGCCTCGGTGATTAGATAACCGATCGTCAGGATCACGCCATCGTCGCCGATCACGACGCCGTTGCCGGCGCGCTCGGTGCCGAGGATCGATGCGGTGAACGCATCCTCGGCGACCTCGACGCGCAACGCCACGACCGCGTTCAACGCACGCGCGAGGTCGAAGTCCACATCCTCGGCCGAAGGCTGCAGCTCGGGCGGAAACGCCCAGCGCGTCGATTCGCTCATCTCGCGTTTGAGATTTCGATGAATGTCGTCGTCGCGCCGGTCGTTCGCCTCGAACGCGGCCGGACGCGATGCCGGGCATGTTACGCGACTCCTCTCGCGCCGATGTCGCCCGCTTCCCGGCGCACGGTTTGGCGAATCGCGATTGCCCTCCCTCGTGGCACTCGCCCGTTGGGCACGCATGCGAACCGATCGTTCACTCCCGTAGAATCGTCGGCTTTCGTCGTGCCCCATCATGCCGGACGTCGATGTCCTGATCGCGGGCGCCGGCCCGACCGGCCTCGTTCTCGCGCTGTGGCTCGCGCGTAGCGGTGTTCGCATTCGCATCGTCGACAAGGTGCCGGAGCCCGGCACGACGTCGCGTGCGCTCGTCGTTCATGCACGCACGCTCGAGTTCTACCGTCAACTCGGCATCGCGGATTCCGTCGTCGCGGCGGCGGTGCGCTTCACGACGCTGAACTTATGGGTGGGGGGACAACATGTTGCGCGGGTCGATCTTGGCCCGCTCGGCGAGGGCATCACGGCCTTTCCGTTCCTGCTGATCTTCCCCCAGGACGAGCACGAGCGGCTCTTGATCGACAAGCTTCGCGAGGCGGGCGCGAGCGTCGAGCGTCCTTGCGAGCTTCGCGGTTTCGAGGATCGCGGAGATCGCATCGCTGCGCAGCTTCGCCATGGCGATGGACGCGACGAGACATGCGAAGCCGCATTTCTCGCGGGTTGCGACGGCGCGCACTCGACCGTGCGCGAGACGCTCGCGGCGGGTTTCCCTGGCGGGACGTACTCGCATCTCTTCTACGTCGCGGACGTGACGGCCACCGGCCCGGTGATGAACGGCGAGTTGAACGTCGCGCTTGACGCGGCGGATCTCCTTGCCGTATTTCCGATGAAGGGAAATTCGTCCGTGCGACTGGTCGGAACGATCGACCGGCAAAACGCCCAGCACGGCCAGGGCGCGCCGCACGCGCAATGGAGCGACATCGGTCACGACGTCATCGATCGCCTGCGCATCGACGTGACGCGCGTCAACTGGTTTTCGACCTATCGCGTGCACCATCGCGTCGCCGGACACTTTCGGTTCGGCCGCACATTTCTGCTTGGCGATGCCGCGCACATTCACAGTCCCGTCGGTGGCCAGGGCATGAACACGGGCATCGGCGATGCGGTGAATCTTGCCTGGAAACTTGCCTGCGTGATTCGCAACGGCGCGAGCGAGCGGTTGCTCGATACGTACGAGCCCGAACGAATCGCGTTCGCGCGTCGGCTGGTCGCGTCGACCGATCGCGCATTCCAGCTCGCTTCGAGCGACGGTCCCGTCGCCCGATTCGTTCGCCTGCGCGTCATTCCGCGTCTGCTGCCTTCGCTCTTCACGCATCGGGCCGTGCGTCGCTTCATGTTCCGCACCGTCTCGCAGACGGCGATCGAGTATCGCCACAGCGTCCTGAGCAGCGGCGCCGCCGGACGTGTGCAGGCGGGCGACCGGTTGCCGTGGGTCGAGGCCGCGGCACCAGGCGAGGATAACCATGCGGCGCTCTCCGCGCGCGATTGGCAGATGCATGTCTACGGCGACGCGGAACGTGCGGTGGTCGAGGCGTGCCGCCAGCGAACGCTCGCGCTTCATGCATTCGCGTGGCGCGATTCGATGCGCGATGCCGGCTTCGAGCGCGACGCGATGTACCTGATCCGGCCGGATGGCTATGTCGCCTTTGCGCAAGCGCGTCCCGACGTGACTGCGCTGCTGCGTTATCTCGGCGACTGGAAGATCGCGTCGCGCCATCGATGAAGACGCGGCGCGAAATGCGCGGACTGGAGCAGCGCGTTACGAAGTAGTCTTCGAGCGCAATGCCTTGCGCATGACCGGACGCGTTGGCTTGCGCCGCGCGACCTCGCGAAAGCCCGCACGATCATAGATGTGCTTGGCGCCAAACCACATCGAGTCATCGCCCTTGCGAGCGGGCGCATCGACCGGATAAGCCTCGAGCAGCGTCGCACCGTTGTCGCGCGCATAGTCGGCGGCACGGGCGAGCATCGCCTCGGAAACGTGCTCGCCACGCGCGCCAGGCGCCGTATAGAAGCAGATCACCGACCAAACCGGCTTGTCGTCGACCGGCTTCATCACCGGCGATCGCGCGAGCTTCGCGTAATCGTCGCGTGGCCCGAGCGATACCCACGCGATCGGCTGGCCGTCGCGATAACCGATCAAACCGGGAACGGTTCCCGCGTCGACGAGCGACTTGAGCGCATCGCGATTGTAGTCACCGCAGCTGGTGTTGGCGGGCACGTTCGCGCGACCGGAGCGGCGGTAATACATGCACCAGCACCAGCGAACCTGCCGGCTGCCGGGCCCGGTGAAGAGCGTGACGAGATCGTTCCATCGCTTCGCTGTGAGCGGATGGACATCGATGTCCGCCGACGATCGTCTCGGCGTTTTCATTCAAACGACGTGCGCCAGCCGTGCGAGCAACGCGATCATCACGCCGTTGCCGGCCAGAACGGTGCCGGAAAGCCACATGAGGTTTCGAATATAGCGCCATCGATCGCTCGGCCGACGCATGCGGGCATGCGCATCAAATCGATGGACCGAGCCTGCTCACTACCTCCGCGCCCTCGCCGACAATCTCGCCATAGGTGACCGACGCAGCGATCATTCGGCGACTCCGCTGCGCATCACATGCTCCGCCGATACTGCCCGCCCACCTCGAAGAGCGCATTCGTGATCTCGCCGAGCGAGCAGACGCGCACGGTGCTCATCAGCTCGTCGAACACGTTGCCATCGTCGATCACGACCTGCTTCAGTCGTTCGAGCGCGGCGGGCGCCTCGTTTGCGTGCCGCGCGTGGAAATCGGCGAGACGCGCGAGCTGCGACTCTTTCTCTTCTTCGGTCGAGCGCGCAAGCTCGAGCTTCCTTGGTGCGACATCGCCGTGCGGATTGCGAAACGTATTGACGCCGATGATCGGATAGCTGCCGTCGTGCTTGCGCCGTTCGTAGTAGAGCGATTCGTCCTGGATGCGCCCGCGCTGATAGCCGGTCTCCATCGCGCCGAGCACGCCACCGCGCTCGGAGAGCGCCTCGAATTCCTTCAGCACGGCTTCCTCGACGAGATCGGTCAGCTCCTCGATGACGAACGCGCCCTGGTTCGGGTTCTCGTTCTTCGCCAATCCCCATTCTCGGTTGATGATCATCTGGATCGCCATCGCGCGCCGCACGCTTTCCTCGGTAGGCGTCGTGATCGCTTCGTCGTATGCATTCGTGTGCAGCGAATTGGTGTTGTCGTAGCTCGCGATCAGCGCCTGAAGCGTGGTGCGGATGTCGTTGAACGCGATCTCCTGCGCGTGGAGCGAGCGTCCGCTCGTCTGCGAGTGGTACTTGAGCTTCTGGCTGCGCTCGTTCGCGCCGTAGCGTTCGCGCATCGCGATCGCCCAGATGCGCCGCGCGACGCGGCCGATCACCGCGTACTCCGGATCCATGCCATAGCTGAAGAAGAACGACAGGTTCGGCGCGAAATCGTCTATATGCATGCCGCGCGCGAGGTACGCCTCAACGAACGTGAAGCCGTTCGCGAGCGTGAACGCGAGCTGCGAGATTGGATTGGCGCCCGCCTCGGCGATGTGATAGCCGGAGATCGACACCGAATAGAAGTTGCGGACGTTGTGTCGGATGAAATACTGCTGGATGTCGCCCATCACCTTCAGGCTGAATTCGGTCGAGAAGATGCAGGTGTTCTGTCCCTGGTCCTCCTTGAGAATGTCGGCCTGCACCGTGCCGCGCACGGTCGACAACGTCCACTCGCGGATCTTCAGCGCCTCGTCATCGGTCGGCTCTCGGCCGTTGTCCGCCGCGAACTTGTCGAGTTGCTGGTCGATCGCGGTGTTCACGAACATCGCGAGGATCGTCGGCGCCGGGCCGTTGATCGTCATCGACACCGACGTGTTCGGCGCGCAGAGATCGAAGCCGGCGTAAAGCGCTTTCATGTCGTCGAGCGTCGCGATCGACACGCCGGAGTTGCCCACCTTGCCGTAGATGTCGGGACGTCGATCAGGATCGTTGCCGTATAGCGTGACCGAATCGAACGCCGTCGACAGCCGCTTGGCCGGCATGCCATCGGCGAGCAGATGAAAACGACGGTTGGTGCGAAATGCGTCGCCTTCGCCGGCAAACATGCGCGTCGGATCCTCGTTCTCGCGCTTGAATGCGAACACGCCCGCGGTGAATGGAAAGCTGCCGGGCACGTTCTCGGTCAACTGCCAGCGCAGGATCTCGCCGTCGTCCTCGTAGCGAGGCAGCACGACCTTGCGCACCTTGGTGCCGGACAGCGAAGTGGTCGTGAGCGCCGTGCGTATTTCCTTGTCGCGAATCTTCACGACGTATTCGTCGCCAGCGTATGCGGCCTTGGTGCGCGGCCACATCGCGAGGAGCTTTTTCGAGCGGACATCGAGCGCGCCATCGCGATCGGCGATGAGTTTGTCGAGGGCTTCGTCATCGGCAGGCGCGCCCAACATGGTCTTCGCTGCCGACAACTGCTGGCGCTCGCGCGCGATCTTCGCCTGCCGCTTTGCCGATTCGTGATAGCCGCGGACGGTCCCGGCAATCTCGGCGAGATAGCGGACGCGCGCCGGCGGGACGATCGCCTGTCGCTTCGTCGAGAAATGGGTCGAAGGCGCAGCGAGCGCGCCCTTGTCCATCACGAGGCCATGCTCGCGCAGCGCGCCCGCGATCGCCTGGTAGAGCGCGGTGACGCCGTCGTCGTTGAAGCGCGACGCGATCGTGCCGAACACCGGCATCTCGTCGGGCGAGACGGCAAAACGCTCGTGGTTGCGCTGGTACTGCTTGCGCACGTCGCGAAGCGCGTCCTGTGCACCTTTCCGGTCGAACTTGTTGATCGCGACGAAGTCGGCGAAGTCGAGCATGTCGATCTTCTCGAGCTGCGACGCGGCGCCGAACTCGGGCGTCATCACGTACACCGATACGTCGACATGCGGGACGATCGCGGCATCGCCCTGACCGATGCCGGACGTCTCGACGATCACGAGATCGAATCCCGCGGCCTTGCAGGCAGCGATCGCGTCCGGCAGCGCGTTCGAGATCTCGCTCGCGGCATCGCGTGTCGCAAGCGAGCGCATGTAGATCTGCGGCGTGCCGATCGCGTTCATGCGAATGCGGTCGCCGAGCAGCGCGCCACCCGATTTGCGCCGCGAGGGATCGATCGACAGGATCGCGATCTTCATCCGGTCGCGCTGATCGAGTCGGAAACGCCGAACGAGCTCGTCGGCGAGCGAGCTTTTTCCCGCGCCGCCCGTTCCCGTGATGCCGAGCACCGCCGTGGTCGCCTTCGCCGCCGCCTCTTGCAACTGACGACGAAACGACTCGGGCGCAACGCCTGCCTCGAGCGCGCTGATCGTGCGCGCAAGCGCGCCCGCACGGTGAAAGCGATCGCCGTTGCGAAGCGCATCGACCGATTCGGGAATGCGCTGGGTGAGATCGACATCGGCCGCGGCAACGATCTCGTTGATCATGCCCTGCAAGCCGAGCTTCTGCCCGTCCTCCGGCGAGAAGATCCGCGTCACGCCATAGGCATGCAGCGCGTCGATCTCCGCCGGAACGATGACGCCGCCGCCGCCGCCGAATACCTTGACGTGCGAAGCGCCACGCTCGCGCAAAAGATCGAGCATGTAGGTGAAGAACTCGACGTGGCCGCCCTGGTATGACGATACTGCGATGCCGTGCGCATCCTCCTCGATCGCGCAGGTGACGATCTCCTCGACCGATCGGTTGTGTCCGAGATGGATCACCTCGCAGCCGCTCGCCTGCAGGATGCGCCGCATGATGTTGATCGACGCGTCGTGACCGTCGAAAAGGCTCGCTGCGGTGACGAAGCGCACCTTCGCGAGCGGCTTGTAGACGAGCGTCTTGCGGGTCGAGAGATCGGTCATCGACGGCTTCTCTTGAAAAGCGCGCGAAGCGATGGGCGTGGCGATGCCAAGCTTACCAAGCGGCCTCGTTCGCGGACGCTACCATGACGTTTACGTAAACGTCAACTGCGGCACTTCTCACTGCTTCCGCGGTCCCATCGTCGCGTCCTTTCGTGAACAACCGCGCGCAGAATCGCGGCACGTGCCGCGCCACCGAAGTCGCCGCTGCCTCCGCCCTCTGATTCCTGATTCCCGACTTCTGATCCCTGCCGATGGCCGCGCTTCTTCGCCGCTTCGTCCTCCTTCTGGTCCTCGTCCCCGCTGCGGCGCTCGCCGCGTTGCCGCCGGGCGTCACCAAGGGGCCGAGCGTCGAGGGCGTCGACGAGTACACGCTCGCCAACGGCCTGAAGATACTGCTGTTCCCCGACGCGACGAAGCCGACGACGACGGTCGACGTCACTTACAAGGTCGGATCGCGCATGGAAAACTACGGCGAGACCGGCATGGCGCACCTGCTCGAGCACATGATGTTCAAGGGCACGCCATCGATCCCGAGCGTGTTCGCCGAGCTCGGTCGGCGCGGCATGCAATTCAACGGCAATACGTCGTACGACCGCACGACGTATTTCGAGACGTTCACCGCGGACCGGGCATCGCTCGACTGGGTGCTGATGATGGAGTCCGAGCGGATGACGAAGTCGACGTTCACCAAGGCCGAGCTCGATTCGGAAATGACGGTCGTTCGCAACGAATACGAAAGCGGCGAGAACAAGCCGCAGGACGTGCTGTGGAAGCGGATGGCCGCCGTCGCGTTCGACTGGCACGACTACGGCAAGCCGACGATCGGTGCGCGCTCCGACATCGAGAACGTGCCGTTCGAAAAACTACGCGCGTTCTACACCGAGTACTACCAGCCCGACAACGCCGTGCTCACCGTCGGCGGCAAGTTCGATCCCGACGCGACGCTGGCCGCGATCGCCAAATATTTCGGCGCCATTCCGAAGCCCACGCGCGTGTTGCCGAAGTTCTACACGGTGGAACCGGTCCAGGACGGCCAGCGCGAGGTCACCGTGCGCCGCGTCGCGAGCACGCAATGGCTGGGTGCTCTTTTCCATCTTCCGCAAGGCGCTAACCCCGACACCACCGCGTTCGAGGCGCTCGCCGACATCATGACCGTCGAGCCGGCAGGACGCCTCTACAAGGCGCTCGTCGAAACGAAGAAGGCAAGCTCGGTCGACAACTGGATGTTCGCGCTGCACGACCCGGGCTTCGTTATCTTCTGGGCACAGGTGCCTCCCGACAAGTCGCTCGACGCCGCGCGTGACGCGATGCTCGCCACGCTCTACGACGTCGCCGCACATCCGGTCACGCCGGAAGAGCTCGAGCGAGTGAAGATCAAGGCGCAAAAGGATTTCGACGACACGATCAACGATCCGCAGCAATTCGCCGTGGCGATCGCCGATGCCATCGGCGAAGGCGATTGGCGCCTTTTCTTCATTCATCGCGATCAATGGCACAAGCTCACGCCCGCCGACGTGACGCGCGCCGGGACCGAATACCTGAAGTCGTCGAACCTGACGATCGGGCTTTTCATACCGGAAACGAAGCCCGATCGCGCGCCGCTCGCTGCGCCGATGAACATCCCCGCGATGGTGCGCAACTACAAGGGCGAAGCCGCGGTCGCCGCGGGCGAAGCCTTCGATCCCACGCCTGCCAACCTCGAGGCACGCACGCAACGCTTCGCCTTGTCGAACGGCATGAAGGTCGCGTTCCTGCCGAAGAAGACGCGCGGCGAAACCGCGCAGATCGAGATTCGCCTGGACCTGGGAAATGTCGACTCGCTCCAGAATACGTCGCCGGCATCGAGCCTGACCGCGGCGATGCTCGAGCGCGGCACGGCGAAGCACGATCGCCAGGCATTCGAGGATGCGCTCGACAAGCTTCGCGCGAAGCTCGATGTCGGCGGAGGCGGCGGCACGGTATCCTTGAGCGCGACAACGGTGCGTGCAAGCGTCCCCGACGTGCTTCGGCTTGCCGCCGAGGCGTTGCGCGAACCGGCGTTCGCGCCATCGGAATTCGAGCAGCTTCGCGGCGAGCTCCTGACGAAGCTCGAGCAAAGTCGCACGGATCCGAGCGCGCTCGCGCGACGCGCCGCGGCGCGCGCCGGCAATCCCTATCCGCCGCAGGACGTGCGCTATACGCCGACGATCGACGAGGAGATCGCCCGCGTACGCGCGACGAATCTCGATGCGGTCAAGGCGTTCTATACGAAGTTCTACGGCGCGTCGCATGCCGAGATGGCAATCGTCGGCGACTTCGACGTGACCACCGTGCGGCCGCTGCTCGAGCAACTCTTCGGCGGCTACAGCAGCGCGACGCCTTACGCGCGCGTGGCGCATCCGTTCTACTCGACGAAGTCGGCACCGATGACGTTCGATACGCCCGACAAGGCGAACGCCGCGATGTTCGGCCGCCTGTCGATGCGGCTCAACGACCAGTCGCCGGATTACGCAGCGCTGCTCGTCGCGAATCGCGTGCTCGGCGGCGACACCGATTCGCGCATATTCCAGCGCGTGCGCGTCAAGGGCGGATTCTCCTACGCGGTCGGGACGATCCTGCAGCCGGCGTCGATCGACGAGAACAGCACGTTCCTCCTGTATGCGATCTTCGCGCCGCAGAACCTCGACAACGTGCGCAACGCGACGTCGCAGGAGATCACGCACGCGCTCGACGGCGGCTTCATGCAGCAGGAGATCGACGCGGCGAAGAAGGGTCTGCTCGAGGAGCGCCGGATCACGCGCGCGCAGGATGATGCCGTCGCGGGCGGTCTCGTCGCGCAGGAATATCTGGGTCGCACGTGGGCGGAATCGGCGAAGATCGATCGCGAGATCGCGGCCGTCACGCCCGAATCGGCGACGGCGGCGCTGCGCAAGTACGTGGTCCCGGCCGACATCGCGTTCGCGTACGCCGGGGATTTCAGGAAGAAGTAGGTCGCGCTACAGCGACACCACCCGCCGCTCGAGCAGCGACTGGCGCATCGCGAGGCAGATCCGCGTCGCCTCGGTGGCGTCGCGAAGCGTGAGCGGCGGCGTCCGATCCTCGATGACCGCCTGTACGAACTCGCTGTCCTCGCGCAGGAACGCGTCCTCGAAGCGCTCGTAGAACGTCGGCGTGCATTCGTGCCGCACGCCGTGCGCGTCGGAGATCACGACATGATCGAGCCGTGCATCGCCGCCGATGGTGATTCGGCCCTTCGTGCCGATCACCTCCGTCATGCATTCGAATCCGTGCGCCATCGTGCGCGACGCGTAGATCGTTGCTATCTCGCCCGTGACGAATTCGCACGTCGCGACACCGTTGTCGACGTCGTTCCATTCGCGCAAGCCTTCGTGGATGCCGACGAGGCCGGTGGCGAAGACGCGCGCAACGTCCGACACGCCAAGGAGCCAGCGTGCCGAATCGACGTCGTGCACGCTCATGTCGACGAAGATGCCGCCGCTCGCCTGCGAATAGCGGACGAAGAAGCCGCTCGGATCGTTCTGGTCGAGCGTGTGCGAGCGCACCGTGAGCGGCCGGCCGATGCGGCCGTCGCGAATCCATGAATGCGCCCGCCGATAGCTCGCATCGAACCGGCGAACGAACCCGATCATCACCTTGAGATCGGGCGAAAGCGCCGCTTCCGCCTCGACGCGCCGGCACTCGGCAACGTCGAGCGACAGCGGCTTCTCGGAGAACACGTGCTTGCGCGCACGCAACGCATCGACGATCTGCTGCGCGTGAAGCGTCGTCGGCGTGACGATGAACACGGCGTCGATCTCGGCATGGGCGAGCATCGCCGCGTATTCGGTGTAGCACTGCGCGATGCCCAGCTCGCGCTTCGCCCATTCGAGCTCGTCCTGCACCGGACTGCATACCGCGACCAGCTCGCTTTGCGCCACTCGGTGGGCGAGATTCTCGGCGTGGCGCCGGCCCATGCGGCCGAGACCCGCAATGCCGATGCGAAGGCGCGGATGGGTCATGGCCTCACAGATCAACCACGCGCTTCTCGCGCCACGACGTCGTGGCCGCTTCAGCGAGCGCGAGCGCGGCGACGCCGTCGTCGATCGACGTGCGCGGCGGCACCGCCTTTTCGACGACGTCGAAGAAGTGCGTCATCTCCGCGGCGTACGCGGCGCGATAGCGTTCGAGGAAGAAATGCTCGGGCTTGTCGGCCGTGATGGCGCCCGACGACCATAGCATCACCTCGGTGGGCCGATGGTTGCCCGCCTGCAGAAGACCCTTCGCGCCGATCACCTCGAAGCGCTGGTCGTAACCGTACGCAGCGCGGCGGATCGTGTTGATCTGCGCGAGCCGTCCCTTTTTCGTTCGAATCGTGACGGCGGTTGCGTCGATGTCGCCCGCCGAAGCGATCGCCGGATCCGTGAGGCAGCTTCCAGTCGCGTAGACGCTTTCGGCATCGTCGTCGAGGATCCAGCGGAAGATGTCGAAGTCGTGGAT
>DATFCW010000059.1:0-3920 GCA_035252665.1 Casimicrobiaceae bacterium | reverse complement strand
CGAGACCCGACTTCGTGACGAGCGGACCGCCGATCGTCACCGAGCCCCACGAATCGGGCATGTAGAAGCCCCACTTCTGCACTTCGCCGAACGGTTTGCGCCAGAGCAGCTTGCCGCTTTCGAGGTCGTACGCCGACAACGTGCCGTAGGGCGGATTCCAGCAGGGCATGCCCCAGCGATTGACGAAGTTATGCAGGTAGAAGCCGTACGGCGCGCCCGTTTGCGGGTAATAGTCCTTGGCGGGTCCCTTCTTTTTGTCCGCCTCGTACTGATCGCGCGGTACGAGACGATAGATCTGCGCGACCGCGGAGCTGTTGACGACGTAAACGCCCGTGTGCGGATCGACGGCGCCACCGCCCCACTCCACACCGCCCGCCGTCGACGGATACGCAAGCGTGCCCTTGACGCTTGGCGGCGTGTAGCGGCCATCGTGACGAAGCTTCGCAAGCGTGGCGCTGCACTCGCCGAGGCCAGCCCAGTCGGCCAATTTGAAGATGCCTGGAAATTTATCGGGAACCGTGGGCTCGAGCGTTTCGGGATACGGTTGCGTCGGCGAAGCCTGCTCGCCAGGTACGTCGGACGCCGGCACGGGGTGCTCGGTGATCGGATAAATCGGTTCGCCGGTCAGCCGATTCAGCACGAAGAAGAAGCCCATCTTGCTCGACTGCACGAGCGCGGGAATCGTCTTGCCGTCCTTGCGCAAGTCGACGAGCGTCGGTGCCGAATTCGTGTCGTAGTCCCAGATGTCGTGGTGGACGATCTGCCGGCTCCACAGCACCTTGCCGCTGTTCGCGTCGAGCGCGGTGATCGAGGTCGCTAGCGGCAGCTTCTCCTTGCGATTGCCGCCCCAGAAATTGGGACTCGGCGAGCTCACCGGCAAGTACAAAATGCCATGCGCAGGATCGATCGACATGCTCGCCCACACGTTCGACGTGCCGGTCGTTTGCGCATCCTGCTTGGGCAGCGCATCGAAAGTCCAGTCGAGCTTGCCGGTCTGTGCATCGACCGCGAACACGGTGCCGGGCGGCGCTTCCTCGTACGCCCAGTCCTTGCCCGCCCAGCCGATGTAGAGCATGTCCTTGTACACGGTGGGCGGTTGCAGGATCGACAGCGGCCACTTGTTGTTCACCGTGTTCCACTGATTGATGTCGAGCACGCCGTGGTTGCCGAAGCCGTCGCACGCCTTGCCCGTGTCGGCGTCGACCGCATAGAGCTTCGCGTCCATCGTGCCGACGTAGACGATTTTCTGGCACGCCTTGCCGGCCTCGGGCGTGGCAGACTGCCAGTACGCGACGCCGCGCGTCTTCATGTCGGGCTGCGTCAGCGCTTTCAGTTCCGCATGGGGATCGAAAATCCACTTGACCTTTCCCGTGTCCGGCGCAAGCGCGAAGATGCGATAGAACGGCGTCGCGACATACACGGTGTCGTTGACGAAGAGTGGCGTCGCCGACCAGTCGGTTACGGGAACCTTGTTGCCGTTTACCTTTTTGTCGCCGTCCGATACATCGCTCGTGTGAACCTCCCACGCTTTCGTGAGGCGGTCCACGTTCTGCGTGGTGATCTGATCGGCCTCGGAATACTTCTGGTCCATCAGGTCGCCGTTGAACGTGTACCAGCCGTGATAGCGCGTCGTTTCCGCGGAGGGCGTCTCGCTGGCGCTCGCTTGGGAGCCGCTCGAAGGCGGGGTCATGCCATCCTGACCACGCGCGCGCGGTGTGCCCCCAAGCACGAGCGCGGCAAGCGACGCCGCGATGCCGATGCATACGACCCCGACCGCTGGCGCGGGCACGGGTCGCACCGAACGCCAGGCGACGCGCACCAGCCACGCGATGAACGCTAGGACCATCACGAGCAATAGCCACCATGCGTCGAGCATGTAAGCGGCGAAGCCGCTGCCCGCGATGTCGATGATCAGCAGGACGAGCAGAACGCCGCGCAAGCCGCGCGACATCGTCGGCAGCAATGCGAACGCGAGGATCACCATCGCGGCCGTGCTTGCGATGACGAGGAGCACGCCACCGGTGCCGTGGATGCCGTTGCCCGGCCAAAAGTAGTCGAACAGCGCGACGGCCAATCCGATCAGCGCCAACAAGCAAAGCGGCGCGCCCACGGCGCGCGACGGTGGTGTTCCGGCCATATCGACCTCGAGCGTTCGGAGTAGGAGACAGCGGCGCGCTTTCGGGCGCTGTCTCGACGGGAAGCGTGCATCGGTCAGACCCTGCGGCCGAGGCGTAGTTCTGTGGCGACAACCGCCGACGCGAGAATGCAGAACGCCTTGCCGCACTTCGCTGCACGAAACGCGATTGCCGTCTTGTCGGCTGCTGCAATTCGCGCGTCGCCGCCGAAGCGACTCAGCGGCGATCGAGAAGTCCTGCGACCAGGAGCACGAACTCGCCGATGTCGAATGGCTTGGAAATGTGCGCCTGATATCCAGCCAGCATTGCACGCTTGCGATCGTCGGCGCGCGCGAAGGCGGTCAATGCGAGTGCAGGCAGGCGCTGTCCGCCGGACTCGCGTGCCCGGATCGTGCGCATCAGCTGATAGCCGTCGGTGCCCGGCATACCAATGTCGCTGATCAGCACGTCGGGTGCGGACGTATTGAGAAGCTCGAGCGCCTCCTCGGCCGAACCGGTCGTGGTGACGCTCGCGCCACGGCTTTCCAGTACGGTTCGGACCAGATCCCGCGCGTCGGCCTCGTCGTCTACGACGAGTATCCGTGCACGGTCCAAGTGAGGAAGCGACGCATCGTCCGCCGTCTGCAAACCGGCATCGGCCGGTTCAGCCGTTTGGTCGCGATCGGGCTCGATCAGGACGAGGGGCAGACGAACGATGAAAGTGGCGCCTTGCCCCTCGCCAGCACTTTTCGCATGGATCGATCCACCGTGCAGCTCGACGAGCTGCTTCGAAATGGCGAGCCCAAGCCCGAGGCCGCCATACGAGCGTGCCGCGGTGCTGTCCTTTTGCGAAAAGCGCCCGAACACGTACGGCAGAAAGTCCGCGGATATGCCGATGCCCGTGTCGGCCACGGTGATCTCGATGTGCGAGTCGACCTGCTCGAGCAGCACTTGCACCTTGCCGCCCTTCGGCGTGAACTTGATCGCGTTGCTCAGGATGTTCCATATGACCTGCTGAAGACGTCCCGCGTCGCCCGAGACAACGCCGCGCCGCGTGTCGAGGATGCTCTCGACCCGCACGCCCTTCGCTTCGGCAGCAGGCTGCACCGATTCGATTGCATTGCCGATCACATCGGCGAGCGCCACCCGCTGCACGTCGAGACGAAGCTGCCCGGCAAGAATCCGGCTCAGGTCGAGAAGATCGTCGATCAGCTCGACCTGGGCTCTGGCGTTGCGCTCGATGACGCCAAGCCCCCGACGCAGCTCCCGTTCGTCGTGCCCGCGCGTCGCCATCGACAGGATCTGAGTCCAGCCGAGAATGGCGTTGAGCGGAGTGCGCAGCTCGTGGGAAAGCGTCGCGAGGAATTCGTCCCGCATGCGCGCCGTGCGCTGTGCCTCGATGCGCGCCGCGCGTTCCGCTTCGAGCATCTGTTCGCGCATCGCGCCGTATTCCTGCATGCTCTCGCTGCGCTTGCGCTCCGAGAGGTCGCGCGTCAGCTTCGCGAACCCGCGCAATCGTCCCGAGCCGTCGCGTAGCGCGGTGATCGTGACGTGTGCCCAGAAGCGGGTGCCGTCCTTGCGCACTCGCCAGCCCTCTTCCCGATACTCGCCCTCGGCAGTGGCGATCTGCAGCTCATGTTCGGGCCAACCGCTCTCGAGGGCATCCTTCGGATAGAACACCGAAAAATGCCGGCCGATGATCTCGTCGGCCGTATAGCCGTTGATTCGCGCCGCGCCCGCGTTCCAGGTGACGATATGGCCGTTTGCATCGAGCATGAAGATCGCATAGTCGACGACCGACTGGAC
>DATFCW010000058.1:0-2854 GCA_035252665.1 Casimicrobiaceae bacterium | reverse complement strand
CGCGCTCTTTTCACGGATGGCCAAGCTCAACGCGCAAAGCATCGGCGAGCGCGCGATGATCCCCGCGTTCGTGTTCTTCTTCCAGATGCTTTATCCGTTCAAATGGGTGAACGACCGAACGCGCGCGACCGCGGCCGGCGCGGGCGGGTGCATGCTGGTCCATCGACAAACGCTGAACCGGGCGGGCGGCCTCGCGGCGATCCGCGGCGAGCTGATCGACGACTGCGCGCTAGCGAGGCTGCTGAAGCCGCTCGGACCGATTCGTATCGCGCTCACCGATCGCGTGAGCAGCATCCGCGCGTATCCGCGCTTCAACGACATTCGGCGAATGATCGTGCGGACGGCCTTCACCGAGCTCGAGTTTTCGACTTGGCGGCTGGCCGCGACGGCTGCCGCTATGATCCTCGTATTCGTGACCCCGCCGGCCCTCGCCCTGGCGCCGATAGGCGCGTCGGCGCGTGCGGCGGGAGGCGCCACGTGGCTTTTGATGGCGCTCGCGTATCAGCCGATGTTGCGCTTCTATCGGCTGGCGCCGGCGTGGGGGTTGGCGCTGCCCGCGATCGCCGCAATCTATGTCGCACTGACGATCGAATCGGCGATCCTGCATTGGCGGGGACGCGGCAGCGAATGGAAAGGGCGCGTACGCCCGCGCACGGCGTTCGCGCATTCGAGGAAGGGCATGACGACGGGCTTCGACGCAAAAAGACAATGACGCACGCCTGATGCGAAATCCCGAGCACATCAGCCGGCGATGGCGGGGAGATGAGCCGACGGCGCGCCTCGATCGCGCGATCGACGACGCGACGCACGCGCTCGTCGACGCCCAGCGTGCCGACGGTCACTGGGTGTTCGAGCTCGAGGCCGACTCGACGATCTCGTCCGAGTACATCGCGCTGCTGCATTTTCTCGGTGAGCGCGATCCGGCGCTCGAGGCGCGCATCGCGCGGTATCTGCGCAGGCGCCAGGGCGCCCATGGCGGCTGGCCGTTGACGCATGGCGGGCCGTTCGACATCAGCGCGAGCGTCAAGGCGTACTACGCGCTGAAGCTTGCCGGCGATTCGCCCGACGCGCCGCACATGCGGCGTGCGCGCGAGGCGATCCTCGCGCATGGCGGCGCAGGAACCGCGAATGTCTTCACGCGCATCCTGCTCGCGCTCCACGGCGTGCTCGACTGGAAGGCGGTGCCCGTCGTGCCGGTCGAGCTCATGCTGTTTCCCAAGTGGTCGCCGTTCCACCTCTCGCGCGTGTCGTATTGGACGCGCACGGTGCTCGTCCCCTTACTCGTGTTGCAGGCGCGAAAGCCGCGCGCGCGAAATCCGCTGGGGGTGCGCATCGACGAGCTGTTCCCGAACGGCCGGCCGCATGCGCGGCGATGGATGCGCGCGCCGCACCAGGCGCGGTTGCCGTTCGCGTTCTTCGCCTTCGTCGACGCGCTGCTTCATGTCATAGAGCCGCTCGTTCCGACGCGCACGCGCGAGCGCGCGATCGATCGCGCGGTGTCGTGGGTCAACGAGCGCGCAAACGGCGAGGATGGTCTCGGCGCGATCTTCCCCGCGATGGCGAACGCGGTGATGATGTACGACACGCTCGGATATGCGCGCGATCGCGAGCCATACGCGACGGCGCGGCGTGCCATCGACAAGCTGCTCGTGGTGAGCGGCGATGAAGCGTATTGCCAGCCATGCGTGTCGCCGGTGTGGGACACGGCGCTCGCGTGCCACGCGCTGCTCGACATCGATGGCAACGCGGCGCTTTCGTCGGTGCGACGAGGTCTTTCGTGGCTCGTTGAAAAGCAGGTGCTGTCGGTCGTCGGTGACTGGAGCTGGCAGCGACCCGACGTGCGTCCCGGTGGCTGGGCATTCCAGTACGAGAATCCGCACTATCCCGATCTCGACGACACCGCGGTTGTCGTCATGGCGATCGATCGCTACACGCGCCTTCGCGGCGTTCTCGACGAGCCGATGCTGTTCGAGTCGATGCGTCGCGCGAACGAATGGGTCGTCGGGATGCAGAGCGGCAACGGCGGATTCGGCGCGTTCGATGCGGACAACACCAGCGAATACCTGAATCACATTCCGTTCGCCGATCATGGCGCGCTGCTCGATCCGCCGACCGCCGACGTGACGGCGCGCTGCGCGAGCATGATGGCGCAACTCGGTGCGCCGGAAGATCGTGACGCGCTGTCGCGCGCGCTGGCGTTCCTGCAGCGATCTCAGGAGCCGGACGGCTCGTGGTACGGACGATGGGGCATGAACTACGTCTACGGTACATGGTCGGCGCTTTGTGCGCTCGCGTGCGCCGGCGTGCCGTCGGATTCGACCGAGGTGCGAATGGCGGTGCGCTGGCTCGAAAGCGTGCAAAACGAAGACGGCGGATGGGGCGAAACGGCGGAGACGTACGCGCTTCATTACGCCGGCGACAAGCGCGCGCCGTCGACGCCGTCGCAAACTGCGTGGGCATTGCTCGGACTGATGGCGGCAGGCGAAGCACAAAGCCCGGTGGTCGCGCGCGGTGTCGAGCATCTGTTGCGTACGCAAGGCGACGACGGTTTCTGGCCCGAACCGGAGTTCACCGCGACAGGATTTCCGCGCGTCTTCTTCCTGCGCTACCACGGTTACGCGAAGTTCTTTCCGGCGTGGGCGCTCGCGCGTTATCGCGCGCATATGCGCGGGACGATGCCGCGGATGCGATTGGGGATGTGAGGGTAAGACAGTCTGGGGTCAGAGACGAAACTCGTCGACCGAGCGGCGGTTCGTCACCACTACTGAGAATTAGTTAAATGGGTGACAACCGATTCGCTATGATGCGCGTTAATCGAAGTGGGACGACTTCGAGGAGCGGGCATGGCAACGAA
>DATFCW010000057.1:0-3189 GCA_035252665.1 Casimicrobiaceae bacterium | reverse complement strand
GAACTTGCTCATGGGGCGTTTTCCTTGTGGGTAGGTAAGTGATCTTAGCAATGCGAAGCGAGCTCGCTACTTTGCCGGCTTCGTTTCGCCAAGGGTGGCAGCCGGCTTGGTGCTCGAAGCGGTCTTGCCGGCGGCCTTCTTCGCCTTCTCCATCTTGAGCTTTTCCTTGACCGAGATGACCTTCGGCGCCTCCTTCGCGGTGGCGACCTTCTTCGCGTCGGTCTTGGACGGAGCCTGCGTCGCGGGCGCGCCCGAGCCTTCGGCAAAGACGCTGCCGGCGAACACGAGCGCAAGCGCGGCGATCAGCAATTTGTTCATTCTCGATTGTCCTCTGAACGGGTGGTTGTCGATGATGACGGCGCGGTTCGCGCGTCGCCGCCATTAACGTCGCCATCCGTGCGAGCGTTGACAGTGCTCCCACGGTTCGAGACCGTTCGAAGCCAGGCGTTCAGCCACTTCCCGGAAAGAGAGCGTTGCGCGATCGCCGGCGCACCGGGGGGGGCGAATCAGCGGGCAAGCCACTCCCGCAACATCGGCACGGTGATGCTGCGCCTCGTCGCCAGCGACCGCCGATCGAGCGCCGCCAGCGTCCCGACGAGGCTCTTCATGTCGCGCCGACCATGCGCGAGCAGATAGTCGATCACGTCGTCGGCAAGGCGAAAGCCGCGCTCCCGGGCATACGCGGCGAGCGCCTGCGGCTTGTCGGCATCGACGAGCGGAACGATTTCCAGCACGAGACCCAGCGCCAGGCGCGTGCGCAAATCCTCGCGCAGCGCGAGCCGCGCCGGAGGCGCCGAAGCCGCCGCCAGCCAGTGACCGCCGCTCGCCGCGAGCTGATTGACGAGCGTAAAGAGACGCGCCTGGCAAAAACCGTCGGCGGCGTCGACGGCATCGACGACAAGCAGCGCGGAAGAGGCGATGTCGCCGGCCGGCAACGCCTGTGGCGAGTTGCAGGCGACCACGGGCCGGCGCGCTTCTCGTGCGGCCGCAACGCAGGCAGCGAGCAGATGCGATTTACCGACGCCCGGTGCGCCCCAGAGCAGCACGCCGGTCTCGCGCGTAGTACCGCCCGCGAGCGCGATGATCGCGGCGACGGCTTCACGATTTCCGGACGCCACGAAATTGGCAAACGACGGCGGCTCGGGATGACTGAGATCGAGAACGAGCTGCTCGGCAACCGTATTCGGGCTGCTGCCCTCTTCCGCGGCGTTCATCCTGTGGACTGCAGGTGCCGGCTCAATCGTCGTTGTAGACCGGCGATCGAACGTAAGCGCGGCGCAGATGCCGCAAGCCGACGAGCAGCATCGCCGACACCGGCAGCGCCATCAACACGCCCGCGAAGCCGAAGAGTTCGCCGAACGCGAGCAACGCAAAGATCACCGCGAGCGGATGCAATCCGATGCGATCGCCAACGAGAAACGGCACGAGCACGTAGCTTTCGAGCAATTGCCCGACGCCATACACGGCGAGCACCGCGAAGAAGCCGGGCCAGCCGTGAAATTCCAGGATCGCGGCCGTCATGCCGAGCAAAAAGCCGAGACCGAATCCGACGTACGGAATGAACACGAGCAAACCGGTCAGGATGCCGATCGCGAGCGCGTGATCGAGGCGCGCGATCGCGAGCCCCGCCGAGTAATACGCCGCGAGCGCGAGCATCACGAGCAACTGTCCATGGAGGAATTCGGCGAGCACGCCGTCCACCTCGCGCGCGATGCCGCGCACCTTCGGTCCCCAGCGACGCGGCAGCAGATCGTCGATGCGCGCGAGGATCATGTTCCAGTCGCGAAGCAGATAGAACATCACGACCGGAATCAGCGCGACATTGACGAGCACCGACAGCACGATCGCGCTGCCCGCGCGAACGCCCGACAGCAGGCGCCCCGAAAGCCCGCGCAGCTCCTGCGCATTGTCGGAAATGAACGCGCGGATCGAATCGAAGTCGAGCGAGACCGCGATACCGAACTTGTCCTGCAAGAACGGCGCGACGCGGTCGGTGAATTGCGCGAAGAGATCGGGAAGCCTGCGCGAAATCGACCCGACTTCGCTTTGCACGAGCGGGATCAGCACGAGGAAGAGCGCCGCGAGCAAAAGCGCGATGAACAGAATCACGAAGAGCGCCGCGAGCGAGCGCGGCATGCCGCGGCGCTCGGCGCGCGCGACGACCGGCGTGCCGAGGTAGGCGAGGATCGCGCCGACCAGAAACGGCGTCAGCACCGGGCCCAGGAATTCGAGCGCGAGGACGATGACGACCAACGCGCCGACAATCCACAAATACTGCTTGGGCGCGAGCGGATGGCGTCGCGGCGGAATGATGATCGTGTCGTCGGCCGGATCGACCTTCGGGGGGCGCGCGGTGCCCGGCGCGTCAACCGGCTCGCTTTCGCGCGGCTTCCCGGCCGCGGCTGTTGCGCTCTCCCCGGCGCGCGTCGCGCCCAACACGTCGTCCGAAACGCGGCTCATCCGTTCAGTTCCGAGAAGGCTCTCGTAGAGTAGAATCGCGGGCGAAAAACGCTGCACTTTACCGCATTGTGGCGCCGGCTTCCTCTTCCCGCCCGCCGCTCTCCTATCGCGACGCCGGCGTCGACATCGATGCCGGCGATGCGCTGGTCGAGCGGATCAAGCCGTTCGCGCGGCGCACGATGCGTCCGGAAGTGCTCGCGGGCATCGGCGGCTTCGGCGCGCTGATCGAAATCGGCAAGCGGTATCGCAATCCCGTGCTCGTCGCGGGCACCGATGGCGTCGGCACGAAGCTCGACCTCGCGCAGCGCCTCGGCCGCCACGGCACGATCGGCATCGATCTCGTTGCGATGAGCGCGAACGACATCCTCGTGCAGGGCGCCGAGCCACTGTTCTTCCTCGATTACTTCGTCTGCGAACGGCTCGACGTCGACGTCGCCGCGCAAGTCATCGATGGCATCGCCAAGGGCTGCGAACTCGCCGGATGCGCGCTGATCGGCGGCGAAACGGCGGAGCACCCGGGAACGTTCCCGCAAGGTTCGTACGATCTCGCGGGCTTCGCGGTGGGCGTCGTCGAGAGGGACGCGATCATCGATGGCCGCGCGATCGCACCGGGCGATCGGCTGGTCGGCATCGCGTCGAGCGGGCCGCACTCGAACGGGTTCTCGCTGATCCGGCGGATTGTCGATGTCGCGCATGCGGATCTCGATGCGTCGTTCGATTCGTCATCGA
>DATFCW010000056.1:0-2926 GCA_035252665.1 Casimicrobiaceae bacterium | reverse complement strand
AGGGCGCTCGTTCCCTCCGGGTTGCTGCCAGAAACGCCCAGCGCTGCGTTGCAAAGTCTCGCCGGGTGCCCGACGCGCCTTCGCCTTCGCGCCTTGCGCTGGGCGTTTTTGGCGATGCAACGCGTTTGCGCCCATAGCGCTAACAGGCCCTTGCCGGCGGCGGAACGTGGGAGAACCCAGGGCCATCGGGCCGATGATGAATGAGCTCGCGTTTTTGGACACTAGCACGGGGACGGATTGTATGCCACCGGGCTATGCGACCGATCGTCGTGAGGCACCGCCTGCAAGCGCTTCCCAGGCCTTGGCGACGCGCTTTTGCGACACTGGCACCGGCGTACGCAATTCCTGCGCGAAAAGCGACACCCGGAGCTCCTCGATCAGCCAGCGAAACGCCTCGAGCTCGGGTGAAATGCCTCCGGCGCGGCGTTCCGCGTCGGCAAGCTCGCGATAGCGCGTCCACCACGCCACGACCTGCGCCGCGTGCCGCGAATCTCGCTCGGGATTCGAGGGCGCGCGTTCGATTCTGCGGGTGAGCGCGTCCAGATAACGCGGCAGATGCCCGAGCTGCAACCATGGGGTCGCGGCGACGAATCCCGGATAGACGAGCGCGTCCCGCTGCACCTTCGCTTCCGCCGCGAGCCTGCGCTGCGCAGGCGGCAGCGCCGCAATCCGTTTCGTCAGGCGGTCATGCGAAGCAGCGATCGCCACGAGGTTCTGCGTCGCTGCATCGACGACGGGCGCGAGACGTGCACGCGCGCGTTTCACCTGCGCGGCGAATGCGTCGCGATCGCGCGGCAGCGCGTCGTCGCCGATGTACGCGCGATCCGCGACCGCGTCACGCAGATCGTCTTGAAGCGCCGTCAAAGGAATCGTGGTGCGAAGCGCCGCGCCGATCGCATTCCACGTCGCGCCGCCCTTCACCATGCGCGTCAGGTCATCGCCAAGCTCGAAATCGACCAGCCGCACGATGCCCTTGCGCGTCGCCGACAACGCCGCCTGTTGCGTGTCGAGCAGCGTCAGCGCGACGCCGTCGCCTTCGCCGACGAGCGCCGGATAGCCGGTTCGCTGCTGGCCGCCGCGTCGAATCGACAGCGTGTGCGGCAATTCGCCGAAATCCCAGCGCCGCAGGCCATGACGCTCGAATGCCGGGCTCTCCGCGGCGAATTCGAGCCGCGCGGCATCGGCAAGCCGCTCGCGCACGGCCCGCAGGTCGCGGCTCATCGCGAGCTCCTCGCCCGAGGCATCGACGACACGCAGGTTCATCGACAAATGCTCCGGCAACTCGACGTCGTTCAGCGTTTGTGCAGGCGGCGCCTCGCCAAGGCGCGCGCGGACGAATGTGCAAAGCGCATCGGCGAGCGCTACATCGTGCGACGGCGCCTGCTCGAGAAACGCGGTCACCGTTTCGGGCAGCGGGATCAAGCGGTTTCGCCATGCCTTCGGCAACGCCTTGAGATAAAGCGTCACCTTGTCGCGGATCATGCCGGGCACGAGCCACGAAAGCGTCGCATCGTCGATCTGATTCAAGAGCGCGAGCGGCACGGTGAGCGTCAGGCCGTCGAGGGGGTGGCCCGGTGCGAAGCGGTACGCGAGCGGCAGCGTGCTGCCGGCGATCGAGAGGGTGTCGGGAAAGAGCTTCTCAGTCTGCGCGAGCGCGACTTCGCGCATCAGCGCATCACGCGACAGGAAAAGGCGCTTCGGATGCGCTCGCTCGTCGCGCCTTCGCCACTTCTCGAAGGTCGCACGCGAATGCACGTCGTCGGGAATGCGCGCGTCGAAGAACGAGGCGATCGCTTCGTCGCTCACGAGCACGTCCTCGCGTCGCGTCTTCTGCTCGAGCTTCTCGATCTCCTCGATCAGCGCGCGGTTGTGCGTCACGAACGGCGCGTCGACGCCGAGCTCGCCCGCAACCAGCGCTTCGCGAATGAAGACCTCCCGCGCGAGCGCCGGCGCGATCGGCCCGTAGACGACAAGACGGCGCGCGACGAGCGTCAATCCATAGAGCTTGACGCGCTCGCTCGCGATCACCTCTCCGCGCGCCTTGTCCCAGTGCGCGTCGAAATGCTCGCGCGTGACGCGATCTCCGGCGACCGATTCGATCCACTCGGGCGCGACGCGGGCGGCGCAGCGCGCGAAAAGCCGCGTCGTCTGCGTGAGCTCGGCCGCCACGATCCATTTGGGGCCCTTCTTCGCTAGACCCGAGCCGGGATGCAGGAAGAACGCGATGCCGCGCGCGCCGTCGTATTGGCCGCCTGACGTCGCCGCGGGCTCCGACTTGACACCGATGTTGCCGAGAAGCCCGGCAAGCAGCGTGCGATGAATCATTTCGTAGCGTGCAGCGTCGATCGTCGCTGGCAGCGCGCTGGCAACCTTCCAACCTGCCTCCGTCAGCAACGCGACGAGTTGCGCGTGGACGTCACGCCATTCGGTCATGCGCAGCAACGAGACGAAATGCGCACGGCACGCATCGACGCGCTTGCGATGCGACAGCCCCTTGAGCGAATCAAAGAATTCCCACAGCGCGAGAAGCGACAGGAAGTCGGAACGCGCATCGCGAAATGCAAGATGCGCTTCGTCCGCCGCCTGCGCATGCTCGATCGGGCGCTCGCGCGGATCGCGCACCGAGAGCGCGCTCGCGATCACGAGGCCTTCGGCGACGCAGCCGTTGTCGCGCGCGGCGACCACGATGCGCCCAATGCGTGGGTCGATGGGCAGGCGCGCGAGCTCCTTGCCGAGCGACGTCAACGCGCGTGTCGCGTCGACAGCGCCGAGCTCCTGCAGCAACTGATAGCCATCGGCGATCGCGCGCGATGAGGGTGGATCGAGGAAGGGAAACGCGGCGACGTCGCCGAGCCGAAGCGCGGCCATTCGCAGAATTACCGACGCGAGCGAGGTTCGCAGGATTTCAGGGTCGGTGAAAGCAGGG
>DATFCW010000055.1:0-5622 GCA_035252665.1 Casimicrobiaceae bacterium | reverse complement strand
CCAGATCGACTGCGCCGCCTTCACCGAGATCTGCTGCCCGACGATCGCGCGCGCAAGCGTGGTGAACGGGTCGCCACGACGGGTGAGATGGAGTCCGGGCGAGGCGGCAATCAGCGAACGCAGCACCGGATCGCGCTGCGCAAGCGCCTGCGTGGCTTCGTCCCAGTAGGCGGGCTTCGTCATTGGAATGGGCCGATACGGAGGCGGCGCGGCGAACCCGAAGGCTGCCGTCACGACCCCGCGCGAGGCGGTCGCGCGGGGCGAAGATGTTACATTACGCCGCGTTTTGAAATCCGGAGCATCAATGCGCAGTCGATGGCAATGGGCGTGCGGCCTCGTCGCGCTGTTGATCGCAACTTCCGCCTTTGCGGCCGACCCGTCGAAGGTGCTGCGCATCGCGTTTCCAACCGCGGAAACCGGCTTCGATCCGGTGCGCGTCTCCGATCTCTACTCGAACGAGGTCAACGAGGCGATCTTCCAGCGGCTGCTCACGTACGACTATCTCGCCCGTCCCGCGAAGCTCGTTCCAAGCACCGCCGAATCGATGCCCGAGGTGAGCGACGGCGGCCGCACGTATCTCATTCATCTGAAGCGCGGCATCTATTTCCAGTCCGACCCCGCGTTCAAGGGCAAGCCACGCGAGCTCGTCGCCGAGGATTACGTCTACAGCTTCAAGCGCTTCGCCGATCCGAAGAATCGCGCGCCGTACGCATTCATGATCGAGGGCCGCATCGAAGGCCTCGACGAGGCGATCGAGCAGGCGAAGAAGACGGGCAACTTCGACTACGACCAGGTGATCCCAGGCATGGTCGCGCTCGACAAGTACACGCTGCGCTTCAAGCTCACCCATCCCGATTTCCTGTTTCCGTACACGCTCGCGCACGTGCCGTACGGCGCCGTCGCGCGCGAGGTCGTCGAGATGTACGGCAACGACATTCAGGCGCACCCGGTTGGAACGGGTCCGTACATGCTGAAGGAATGGCGGCGGGCCGCACGTATCGTGCTCGTCGCGAATCCCAACTATCGCAAGGTCGTCTGGGACTTCCAGCCGACATCGGATGCGTGGGATCAGCACGTGGTCGAGGCGATGAAGGGCAAGACGATTCCGCAGATCGGACGCGTCGAGATCTCGGTCATCGAGGAGGCCCAGTCGCGCTGGCTCGCTTTCAATCGCAAGGAGCTCGACTTGCTTGCGGTGCCTGCGACGTTCACCGCCGAGGCGCTCGACCCATCGAACGAGCTCCTGCCGCAATGGAGCGCGCAGGGCGTCAAGCTCTATCGCGCGATCGACCCAAGCATCACCTACACGTTCTTCAATTTCAAGGATCCCGTCGTCGGCGGATTCTCGAAGGAGAAGATCGCGTTGCGCCGCGCGATCGCGATGGGCTACGAGATCAACCAGGACATTCGCGTCGTGCAGAAGAACCAGGCGGTGCAGGCGCAGATGCCGATTCCTTACGGCGTCGTCGGCTACGACCCGAACTACCGCAGCGTGAATCAGTACGACCCGGCGCTCGCGAACAAGCTGCTCGACTACTTCGGCTACAAGAAGGGGCCGGACGGTTATCGGAACTTGCCTGATGGAAAGCCGTTCGTCATCCATCAGGCGGTCGGCACGGCTGCGATCGACCGCGAATACAGCGAGCTCTGGAAGCGATCGATGGATGCGATCGGCATTCGCATGGTGTACGACGCCGGCAAGTTCGCCGACCACCTCAAGGCGGCGAAGGCCTGCCAGTTGACGATGTGGCAGGCCGCATGGACCGCCGACTATCCCGACGGCGACAATTTCATGCAGCTTCTCTACGGTCCGAACACCGGCGAGAGCAACAACGGCTGCTACCAGTCGAAGGCATACGATGCGATGTACGAGAAGTCGCTCACATTGCCGCCCGCTTCGGTCGAGCGGGAGCATTTGTTCATCGACATGACCCGGCAGATGGAGGTGGATGCCGCGTGGTGCCTGCAAACCTCCCCCATTCGCAACGAGCTGATTCGCCCGTGGGTCAAGGGTTACAAGAAGCATCCGATCCTGCAGGCGGAGTTCGTCTACATGGATCTGGAACCTGCCGGTGGCGGTCCGTCGGCGTCGCTTGCGCATTGATGAGCGTCTCGCCGGCCTGCTTCCTCCCACTTCGCGCGTTCGCGGCGATCGTCGCCGTCGCGTGCGCGTGCAGCACCGCAGCTGCGCACGCAGCCGATCCCGGCAAGGTGCTGCGCACCGTTTTTCCCGCCGCCGAAACCGGGTTCGATCCCGCCGGCGTGCAGGACCTTTATTCGGCAACGATCGAGCAGATGCTGTTCGAAACGCTCCTCACCTACGACTACCTCGCCCGACCCTCGAAGCTCGTGCCGCTTACCGCCGAAGCGTTGCCCGAGATCACGGACAACGGGCGCACGTACACGATTCACGTGCGCAAGGGTATTTACTTCATCGACGATCCGGCGTTCAACGGCAAGAAGCGCGAGCTGACCGCCGCCGACTACGCCTACGAGCTGAAGCGCCTGATCGACCCGCGCGTCCATTCGCCGTGGGCGTGGCTCGTCGAGGGCAAGATCATCGGTCTCGACGAGCTCGCCGAATCGGCGAAGACGTCGGGCCGCTTCGACTATGACGCGAAGATCGAGGGCTTGCAGACCCCCGATCGCTACACGCTCGTCATCAAGCTCAAGGACACCGATTACAACCTGTCGTACATCCTCGCGCACGAGCCGACGTCGGCCGTCGCGCGCGAGGTGATCGACGCGTACTCGGACGAGGCAGGACGTGCGATGTCGAATCCCGTCGGCACCGGCGCCTACAAGCTCGCGCAATGGGTGCGAAGCTCCAAGATCACCCTCGCGGCGAATCCGGAGTATCGCGGCTTCATGTGGAATTTCGAATCGGCCGATCCCGACGACCAGAAACTGATCTACGCGATGAAGGGCAAGCGGATGCCGCAGGTCGGTCGCGTCGAGGTCAGCATCATGGAGGAGGACCAGGCGCGGCTTCTCGCGTTCCAGAACGACGAGCTCGATCTCATGGATCTCGGCGGACCGCTCGCGCCGAACGTCCTCGACGGCGACAAGCTGAAGCCGCAATTCGTGAAGAAAGGCATCAAGCTTTCACGCATCATCGATCCCGCGATCTCGTATGTCTACTGGAACATGCAGGATCCGATCGTCGGCGGCTTTTCCAAGGAAAAGATCGCGCTGCGGCGGGCGATGGCGATGGCTTACAACGTCGACGACGAAGTGAACGTCGTGCGTAACGGCCAGGCGGCGCCAGTGCAGTTTCCGATTCCGCCTGGTGTCGTCGGCTACGATCCGCACTATCGCTCGCCGGTGAACTTCGACCCGGCGCTCGCCAACAAGCTGCTCGATTACTTCGGTTATCGCAAAGGTCCCGGCGGCTTTCGCAATCTGCCCGACGGCAAGCCGTTCACGATCCGTTATGCGTCACGACCCGATTCGCTCGGACGCCAGCTGGACGAACTATGGAAGCAGGCGTTCGACCGGATCGGCGTACGAATGGAAGTGCAGAAGGATCGCTTCCCGGAGCTATTGAAGCTCGAGCGGCAATGCAAGCTGATGATGCGCACGGCGTCGTGGATCGCCGATTACCCCGACGCCGACAATTTCATGCAGCTTCTGTACGGGCGCAACATCGGCCAGAACAACAACGCCTGCGCGAAGATTCCGGAATACGACGCGCTCTACGAGCAGACGACGAAGATGCCCGATTCGCCGGAGCGCGACAGGCTCTATCACGACATGGCGCGCATCATCGAGGTGTACGCGCCGTGGCGGCTCGATACCGCGACCTATCGCAACATGCTCGTCCAGCCGCGTGTGGTGGGCTACAAGAAACACCCGATCCTCCACGCCGAGTGGCAGTATGTCGACATCGTGCCGCGAGGACAGGAAAAGGCGCTCGATGCGGGCGGCAAGGCGCCCGCGGATTAGCGAGGTGACTTCATGAGTGCATATATCGTCCGCCGTCTGTGGCAGATGATCCCGACGATGCTCGGCGTCGTGCTGCTCGTCTTCTTCCTCTTCAACTGGGTCGGCGGCGATCCCGCTTACGTGCTCGCCGGCAAGATCAGCAATCAGGAGCAAATCGACAACATCCGCCGCCAGCTCGGCGTCGACCGGCCGTATTACGTACAGCTCGGCATCTTTTTGAAGCAGATCGTCACCGCCGATTTCGGCGCGAGCTGGAGCACGAACGAGCGCGTGTCGCACGTGCTGCTGACGCGCCTCGGCCCGTCGCTCACCGTGCTCGTGCCGCTCACGATTCTCTCGACGCTGATCTCGATCGGACTTGCGCTTGCCGTCGCCTACGTCCGCGGCTCGCTCACCGACCGGCTGGTGATGATCGTGTGCACGGTCGGCCTTTCGATCTCGATCCTCGTCTACATCATCGTCTTCCAGTACGTGTTCGCCTACAAGCTCGGCTGGTTCCCGGTGCAGGGCTGGGGTGACAGCTTCGTGCAGAACCTGTTCGTCTACGCATCGCTGCCGGTCCTGATCGGGCTTGTCGTCAGCATTGCGCCCGACTTGCGCCTTTACCGGACGTTCGTGCTCGACGAGATCAACCAGGACTACGTGCGCACGGCGCGCGCGAAGGGCGTCTCGGAGAACCGCATCATGTGGATCCACGTGCTGCGCAACGCGTCGATCCCGATCATCACCAACCTGATGGCCGGATTACCCGGGCTTCTGCTCGGCTCGTTCCTGATCGAGCGCTTTTTCTCGATTCCCGGCATCGGACGCGAGGTGATTCTCGCGGTCGAGCGCTCCGATTTTCCGGTGATCAAGGCGATCACCGTTTACGTCGCGTTCGCGACGATCGCAACGAACCTGCTCGCGGATCTGACGTACAAGGCCGTCGACCCGCGCGTGCAGCTCAAGTAGGAGTCACCATGGCGACGCACGCGGCCGCGCTGAACCAGGGACGGGCGCCGATCGTTCGGGAGGTCCCGCACACCGTCTCGCCTGGCCTGTGGACGCTCGCGTGGCGACGGCTTCGCTCCGATCGGGTCGGCATGGTATCGCTCGTGATCGTCGTCGCGTTTTTCGTGATGATGATCCTGTCCGCCGCGGGGCTCATTGCGTCGGACTGGAATCGCGAAGTCGGCGTCAACTACGCGCCACCGTCGTTCCTCGGCGCCGAAGCGCCGGCCGCGTCGCAGGCCGCCGCCACGGTGACGGGCGGCGAAGCGACGAGCACGGCACCCGAGTACAAGTCGAAGATCGTCGATCCGATCGGCGATGTCATCGCGCGGTTAAAGGCAGGGAAAACCGAGAACGGCGAATCTCAGCCGGCGGCTGCGCCGCCGGCAACATCGGAGTCTTCGTCCGAATCGGTCGATCCGCTGGCCGCGGTCATGGCCGACATTCGCGCGAAAACCGCGCAAACGAAAGTCCACACCGAGGAACGCAAGGCGACGCTCCCGTTCGGCGGCGACAAGTGGGGCCGCGACGTGCTGAAGAAGACGATCAAGGGATCGGAGACGTCGATCTTCGTTGGCCTCGCCGCCGCCGCGCTGGCAACGTTTCTCGGCACGGTGTTCGGCGCGCTCGCCGGCTACTTCGGCAAATGGGTCGACGATCTCTTCAACTGGTTCTATAGCGTCTTCA
>DATFCW010000054.1:0-4395 GCA_035252665.1 Casimicrobiaceae bacterium | reverse complement strand
GGCCTTCTTCCCGCACGCGGCATGGCTGGATCAGGGTTGCCCCCATTGTCCAAAATTCCCCACTGCTGCCTCCCGTAGGAGTCTGGGCCGTGTCTCAGTCCCAGTGTGGCTGATCATCCTCTCAGACCAGCTACCGATCGTTGCCTTGGTGGGCCATTACCCCACCAACCAGCTAATCGGACATCGGCCGCCCCCAAAGCACAAGGTCTTGCGAGCCCCTGCTTTCCTCCACAGAGCGTATGCGGTATTAGCGCCGCTTTCGCGGCGTTATCCCCCACTTTAGGACACGTTCCGATGCATTACTCACCCGTTCGCCACTGAATGAGGAGTTGCCCCCTCACCCCGTTCGACTTGCATGTGTAAAGCATGCCGCCAGCGTTCAATCTGAGCCAGGATCAAACTCTTCAGTTCGATCTCTCAACAAACTCAATCTCACTTGACTACGCCACCCCGTCCCTTGACGAAGACGTAGCGGCGTCACGATCGGCATCCCGGTCTGGTCAACCCGGACGCCAACCGCACTAGCGTCGTGTGAGCGACAAAGCTTGGAATCCCCGGCCACCAACGGCGTAAAGCGTCCAAGACGCCAAACCGCCAGCGCCGAAGCTAAAAAGCCCCAGCACCCACACCTATCGATTGCCAATTGTTAAAGAGCAACGCCGCCTGAAACGCGCCGGCGAACCGGCTCGACTTTTCGGCAGCAAAGAGGCGCGATTCTACGACGTTGACTCCATGCCGGTCAAGAGCGACGCGCGAATGCCGCGGTAATACGATGCCTGCCCCGGGGCACACCATCGGCCGCCTTCGAGGACGGGCCGATTCTTCTCGAGGAGGGACCATGAACGGACGTCACTTGCGGCCGCTGGTGACCGCTTACGTGTGCGCCATCTCGCTGCTCGCCGCTTCGAGCGCGAACGCCGCGTTGTTTCGCGCCTATCTTTCGCAAAACGGGAATGATGCCAATCCCTGCACGGTTCAATTGCCATGCCGCCTGCTGCCTGCCGCCCTTGCAGCGATCAACGACGGCGGCGAAATCTGGATGATCGACTCCGCCAACTACAACACCGCACCGGTATCCATCACCAAGTCGGTCACGATCCTCGCCATCCCGGGAGCGCTAGGCAGCATCGTCGCCAGCGGGGGCGATGCGATCGATATCGCGACGGCCAATGTCCGCGTCACGTTGCGCAACCTCGTGGTGCTCGAGTTCAACGCCGGTGCGCACGGAATCAACTTCAGCAACGGCACGCGGCTCATCGTCGAGGAATGCGAGATTTACGGCCTTCCACAGGACGCCATTCACGTGACTGCCGCAAGCGCCGGCGTCGTCGTCAAGAACACCTCGATCCATAACATAGGCGGCGCGGGCGTTTTCGTCGCCAATGCGACCGCAGGGCTCGACCATGTCACGTTCGTCTCGAACAACATGGGCGTTGTCGCCGCGAGCAGCACCTCCGTGACGCTCAACGAGAGTCTCATCAACAACACCAATACGGGTGTCACTGCCACGGAGTCCGGAGGGGCAGGAACCCGCGTGACGATCACCAATTCGGTGATCCGGGCAAGCACGACGGGAATCAGTGTCTCGTCGCCAACCGCGGCCGACAAGGTGCGCGTGACCCTCAGTCGCACGACGCTGTCTCACAATCCGACCGGACTGGATGTCGAAGCCGCATCCGGTGACGCGGCCGTAACGCTCGACGCCAACATCATTCAGAACAATACGACGGCCATCAACATGAGCGGCGGCACCGTTTTCACGCTTGGGAACAACGTGCTGAACTTCTCGCAGAATGGTGTGGTCGGAGGGTCGCTCACGACCCTCGGTGGCGTGTAACGACATGGTGCACACGGCGACAGGGACGCTGCAGGCATCGCGTCCCTTCGCCAATGAGCTGCCAATTGCTTTCGCGGGCAGCCATTTAGAGCGGCGATATCCGAAGTGAGCGACCACGACCCCACCTATGCGGCGAAGCTGATTTCCCTTCTCCGGAAATCGCCCGAACCGGCGAAGACATTCATCGACGCCGGCGCATGCCGCGGCGATTTCACTGGGTTCCTGATCGGCGCATTTCCCCATGCGTCGGTTCATGCGCTCGAGCCGGACCCCGCACTTTGCGAGGTCGTGTCGCACCGTTTTCGAGAAATGGCAAACGTACGCGCCTGGCAAGTCGCATTGAACGAGAGCCGGGGCTTCGCAAAGCTTCATGTCCATGAAGACCCGGGAACGTCTTCGCTGCTGGCGCGACCTGCGCATGGACGGCGTTACTATCACCGACGCGATCGCGTGCTTGCGACGATTGACGTTCCGACACTGTCGCTCGACGAATTCATCGCGGAGCGCGGCGCTTCGTCGATCGCGCTGCTCAAGCTCGATACGCAGGGCTCCGAATTGTCGATCCTGCGTGGCGCACGCAATGCGCTCGAGCGCGGCACGATCGACGCAATCTATACGGAATTCTTCGTCGTCCACCATTACGACGGCGCGCCGCTGCTCGGCGATCAGATCGCTGTTCTGAACACCTTCGGCTACTCGCTGTTCGACCTCTTCAAGGGACCCTATGCAAGCAACGGCCAACTGCGCTTCGGCGATGCGATCTTCGTGAGCCCGCAGTTTCGCGCTCGCTATCTCGACGCATCATCCGACGAATCCTGAGCGCCGATCAGATCGGCATCGGTCAGCGTAGCGAGGAGCGGAAAGCGAGTGGATGCGTGACGCCGTGTATCGATCGCGCTCGGGTCGGGATAGTGAAGCAGGTCGAGCACCATGCCCTCGCGCACGAGGTGCACGTAGTGGCGCAAGCGCCAGGAGCGATCGTAGAGCGCGATCGCCGCAGAGGTGAAATCCCGCTGTCCCCGTTCGCTCAGCGCGGAAATGCCGACCGCAATATGCTGGCGGCCGAAGCAGACCCCGCGCGGGAAGCCGCCGGTTGCGAACGTCCACCCCGACGTCGAGACGAGCCTGCCCTCGATCGAACTGCAGGTGACATAGGCGTCGCCGTCGAGCCAGACGTTGTGCGATTGTCGACCGAGCGAAATCGATCGTCGCCACGCGCGCGTACGCCGATCGAAGAAGTGAAGGTCGCTCGCGCCGTGGTTGTGAGCAAGAAGCGCGAGCTCGTCGTCGTCGAAGTGAAACGAGTTGAAGTGATACCGGTCATTCGTGCGCTCGGCATACCCGATGCGCGCTGGCGCCAGCGGTTGCGGCACCCACTGCTCCCATGTGCCGCGCGTCCTGATCGCGATGCGATCATCGAACGAGCACGTCACCCACAAGCGGTCATCGAACCATGCGATCTGGTGCATATCGCGAAGCGCAAACGGCGCTTCGACCACCTGGTGCGATCCGAAGGCGCGATCGAAGATCAGAATACAGCCGCGCTCGTCGTCGCGGGGCACCTCGCTGGAAACGAGCCTGCGCCGGGCGGCCACGGCATACATCGGGCCGATCCGCGCGATGCCGTAATAGAGCCCGGCACCACGATGCAGGACGCGTGCGCCACCCGTGATGCAATCGACGAGCAGCAGCGACTGGCTGGTGGTGGCGAGAACGTTCATTGCCGCCGGTGAATGATACAAATCATTCCACGTCGTCATCGGCGGTCAAGCATCGCCCGCGACGTGCTCGGCAGCGGAGGCGAAGGCTAGAATCGCCCATACCGGCATCCGCGCCGCAACCGATGGATCACATTCGCGTACGCAATCTCGGGAAAGCGTACAAGCGCTATCCCCACAAATGGGGTCGCTTTGCCGAGTGGATCGGCACAGGCGTCCACCACGAGCGCAAATGGGCGCTGCGCGAGATCGACTTCGACGTCGCGGCCGGGGAAGCCGTCGGCATCATCGGTTTCAATGGCGCCGGCAAGAGCACGCTCCTCAAGATCGTTGCGGGCACGACCCGCGCGACCACCGGCACCGTGGACGTAGGCGGCCGGGTTGCTGCGCTGCTCGAGCTCGGGCTCGGCTTCCATCCCGACTTCACGGGCCGCGAAAACGCGTTCATGGCCGGTCAACTGCAAGGCATGCACGCCGACGACCTGGCAACGCTGATGCCGGCCATCGAGCATTTTGCCGATATCGGCGACTATATCGACCAGCCGCTTCGCACCTATTCGAGCGGGATGCAGGTACGGCTCGCGTTCAGCGTCGCGACAGCGATCCGTCCCGACATTCTCATCGTGGACGAGGCGCTCGCGGTCGGCGACGTACTGTTCCAGCAGAAGTGCTTCGACCGCATTCGTGCATTTCGCGACGCGGGAACGACGCTGTTGTTCGTCTCGCACGCGATGTCGAGCGTGCATTCGCTTTGCGATCGCGTGCTGCTCTTGCACGAGGGCCGCATTGCCATCGACGGCAGCGCCAGGGAGGCCATCGACGTTTTCAACGCGCTCGCGA
>DATFCW010000053.1:0-3154 GCA_035252665.1 Casimicrobiaceae bacterium | reverse complement strand
GTCGCTAGGCGACACAACCTCGAGCGACGCGCGCTCGCCGTAAAGCGCATGAAGACGCGCGCGAATCTCCTCGACGATCGGCGTACGCGCGACGTCGCATGCACCCGCGCCGTGCGCCGTTACGTCGATGCGCACGTTTCCGTCCGCGATGTGCGCACAAAAGTCGATCGAGCCCCACCGCACCACGGATCCGGCGACGCCGGCGAGCAGCGGCAACACGATCATCGACGGCATCACCGCGTCCTCGATGCATTCGTCTACGTCCGTATCGGGATCGATCTGCCGCCCCGAACGCAGAGCGAGTATCGCGAGATAGGCGCGCGCAAGCGCCGACTCCTTGCGCAGCGTCGACCGGGTCGCGCGCAGATCGGGAAGCGCCGCGCGAAGATACGCGATGAGCTCGTCGAGCAAGCGCGCGCCGGTAGGTGGATCGTCATCGCACAGCGCCGCGATGTGCCGAAGCGTGTCGAGCAGGAATGCGGGCTCGACCTGCGCCTGCACGCCTTGCAGATCCGCTTCGAGCGTCTTCCGCTGCAATTCGAGGCGCTCGATCTCCGCCTCGTGCAGCGCTTTGCGCACCCGAAGTTCCCGGCGTCGCGAGAAACCGACCAAGGCGAGCGGCATCGTGAAGGCGATCGTTGCGGCCGTGATCTGGCTCATCGCCTTCCACGACTCCCAGGGGGACTGCCGGAAAAGCATGCATGCGGCTTCGGATTGCGGCTCGTACATGCAGCGGATCGGCCACTGGAATTGCGCACCGATCAGCAGCGCGAGCGCGAGCGCGGCGAGTCGCTTGCGGCCGGCAAGCGGAAGACTGTCGGCAATGGCCAAGGCAAGCAGCACCGGGCCGAATTGCACGAGGTAGCGGACGAACCAGGTGAAAATGGACAGCACGTACTCGGCCGCGGTCGCGGGCACGCCCAGGCCATTCAGGAAAATATCGGCCGGAAGCGAATGGAGCGCGAAGCAGAAGGCGACGCCGAACAGCAGCGCGACGATGCGCCAATCGAGCGCGTTCAGGCAGCGGACGTCGCGACGCAGCACGCGCGGTATCCACCATGGCCATTGCATCTTCGGTGCGAGAAAGCGATGGATATCCATCAACCGGCGACGACGGATGCTTCGGATTCGACGCGTGCGGTGCGCGACGATGGCGTGCGCATATCGATGTGCTCGAAGGAAACGTCGAGCGGCGTCCGGATCACCGCGCGTACGCCGCTCGGCGCGACGGGCGTGAGCGAAAGTCGCGCATCGTCGCCGAAGAGGGCCGCAAGTCTGCCTCGTACGTTGGTAAGCCCCACCCCGCTGCCGATCTTGTCGCTGATGCCGCGGCCGGTATCGAGGACGACGAGTTCGAGGGAGCCGTCGCGTGCGCGCGCCTCGATCGCGATCGTTCCACCGGATCGCAGCGGATCGAGGCCATGCTTGATCGCGTTCTCGACGAGCGACATGAGCATCATCGGTGGATACGCGTGAGCGCGCAGCGCATCGGGCACGTCGATCTTCGCTTTCAGGCGAGCGCCCATGCGCACCTGCTGCACGTCTAGATACGCGCGGACGAGGTCGACCTCGCGACCGAGCGTCGCGGCACGCTCGCGCATCTGCACGAGGGCCGATTCCAGATACGAAGCGAAGCTCGCGAGCATCCGTCGCGCGACGACGGGTTCGGTGCGGTACAGCCGCCGCACGTGCGCGAGCGTATTGAACAGGAAATGGGGCTCGACCTGCGCCTGCAGCGCGCGGAGCCGCGCTTCGACCATCGCGGTTTCCAGCGAACGGCGCGCGATGTCGGTCGCGCGCAATGCCGCCTCGGACGCGCTCGCGCGATGGAGGCAATACCAGGCGGTGGCCGCGATGCCCCATGGCACGACATCGCGGCGCCAGAACACCAGGACCTTCCACAGCGGCTCGTCGTGGCGGTCGTGCATGATCAGAAGCGGGGCGAGCGTCCCCACCACGACCGCGATGGCAAGGCGCACGGGAACGGGCAGGCGCGGACGCTCGAGATTCATGAGCGCGGTTCCGAGCACCAGCACGAGAACCGCCATGGTTACCTGCGCCCACAGGTCGAGGAGCACGATCTCGGGGGCAGTCGCCTGGTCGCCGACGTGGCAAAAAACCACCGTGATCGCAACCCGCGATGAGCCAATGGCCGCGATGAGGCCGCCCATCGCAACGAGTCGCCAGTCGAGCCCGCGGAGCCACCGCGGCTCGGCGAGCAACAGCGCCATGACGCGCGCAAACAATCCTGGCCGCGCCGGTGGCGGAGCGGTCGCGCCGGCGAGCGATTCCGGGTAGGGCAAGTGCGCTGGCGGTCGACGCATTCGCGAAAACCCTGCCACGCGAGGAACCCGGATTATTGCACCGCTGGCCTTGCCGGCAGTCTGCCTCGTTGCGACGCGGAAGTTTCGCGCTCGAACGTGCGACTTTTGCGCCGCATGGGGCCGTTTCGTCGCATTTTCACCACGCTCGCGTCGGAAGCTCCTATAGTCCACGCACCGCGCGCGAACGAGCGGCGCGCCTCATCGTCCTGGAGCCAAGCGATGACACGCATCGACAAGCTGCTGCAGACGGCCGTAGTGTTCATTCTCGTTGGCGCTTCCGGAGCAGCTTACGGCGCGGACGCCGCGCGCGGACGCATGCTCTACACCACGACGTACGCATGCACCGACTGTCACGAGGCAAATCCGACGCGCTTCACCGTCCCGCCCGCGTTTACCGCGGACGCCCTTGTCTCGGCGATCGAGACGGTACCCCAGATGACCAGCCGATATGGGTCCACGCTCGAGAAAAACCCGACCGATCTCGCGGATTTGGCGGCCTACCTTGCGTCGGTCGCGGGTGTTGTGGCCGGCCCCGACATCGATCAGCAGGGATTGACCGGCTCGTGGTACGAGCCTGCGTCGAGCGGTCAGGGCATCGAGCTCGAGATCTTTCCGGATTTTGTTGCGAGCGGCGTGGGACTCGTCGACGGCGCATGGTTCACGTTCGACGTCGCCCCGGCGGGCGGCGCGGATCGTCAGCGCTGGTACACCTTCGCCGGCAATGGCTCGACCGGACAGTCGAGCGCGAACGTGACGATCTACCAGAACGTGGGCGGCAATTTCAACGCACCCCCGGTCACGAGCGCGACGCCGGTCGGCTCCGGCACGCT
>DATFCW010000052.1:0-2679 GCA_035252665.1 Casimicrobiaceae bacterium | reverse complement strand
GATCAGGATCATCTTCACGTGCCGCGGCTCGGCCTTGTAGAGCAGCGACAGGATCATCGCGTTCACCGCGACGGACTTCCCTGACCCGGTCGTACCCGCGACGAGCAAATGCGGCATTCGCGCGAGATCGGCGATCACCGGGTTGCCGGCGATGTCCTTGCCGAGCGCGAGCGTCAACTTTCCGGGTGCATCGTTGTACGTCGTCGACGCGAGCAGCTCGACCAGCCGCACGACCTGGCGCCGCGGATTCGGAAGCTCGAGCGCCATGCAGGATTTGCCGGGAATGGTTTCGACGACGCGAATCGACACCACCGAGAGAGCGCGCGCGAGATCCTTCACGAGATTCACGATCTGCGCGCCCTTGACGCCGACCGCTGGCTCGATCTCGTAGCGCGTGATCACCGGTCCCGGATAGGCGGCGAGCACCTTCACCGCGACGCCGAAATCGGCGAGCTTGCGCTCGATCAGGCGCGAGGTGAATTCGAGCGTTTCGGCGGTGACGGTCTCGCCCGCGGGTGGCGCATCCTCGAGCAGCGATAGCGGCGGCAGCGGCGAATCCGGCATGTCGGTGAAAAGCGGCCGCTGTTTCTCGCGCACCGCGCGATCGGAGCGCGGCACCGACATCACCGCCGGCACGACGACGACTGGCTCGTGCGCCGCAGTATCCTCGCGCACATGCTCGACGAAATGCTCGCGCTCGGCCGCGCGCGCTTCGCCGATGCGTCGATCGAGCGCGGCTTCGCGACGGGCACGAAGGCGGGCAATGAGCGTTTCGATGCCCGCACCGATTTGCTCCATCACGCGTAACCACGACACTCCGAAGAGCAGCGACGCGCCGACCGCAAAGAGCGCAAGCAGAAACAGCGTCGCGCCGTTGAAGCCGATGCCGCGCGCGAGCGTATCGCCGATTGCATCGCCGATCGCACCGCCCGGCGCGAGCGGAAGCGAAACCGGCAGCCGCCAAAGACGAATCGCTTCGAGCGACGCGCTCGAAATCAGCACCAGCGCGAACCCGGACGCGGCAACGACAAGGGGATGCTCGTGCTCGCGATCGGCATGCGTCACGCGCCGATAGCCGGATACGACGAGCACCGCGCCGCCGACGACCCACCACCACGCCGACAGGCCGAAGAGGTAAAGCAGGAGGTCGGAGATCCACGCGCCGATCACGCCGCCGCGATTGACGATCGGCGCGCCGCTGCCCGTGCGCGACCAGCCGGGATCGGCTTGCGTGTACGTCGCGAGGATCAGCGCCAGATAAAGAAAGCACGCGACGACGAGCAGCCACCATGATTCACGCAAAAGCCGCGCGATCCGCGGCGAAAGCTCGCGTGGCGGCGGCTCGACTCGTCGCCGAGTGTTGCGGTTTTTCTTGGAAAACATGTAATTAGCGCGCAAACCTCATGCGACCCATTATACGGGCGCGCGAATGGTTTGCACAAGGAATCGAAGTGGTTGCAACACTTGCGCGCGACGGATTCGCCACACTGCGCGTCGCGTCGTCACGTTGGGCGCGCGTTGCTTGCGGCGCCGGAGCGCGTCCCCATCTGCATTACACTCGCAGGAATTCGTGCGACGAGAATGCCATGCCCACGAAGCACGCCCGCCTTCTGATTCTCGGGTCCGGTCCCGCCGGCTACACCGCCGCAGTATACGCCGCACGCGCCAATTTACGCCCGGTCCTCGTGACCGGTCTTGCGCAAGGCGGTCAGTTGATGACGACCACGGAGGTCGACAATTGGCCCGCCGACGCCGACGGCGTTTTGGGTCCCGAATTGATGGCGCGCTTCGAGAAGCACGCGGCGCGCTTCGAGACCGAGATCGTGTTCGATCACATCAATCGCGTCGACCTTTCGGCGCGGCCGTTCCGGCTGACCGGCGATGACGCCGTTTACACCTGCGATGCGCTGATCATCGCGACTGGCGCGTCGGCGCGCTACCTGGGTCTCCCGTCCGAGCAGGCGCACATGGGCCGCGGCGTCTCCGCGTGCGCTACGTGCGACGGATTCTTCTACAAGGACCAGGATGTCGTCGTCGTCGGTGGCGGCAATACCGCCGTCGAAGAAGCGCTTTATCTTTCGAACATCGCGCGCTCGGTCACGCTGATCCATCGCCGCGATCGGCTACGCGCGGAAGCGATTCTCGTCGATCGGTTGCACGCGAAAACCGGCAAGTCGGGGAACGTCCGCATCCTATGGAATCATGTCGTCGACGAGGTGCTCGGCAACGCGAACGGCGTGACGGGCGTACGCGTGCGTGACGTGCAGTCGGCCGCGACGCAGGACCTTCGCGTCCACGGCGTGTTCATCGCGATCGGCCACACACCGAACACGCAGATCTTCGAGGGCCAGCTCGACATGAGCAACGGCTACATCCGCGTGCGTGGCGGCAGCGAAGGCAACGCGACGGCGACGAGCGTGCCCGGCGTGTTCGCGGCAGGCGACGTCGCCGACCAGGTCTATCGCCAGGCCGTGACATCCGCCGGCACGGGATGCATGGCGGCGCTCGACGCGGATGTCTATCTCGAAACCATCGGCGCGAGCGCGGAGGCGGCAGTCACCGCATAACGCCATGGCCAAACTCGCTGATTTGCGTACGCTGCTCGGCACGCCGGAACGAAATGCCGCCGCCAAGCCGCGCGCGACGAGCGAACCGCGCGTTGCAGCGAGACGCCATCTC
>DATFCW010000051.1:0-6975 GCA_035252665.1 Casimicrobiaceae bacterium | reverse complement strand
TACTCGATGGACACCGCAACGGTATTGTCCTTCGGCCTGCGATCGATCAGCTCGTTGTAGGGATCGATGCCGGCGCGCGCCGGCTTTTTGGCGACGATCACCTTGAACGTCATTCGCGGATCGACGATCTTCCGCTTCTCGAGAAAGAGCGGCTCGCCCTGATCGTCGAGTACGCCGATATCGATGTAATCGTGTAGGGGCGCATCGGTCTCCTTGCCGAGATCGTCGGCGGTCACCTTCTTGGCCGCCACGTCGAGCGTCACCTCGTATCGGCCATCGGGCAGTGCCTTCGCCGTCGCCGACACCGCACGGTTGTCGTAGAGCGTGATCGCGTCGAAGAAATCGTCGATCACGTAGGCGTACTTCGGCGGCGTCACGGCGCGGATCTCGGCGAGCAAATCCTTCGTCGTCGAATACGGCGGCCCCTTGAACGCCCACTTGTCGCGATACGCGCGAAGCGCGCGATCGAGGTTGTCCTCGCCGATGTAGTCGGCAAGCGCGTACATGATCAGGCTTCCCTTGCGGTAGTGGATGTAGTCCTGGTTCTCGACCCGCGCGAGCGGCAGCTCCTTCTTCTGCTCGGTCGTACGGCCGACCAGGTAGCGATCAAGCTCATAACGCAGGAACCGCTGCATCTTCGCCTCGCCGTACTTCTTCTTCATCACCATCAACGCCGAATATTGCGCGAGCGTTTCGACGAGCATCGTGTTGCCCTGCACGTTCGCCCCCGGCACCTGATGCCCCCACCACTGGTGCGCGAGCTCGTGCGCCGTCACGTAATACGGATAGTCGATATCCTCGGGGTCGTTATCGCGAACGCGAGCGATGAACCCGATCCCTTCCGAATACGGCACGGTGTTCGGGAACGACTGGGCGAAGGTCGCGTAACGCGGAAACTCGATGATCCGGAATTGTCGATACTGATACGGTCCGAAGTGGGCCGTGAAGTAGTCGAGGCCCGCCTTGGTCGCCGCGATCATCCGCTCGAGGTTGTACTCGTGGCCCGGCTGGTAGTACACCTCGATCGCGACGTCGTTCCAGCGATCCTTCTTTATCGCATAGCGCGCCGACTGGAACGCGAAGAAATCGAGAATGGGCGCGTCCATCCGGTAGGTGAAGTAGCGACGGCCGCCTTCGCTCCACTCGCGCTGCAGATAGCCTGGAGCGATCGCGTATTGGCCCGCATCGGTGCTGATCGTGGCCTCGAACGCGATGAAGTCGGCGCTGTTCGAAATGCCGTTCTCGGCGAGGCCTACCGGGTCGTCTCGCGTGCGCATCCGCTCCTTGGGCGCGAGTCCGAATTTCTTGCGATCGCTATCCGACACGAGCTCGCCCT
Organism: Casimicrobiaceae bacterium; assembly: GCA_035252665.1. Classification (GTDB taxonomy): domain Bacteria; phylum Pseudomonadota; class Gammaproteobacteria; order Burkholderiales; family Casimicrobiaceae; genus VBCG01. Next base: position 5,639 of record DATFCW010000051.1, on the reverse strand, counting down.
GCTCCTGATAGCCGATGTACGGCAACACCGCGTTGCCATTGATGAACGAGCCGTTTGCGACGATCTCGGTCGTCGCGCCGCTGTTCCTGAAACCACGCGTCGGCAATTCGAGGTCGAATGCAAGATCGACCTTGTCACCCGGTGACAGTGGCTTCGCGAGCTTGTAGCTTCGCATGCCGATCTTCATGTCGTCGTTGAGGAGCGTTGCCGGCGCACCGAAGTCGAGCACGTGAATCACCAAGTCGTCGCCGCGCAGGAACGAGAGATGAATCGTGTCGATCGGCTTCATGGTCCGGTTGTCGAGCGTGTAGTGACCTTTCATCCGCACGCGCTGCTCGGATGGATACAAGTCCACGGCGACATTGACCGCGGTGATCTTCGGCTGCGCTGCGCTCGCAAGGGATTTGTAGCGCTTCTCGTACGTCGCCTGCCTTGCCTGCATGTCGTAGGCGGTGACGTAGTGATTCAACACGTTGGTGTTGTAGAAGATGAAGCCGCCGAGCACGATCATTGCGCATGCGCAGATCGCGCCGAACGCAGCCGCGCGCGGTGTGAAGCGACGCCGTACGATCAGCATGCGGTTCCGCCAGCCGACGTTCGTGCCGCGCGGCCAGAACAGATACGCCGCCAGCGCCAGCAAGAGCGCCGCCGCCGCCCAATACGCCTGGAAGAAGCGCACGCGGATGAGGAAGGGCCCGAAGCCGTTCATGTCCGAGTACGTGAAATCGCCCGTCGATGCGTACTTGTAGAGGTTGTGCTCGAAGCCGAGCAGGCTCGCGAACGACACGACGATGAAGTAGACGATCATCACGAAATGACCCAGATACTTCTGGTTGACGATCGAATGCACGGCGAGCGCGAGCACGCAAACGAGCCAGTAGTCGACGAGTTGCACGCCGAAGAGCCATTTGAAATACAGCCCGAGCTCGTAGTGGTGATATCCCCCGGCGGTCTGGATGCCGATGCCGGTCGCCATCAGCACGGCTTGCAGCACGACGGGAACGAGCATCAGCGCAAGAAGCTTAGCGATGAACGGCAGCCATGTGGGAATGGGCAACGCGTCGTGAATCTGATCGAGCCGCGCATCGCGCTCCCGCCATGCGAGCTCGCCCGCATAGAACGTGACGATGACGAGCATGAACACCGAGAAGGTGCCCGAGACGAGCTCCAGCATCTGATACGTCACAGGCCAGGTGTTCGTTCCATAGATGCTTCCCGACGTCGTGCTTACGGTGATGCAGAACAGCACGCCGGCAAGGGCAATGACAGCGAAGTAGACGTTCTTGACCGTTTCGCGGAAATTGAGCCATACCATCCGAGGCAGAAGCGCGAGCGCCCGCACGCGCACGGTTGCGGTGGTCGGACCCCGTCCGATCGAAGCCGCCACGGGCGCGGCCAGCACGTCGTCCGCAGCGTCTCTCGCGCGCCGGGGCGCCGATGCGGGCTCCGAAAAGCGAAAGCGATGCACGCAGGCGCCGATGACCAACGCACCGATCGCGAGCCACAGGAGGCGGTTCCAGAGCAGGTAGCCGGCGAGCGGCACGAGGCGCGTGTTGCGCTCGCTGATCGGCCAGTATTCGGTGAGCCGCGACGCTGCCGTCACGCCGAACGGATCGATCATGACGGCGAGCGTCTTGTTGTCCATGTCACGCAGGAGCCCTTGCGCGGCCAGATAGCCGACCAGCAGCACGATGCTGACGACGTAGACCGGCAGCATTCTTCGCGTGAGCGCCGCGAGGCAGAAGAAAAAGCCGCCGAGCACCACGAGGTTGGGAACGAGCGTCGTCGCGTACGGCAGCAGGTAGGCGATCGGACGCACGGGACCGACGCGATCGGGGTCGATGCCCGGGAGCAGTAAAGCGAGCGCGCTGCCGATCGGAATGCTCGAAAGCACGACGATCAGCACGCCGGTCGCGGCGACGAACCGGCCGCCGAGGTAGTCCGCCTTGCCGATCGGCGACGTGAAGAAGAACGCCTCGGTGCGATGCTCGAAATCCTGCTGGACCGCGCGGCCCATGACGGCGGCGATCACGGTGAGCGCGAACATGCCGAGAAAGGCGTACATCTGGGCGATCGCGTACGGCGAGTCGATCCAGATCTTGGCGCTCCCGAACGTGACGTGCGCCTGGGTGATCGCGCCGCCCGCGGCGGCGGTCCAGAACATCGCGACCGCGCCGAAGATCGCGAAATAGACCCAGGTCGAGATGCGCGAAAGCCGCGTCCTGAACTCGAATGCGGCGATCGTCGCGAACATGCGCATCACGCGGGCTCGAGCGCCGGCGCGCGCGTATCGAGACGGCCCGCGATCGCGGCGAAGTAAACATCTTCGAGCGTTGGCGCCACCGGCGAGAAGCCTTCGCCAGGCGCCGCATTGGCCACGACGTTGATGAGCGTTCTGCCCGCCACGAGTCGCATCGAGATCACCGGATAGGTGGCCTTGGCCGCGGCGAGATCGGCGCGCGCGATCGCCTTCTGCCATACGCGTCCGTCGAGCGTTCGCGTGAGCTCCGACGGCCGTCCGGTGATAAGTACACGTCCCTTGTCGATGATCGCCATCCGTGCGCAAAGATCCGAGACGTCGGACACGATGTGCGTCGACAGGATGACGATCACGTTCTCGCCGATTTCGGCAAGCAGGTTGTGGAAGCGCACGCGCTCCTCGGGATCGAGCCCCGCCGTCGGCTCGTCGACGATGACGAGCCGCGGATTGCCGAGCAGCGCCTGCGCGATGCCGAAGCGCTGTCGCATCCCGCCCGAAAACCCGCCGAGCGCCTTCTTGCGCACGTCGTAGAGGTTCGTCTGGCGAAGGAGCGTCGCGACGACCTCGCGCCGCTCGCGATGGTCGACGATGCCCTTGAGGCGCGCGAGATGATCGAGCAGGTCGAGCGCCGACACCTTCGGATAGACGCCGAAGTCCTGCGGCAGATAGCCGAGCATGCCGCGCACTGCGGCCTTGTCGCGAAGCACATCGATATCGCCAAGGGTGACCGTGCCGGAATCCGCATCCTGCAGCGTCGCGAGCGTGCGCATCAACGTCGACTTGCCCGCCCCATTGGGTCCGAGCAAGCCGAACATGCCGGTGGGGATCGTGAGCGAGACGTCGCGGAGCGCCTGCACGCCATTCGGGTACGTCTTGAAGAGACCGTTGATCGACAAAACGAAGGACATCGAAGCTCCCGATAGAGCGCAAGGGGCGCGGCGAGCGTGAGATGGTATCAACCGGGTGTTCGGATTCGTCGATCGACCGGCAGCGTTCAGCGCGCGATCCGGGCCAGCGCCACGATTCCGAGCGCCAGGAAGACCACGGCCGCAACGCCCCGGACGAGCCGGATCGGCACCCGATGCGCGAGACGCCGCCCGATCAGTACCGCGGGGACGTTCGCGATCATCATCCCGAGCGTGGTGCCGGCGATCACGTTCCCGAAGGCATGGAAGCGCGCGGCGAGCGCAACGGTCGCGATCTGCGTCTTGTCGCCGATCTCCGCGAGAAAGAAGGCGACGATGGTCGCCATGAATACGCCCGTATGCGGCAGTCTCGCATCGCGCTCGTCGAGCCGGTCGGGAACGAGCGTCCATGCCGCCATCGCGATGAACGAGATCCCCAGCGCGACACGGAGCACCGACGGGTCGAGCGCCGACGTCAGCCACGCGCCGATCGCCGCGGCGACGGTGTGATTGGCGAGCGTTGCCGCCAGAATGCCGAGGATGATCGGCAGCGGCTTGCGAAAGCGGGCCGCGAGGATCAACGCAAGGATTTGCGTCTTGTCGCCCATTTCAGCGAGCGCGACGACGCCGGTCGAAACGAGGAACGCTTCCAACGCACGTTTCCGGCCGGAGTCGACGAATGACCGCACCGCTTCTCCGGCCATGCGAAGGAGGCGCGGTCAAAGGTCTCGCCAGGCCTTTTCCGGAAACCGCTTGCGCCATGGCCGGTCGGCCAAGCGTGTTGACGCAAGCTCCGCGAATCTCGCGGGCGGCTACTCCCCAATGACGGGCGGATTATAGCGCGCAGGCGACGCGCCTGGCGGGTTGGCGGACCGGTGTGGCGGCACGCGCAACGGCATCCACGCGCAGTCGGTCTTCCGAGAGCAGCAGCCGGGCCGACTGGTACCATCCGCTCCCGTTCGGCAGCCGCGTCGGGCATCCGGCGGGCGCCTGGCGCCCACAGGATCGTGCGCGCGACCGACAATCCGCTCGCCGATTTTCGGGAAGTGGCGACGTTCATCGCGGAGCTCACGATGCGGTAGAGGACTGTGCTTGCGAACACGAGCTGGCGTGGAACGGCAGCGAGCAAACGATTCCAACGACATTGTCTGGGAGGCTTCCATGAGAAAGGGAATCGCAGTGGTCGCGGTTGGCCTTGCAGGCGCGTTGCTGCTCGACGCGCCGGCGGTGGCTCAGGACGGCGCTGCGCTTTTTGCTTCGACTTGTTCAGGCTGCCACAACGACGTCAACCATCCGAAAGGGCTCGTTTACAACGCGGCGGGCAACGTTGCGATCATCGAAGCGGTCAATGCCTTCGGCATGGGAGCCAGCGGAACGCTCGCCGATCACACCGCCATCGCCAGTTACCTCGACATGGTCAAACCGACCATCGACATGGCGCCGGTCGCACACGATTCTCCAGGAACGATGATCGTCTTGCGAGACATCATCGTGTCAGCCGCCGTAGAACACGCGAGCTGGAAAATCATCGACAAGATCGTCACCGTTTCTCCCCCGACGAAGGGAACGGTCAGCTACCTGTTCGCGCTCGGCTTCGGAGAGGCATCGGTCGTGACATACAAGCCTTTCCCCGGCCAATCCGGCGTCGACACGTGGACTTATCAGGGGACGGGGCCACGAGGAACTACGACAATCCGCACCGCAAGCGTCAATATCGCGCCTGCTCCGGGCGCCCCGGCCTCTCCTGACATCGATCAGCAGGGATTGACCGGCTCGTGGTACGAGCCTGCGTCGAGCGGTCAGGGCATCGAGCTCGAGATCTTTCCGGATTTTGTTGCGAGCGGCGTGGGACTCGTCGACGGCGCATGGTTCACGTTCGACGTCGCACCGGCGGGCGGCGCCGATCGTCAGCGCTGGTACACCTTCGCCGGCAATGGCTCGACCGGACAGTCGAGCGCGAACGTGACGATCTACCAGAACGTGGGCGGCAATTTCAACGCACCCCCGGTCACGAGCGCGACGCCGGTCGGCTCCGGCACGCTGACATTCAGCGACTGCGTCAACGGCACCTTTTCGTATGCCTTCACCGACGGCAGCAATCGCAGCGGATCGCTCTCGATCACGCGCATCGTGCCCAACGTCACTTGTGTCGCCAGCGGCGCGCCGACGCCGAACGCCGACTTCGGCCTGTCGGGCAACTGGTACGACCCGGCGACGTCGGGACAGGGCTTCGTGTTCGAGGTGAATCCGCTCGCACCGGTCGTGTTCTTCGCCTGGTACACGTACTCGCCGACCGGACAGGCGGCGGGGGCCGCCGGGCAACGCTGGTTCACCGGACAGGGCACGTTCACCGCCGCCACCCATACGGCGCCGCTGACGTTGTACGAAACGACCGGCGGCGTGTTCGACACGCCGACGCCCGCAGCGCAAGCGACTAACGCCGTCGGTACGGCGACGATCACGTTCGCGAGCTG
>DATFCW010000050.1:0-2830 GCA_035252665.1 Casimicrobiaceae bacterium | reverse complement strand
GATGACGGCGACGTCCTTGACCTTGGGGAAGGCGCCGAGCACGCCCTCGACCTCGGACGGATAGATGTTTTCGCCGCCGCTGATGATCATGTTGCTCTTGCGGTCGACCAGGTGAATGTAGCCTTGCTCGTCGCGGCGCGCCATGTCACCGACGCTGCAATAGCCATCGTCGCGGATCGCCTCCTTCGTCTTGACCGGATCGTTGAGGTAGCCGTCGAACGTGTAGGGCGTGCACGAATGGAGCTCACCCACGTCGCCATCGGGAACCTCGTCGCCGTCGACATTCAGGATCTTCACCGGTCCTGAGCCCGTCCATTCGCGCCCGACCGAACCGAGGTGCTCGATCTGCTCGTCGGGCCGCAGCAGCGTGACCCAACCCGCCTCGCTCGATCCGTACAGCTCGTAGAGCTGGGAATTCTTGAAATAGTCGAGGATGGCGAGCTTCGTTTCCTTGCGTGCCGGCGCCGAGCTGATCATCAACTTGCGCACGCGGCTCACGTCGTATTTCGCCCTGACGTCGGCCGGCAGCCCGAGCGCCATGATGTAGTGCGTCGGCACGAGCGACGTGAACGTCACATGCTGCGTGGCCATCGTGGCGAGCAGCGCTTCCGGGTCGAAGCTCTTGCGATCGTCGACGACGACGGTCGCGCCGATATAAGTGAACGTCGACGCGAAATTCAACGAATTCGCATGGCACATCGGCATTACGAGCAGCGCCGTATCGTCGCGCGTGAGTCCCATGTCGAGCGCGGTGATAAGCGACATGAGCACCATGCCTTCGTGATTGCGGATTGCGCCCTTCGGCTTTCCCGTCGTTCCCGACGTGTACATCAGCGCCCACGTATCGGTGGGCTTCACCGGGATGCCCGGCGCTCGCGCGGCCCCGCGTTCGACGAGCGCTTCGTACGCGGTCCAGTTGCGTGGCGTGCGCTCGCCAACGTGGATCCACGCCTTGTCGGCGATCGAGAGTCGCCCGCGCAACGCTTCGACCTGCGGCACGAGGTCGTCCTGTGCGACGATGGCCTTCGCATGGCAGTGCTCGGCGATGTACTGGATCTCGGGGGTGACGAGCCTGAAGTTGATGGGCACCGCCACGAGCCCCGCCTTGGCGAGCCCGATGTAGAGCTCCATCCACTCCACCCGGTTGTACGCGAGCAGCGCGACACGGTCGCCCTTCTCCAAGCCCAGGTCGAGGAGCGCGTTCGCAAGCCTGCACGCGCGGGCGTTCCATTCACGGAACGTCATCGTGCGGCGCGAATCGCGTGCGCCGATCTTGTCGGGACGAAGCCGCGCATGCGCGGCGACGATTTCGCCCAGATGGAGGACGGGTCTCATGGCGTTGGCGCTACCCGACGGGGCCCGTGTATTTGGTCAGCAATGCGAACGCTTCGGGACCGAACTGCTGCTGCGCCTGCGCGTAGAACCCGCTCGACTTGAGCGCGGCCTGAAACGGGGCGGCATCGACCTTGTTGAAGACGTAGTCCCATGCCTCCGAGCGACTTCTGCAGGTCCGCATTGGCCTTGACGATGTCGTCGCGCTGTCGTTTGGCCGCCGCGTTCATGTGCTTTTGCATCACCTCCTGAACGTCGGCGGAACGGACTTCCAGACGCGTCCGTTCGCGATGAACCAGAATCCGTCCCACGCATGGGTGGTAAGCGAGCAGAACTTCTGCACTTCGTTGAACTTTGCGCTGCAAGGCCGGCGGCAGGGAGGTCCTGGGCGCGCTCGTGGTCGGCATGCCATGAGTCACGATCATTTGACACGTCCATCCATACCCTCACCCCGGGTATGGGCGCCGGCGCTGCGGAGCCGATCACTCGCCGCAAGCTCTACTCCCGATGCGATGCCAGATCAAGTGCCTTGGCCCGCGATGATCGCGCCTTCCGGTACGCCGCGCAAAGTGATGCTCATCAACCAGCGGGACGCGCGGGTTCGCGCGACGCTCAAAACTGGTGCAATTCCCCAAGCCGACGAGGCTCCCACGCGATCGCGAGCATGCGCGACCATCTGTCGTTGCTGGGGCAAATCAACGAGGCGCTGTCGAAGAACGAATTTTGAAAGGGCCGGGGATCTTGCGAAGCAACCCCGTACATGCCACGCAGCGTATCGATTGCATCGGCGAGCGGGCGATTTCCAAACGGGCCGCGACTCGACCGGTCTAAAGCGATTGTACGTATGCAGCAACCGCCTCGATTTCGACAGGCGTCAGATCCTTGACCACGCCGTGCATGACCGGGGCGTTTCGAACGAGTCCCTGGATATACTCGAGCTGCTTTCGGACGTACTTCGCATGCTGCCCGGCAAGGCGCGGAAAGTTGCCCATGCCTTGCGCCCGATCTCCGTGGCACGTCGCGCAACTCGGAATGCCGCGATTCGGCGCCCCCTTTTCGAAAAGCTCCTTGCCTTGTTCGATGAGTTTCGGATCGCCCGGCCGCCCGGGCGCAGGCGGCTGCGCCGCATAGTAGTGAGCCACGGCGTCGATCATCCGATCGTCGAGTCCGCCCGCGATGCCCCACATGAAATCATGCGCGATCTGCTCGGCGCGCGTCTTCGAGCGAAAGGCTTGAAGTTGCGCGACGAGGTATCCGTACTGCTGCCCCGCCAGCACCGGGAATTCGGGCGACGTGCTTACACCGCGCGGTCCGTGACAGGTCGAGCAGAGGTTGATTGCCTTCTCCGCCCCCGCCTTCAGAGAGTCTGGCTCGGCGGTCGTTCCTAGCGGCCCCTGGGCTGCCGCGTGCGGCAATCCCGCCGCAACGTACAACGCGACTGCAGCGACCAGGCGCCGAATGCGTCCAGTGGCAAGCGTAGAAAGGACGGACGAGTACG
>DATFCW010000049.1:0-8504 GCA_035252665.1 Casimicrobiaceae bacterium | reverse complement strand
GACGCCGGGCGCGTCGCGCGGCACGAACGAGGGATCTTCGGCGAGGAGAAGCTCCATCGCGGCGATGCGCGTGTGACCGGCAACGATGCGCTTGCGCGAGGACCAGACGACGACGGGAGCGATAAAGCCAAACTTGCGAATACTGCGCGCGACAGCGGGGATTGCCTCCTTATTGATGCGCGGGTTCTGAACCCACTTGTGAAGCTCTGAAATCGGTCCCCAGTAACCGGAGGGCAGCGTCAATTCCATTGCGTACTATGTTGCCAGCGAAAAAGCCGACCATCGTACCTCAAAGTTTTGCGAGTTTTGCGCCTCGCCGAGAAATTCTCCGAAAACTGCGCTCGAAAACTGATCGTCCTTGCTACGTGTGCCCTACTGAAGTGGCTGATTGCGAATAGCCCACGCTTCGACCAGTGCAGGATCGGCCGATACCGGACCGCGGGACATTCCCGGGCGGCGCTGGCGAAAAATCGGAAGTGGATCTTCTGGCCATTCGGCAAATCGATGGACCTGAAAAACGCTGATCGGGATCTTCCAGACAAGGGTAATCGCCTGCGCGATTTCCTTCGCGCCTTTGAGGTTCGTCATAACTCGGACAGCGCCTCGTCGCGGAAGCTCTGTTCGATCTTGCGATTGGCCGCTTCGATTCGCGCAACCAGTGCGCGTTTGGACATCCCGAGGTGATTTGCCGCTTGCTCGAGTGTTGGATAGACCGGGTTCGCACCGCCGACGCGACTCCAACCCTCGACCACCTCTCCAGCGCGTTCGTGATCTTTGGGATAGCGCAAAGGACCGATCACGGGCTCGCCACGCTTCGTCTCCTGAACTGGCAGCTCGCCCTCGCACGCGACGGTCAAGACGAGCTCGCCGTCGCGGACCTTACGCTCGTAGTAGTCGAGCGCACCGCAATCGCAGCGCTTACCCTCGCCGAGCAAGAAGGCACATCGCTTCGCGTGTGGCATTGGCCTCTCGAGCGTTCGTAGGACCGTCAACTCGTCTGTGGTGAGAAGGTGCTCAAACAAGTAAACAAGGTGCGCGAGCTCGAAGTGCAGGTCTTCCGAGTGTTGATGCTGTCTGGCGCGACGTCCACCATCGTCTCCGACTGGGCCGTACTTGACGAGCGCGCCCGCCGGCGAGCGGCATGTGGAGAGCGATTCTTTGAGTACGCAGTAGCGTCTGTATAGACGGCGGGTCAGCGTCGCTGCCACGAGTCGTCCTCCTCTTCGTTGTCGTGTTCGATGGAATCGAGATCGATGACGACCGGTACGCTCGGGTCCACGTCGTCGTCGGATTGGTCGTCATCGCCGCAGCCGTCATCCGGCGAGGGCGGAGGTGTTCCCGAGGGGCCGGTAGGAAACAGCTCCGCGGTCGGAAGGATGTCGCGCGGGCTTACGCCTTGGACGCTGGCGCGTCGTTCGACCTCGCGATTCGCGCGCGAGAGCGCCGTCTCTTGGATCACCTCGATGGTCGAGCAAGACAGGCGCAGCACGCGCGCAACGCGCACGTGACTGCGTGGCCCGGAGCCGGCTACGTCGAGCGCACAGGTCTCGTTGGCGCCGAGTAACACGCGAAATGGAAAGGGCCGCTCATGAAGCCGCTCGAGGAACAGATGGTAGCGACAGCCGACGAATGGACACGAGCGTCTGGAAACGACAATGCGGTCAGGCTCGTCTTCGGTCGGATCGGCTGTCCACTCGTTTGGCGGATTGATGCCGCCCGGCATGCAGTCCTTCCGGACGCGAGGGCGTAGGACGGGGGCTTGCCCTCCGCTCTGTTCTGTTGGTAGCCGCGAAGTCTCGTCGCTCATCGCGTCCCTCGAACGAATGGTTGCGAGCGAGACGAGACAAGCTGGTGAACTCCACTGTTGATTTCAGTCAAGCGAGATACTCCTTTGCAGAACGAAATTGCTCGGGCGTCTGTAAGGCTCGGCGAATGCAGATCACAGATCGCTGACGCCGCAACGTTTCGGTTCAGGGCGACTGACTTCATTCGCTCGTCGTTGTGAATGAACTCGGCGGGCGATCAACCGCTTTTGCGATCGGCGACCGTGTACTCTTGCGGGCTAAGATCGTGTGTATTGCAGGTCTAACCATATGTGTATTGCATGCCTATCAGGAGCGCGTGTTGAACGAACCGCAGAGACCAGCCGATCGATCGTCAGAAGAGCGCACCGCAGCGCGGGAGGAGGACGAGCCACTTCACGAGGGAGAGGCAATCAAGCGGCTGCTTAGTAGCCGGCGGCTCCATCAGGTCAATCTCGCGCACGAAACTGGACTGAGCCCTGCCACGGTTTCACGCGCTCTTCGCCGCCAACGACTCTCAGACGAGTACTGGCTCAAGTTCAGCGAGGCGCTTCGCCGGTTACAGCTCAATCCTGATTCGATACGGCCGAGCGGTTCCACGTCCATGACTGGAGCGGGCGTATTGTCCGAAGAGCTACCGAGCGCTCGGATTATCCGAGTGCTGGAGGAGCTACCGCCTGAGCCTAGAGCGTGGGCTTTGCGCGCAATCGTCGATCCAAGACTGAGACCGTTCATTCGAGAATTGCGAAGCGCCAGCGACGAAGCTCTCAACGCGCTCTTCTATTACGCGCAAGGACGATTGCGATCGCATTGACAGGCGATTGCATTGTGGATTGCGCGGTATTGCAATGTTGAAATGCAGTGCTACACCTTCGTTCAGTAGCGACCTGCCCCGTTCTCCGTTCTGAAATCTCATCGGCTCTGAGTGAACTCTGTTGGCGGTCGCAACAGAAGAGGACGATTTCGACATGACGAGAGTGCTGCGAATGCTTGACATGCGCGGGGGTAGAAGGATGCTCGCGAATGAGCGACGACAGGACGATCACGCCCTCGGAGGCGGGCGCGTTACTCCTGAGGCGCGCGAAGTCGTGCGCGCTCCCCGCCCTCGCTGAATTTCACGCGCTGTCGGCGCTGGCTGCGTGCGAGTGGTACGGTCTCGATCCCGACGAACGTATCCCGCACGGACATCCAGCCCGATGCGTCGCGCGCGCGGCCACGTTGCGCCTCACCGGCGTCGCGTCGAACGCGCTCGCACGCGCTGAAGACGTCGATCGAAACGCAATCACCGCATCGGTACGTCGTGCGGTCCGCTACGAGGATGCCACGCAAGCAGTCGTCGAGATTGTGCTCCGACTCTTGAGCCGCTACACTGCGTCTCCCTCCAGACGATTTGTAATCCGCGCAGACGTGCAAGAGGTTCTTGCACGTCTGGACAAGGTCCGCACCGAGCTACCTGAATCGAAGCGGCATCTCGGCGTTGCCACGGTGAAGCTCGAGAGCATCCGAGATCGCTATCAATGAACGATCTCGATCGACATCGCATTGTCCGGCGGCGACGTCGGCGGCGTGGCCGGAGCGGGCCTGGCAATCTTCAATTTGCCCACGTCTTCGCAGAGCGTTTCCCACGGGAGTTCCGTGTACACGCCCATGATGTCGCCGGGCCGCCCGTGCGTCACGCGCTTGAGCACGTCGGGGCGCGCGCCGTCGGAGATTGCGAGCGAGATGAACGTGCGCCGAAGATCATGGAGGCGTCGGTGGCGGAGGCCGAGCCGATCGAGATCTTCGTGGAAGCGGCGGAGCGCGTGATTCACGCCCCGGTTGGCGCCGCGCCTCGAAGGAATGATCAAGTCCTCGGGCGTCGGATCACGCCCCATGATCTCCCGCCAACCCGTTTGCTTCCACTCAGTGAGGATCTCGGCAAACACGGGATGAATCGGCACTGAGCGCGGCTCTTCGGTCTTGGTCGACTTCTCGATCGCGCGCCTGGTGGACCACGACGTCGCGACCACGAGACGGCCGAGCGGCTCGATCTTCTCATCGTAGCTGTACCACCTCGCCGCCGAAGCCTCGCCGAAGCGCGGGCCCGCAAGCGCGAGGAGCGCGTAGAGGACGCGCCGGTCTTTGGGGATGCGGTCATCCCAGATGAGCTGCGGCACCTCGGCGCGAGTAAAGATCGCGCCCGGGCGCCACCTGGGATCTTTGTCCTTCTTGCGTGGAAGGTCTCCGCTCTTGAGGACGCAGGGATTCGCCGGAAGGATCTCGTCGACGACGGCGTCGCGAAACATGACGTGGAGCGCGCCATACACGTGACGAATCGATCGCGGCGCCAAGCCGCTCGATTGAACCAGTGTTCGGATCAGATCGCGTATGTGGCGCGGGCGAACCTCGTCGAATGCGAGTTGGCCGATGATCGGCACGGCGTATTTGCGAAGACGCGTGCGATCGTCGAACGCACAGCCCACACCTTGGTCCATCCTTGATTGCGACCACGTCTCGATGTGCTGTTTCACCGTCGTCGGTCCGATGACGATCGTCTCGGTATCGACGCCGGCTGCGACCTCGGCCTCGGCGCGCTCGAGCGCAGCGCGTGCGTCGTCCTCCTGCCCGACGACGAAGGGCGTCTGCTTCTGATGCAGTTTCTTGGTGTGATCCCAGAAGCCGGCCCAGAGGCGGCTTCCACGTGCATAGATGTAGCCCATCGCTTTCCTCTGGTCGTGGTTTGAAAGAGCGCGTCGCGGACTTCCTCGCGACGCGCTCTTTTCGTTTGTGCGCTACGCGGCCGGTGTCTCGCTCGGCTCGACCATCGTGGCGAGCTCGGTGGCCTGCGCCTTGAGCGTGTTGCCGATCTTGACGAGATCATCGCCGGCCGAGGCTTTGATGAGCGACGCGACCCGCTCGCGGTACTTGGAAAACGCGCGCTCGAGCGTCTCGCCGAGATCCTTCTTCGCGGGCGAAGACTCGCGCGTCTTCAAACCCCACCACGCCCAGCCGTCGAGCGTCTTGGCGCCGAGCCCGAGATCCTTGGACGCTGCGAGCGCGGCGGCCGAGAGCGACCCGTACGTGGTGCCCTTGTACTCGATACCGCCTTCGACCACCTTGCACTCGGCGCGCACCAGACCCTTGCGATCGCGCTTCTGGATCAGCGTGCCGATCTCGGGCAGCGTCGCATCGCTCGGCGTGCGCGTCTTCTTCGGCGCGGGCGCCTCGGGCGCGACGCTCTCCTTCGGCGCCTCCTCAATCGATTCGGGCGCGACATTGGCGGGCGGCTCTTCGACGCTCGTCGTCTCCTCGGGCGCGTTGGCGCGCGCGTCGTCGCCGTTCTGCGGAGGCGTGGTGTTCTGTTCGATCACCTCTTCGGTGGCCTTGCTGCCCTTGGCCTCGGCGCGCACGCGCGCGGCCGCGGCGCGGCCCTTCGCCTCGGTGCGCGCCTTCTTCGACGAATTCTTGTGCGAAGCGATGCGCTGCCAGACCTGCGCGGCGTCGCCCCAGTTACCAGCGGCCTCGAGGCGCTGCGCCTGTTCGGCGAGCTCCGCTATCGATTGATTGGCAGTGTTGAAGGCGTCGGTCTTCTTGTTCTTCGGCATGGTCGTCCTCGCGGTTTGTGGTGCGTTTCTGATCGCGAGGCGATGCGTGAAGTGCTCCAGCTTTGGGGCTTAGAGCTTCCGCACAGATGGCGCGATGACCGACGCGCCCAAAGCGAAAGGGGGTGCGCGGTCTACGCTACAACACGGTAGCGGATCGCGACTTGTTCAAAGGTTCCGCGCTAACACCGAAGCGTAGGTGTGTTCGCTGCACAGCGAATGATTTTTCGCTGCGGTTTTGATCATTTTCTCGACGGGACGCAAAACTCGCAAAACTCTTAGGTACGATGGTCAGGGAATTTGAGCGTAGGATATTAGACAGTCAGAAGTGCGCGTTGAGAACGCTCCCGCGCAGCGCCGATTGCACTGGCTACGTCGAACCGATTAGAAGGGTGGTTCGGTTTTCGAGTCGTGTTTAAGCGAATTTCTCGACGGACGCAAAACTCGCAAAACTTTTGGGTACGATGGTCAGGGAATTCGAGCGTAGGATATTAGACAGTCAGAAGTGCGCGTTGAGAACGCTTCCGCGTAGCGCCGATTGCACTGGCTACCTCGAACCGGTTAGACGGGTGGTTCGTTTTTTCGAGTCGCGCTTAAGCGAATTTCTCGACGGGACGCAAAACTCGCAAAACTTCCAGGTACGATGGTCAGGGAATTCGAGCGTAGAGTATTAGACACTCAGTAGTGCGCGCCGACAGCGGCGCCGAATCGATCGCGACTCCCTAACAAATCGAATCGCCAACTCGCCCAGAGGTTCTGGCGTGTACCCCGGAGACTTTGCGTGATACCTGAGCCGTTCGCCGATTACCTGGCGCATGACGGCCAGGCGCGCTTTCACGCCTCGGGAAAGCGATTCCTCTGTGCGGCCGCGGGTGCCCGCGGTGGCAAGACGAAAGCAGCCGCGGTCGAATTCATTCGCCGAGTCGCGAATGACGTTCTAAGCGGCAAAGGAAACAAGGTCGCCGGTATCGGTCGAAAGCGCAGACCGCGTCTTCATTACTGGGTCGTCGCACCGACCGAAGCACTTCTCAGCGAACCGCTGCGCTACCTCTTTGAAGGCCTGCCTCCGAGTCTGATTCAAGGTTACTTCGCTACGGACAATTCGCTCTGGCTGGTTGGCGACGTCCTTATCGAGTTCAAGAGCGCGGACAATCCGCTTCATCTCGTTTCGACCGGACTACACGGCATCTGGATCGACGAGGCGGCGCGCGTGAAGGCCGATGCGTGGCTCGGTCAGTTACGACAGCGACTCTCGGATCACAAGGGCTGGGCGCTCTTCAGTACGACGCCGCTCGGCCGCAATTGGCTCTACGACGAGATCGTCCTCAAGTCCGGTCTCGATCCCGAGTACGAGACGATCAAGTGGACCACCGCCCATAACCCGATCATCCCGCGCGAGGAGATCGCAGCAGCCAAGCGGCAGCTTCCCAAGCGTTACTTCGAGCGCGAGTACGAGGCCTCATTCGACGCGTTCATCGGAAACGTCTTCGACGAGTGGAGCGAAGCGACACACATCGTGTCGGAGGTGCAGCTCGCGCGCGAATATGGGCTCAGCGCCTATAACCCGATTCGATCGATCCTGAAGAACGTCGTCGCCGGCGTCGACTGGGGTTGGAACTCGCCGGGTGCGATCGTCGTCGTCGGGCAGCTCGGAAATCAATATCTCGTGCTCGACGAGTCTTACGCGGCCAATCGAATTCTCTCCGATTCGAGGCTCGACCACACCTGGGTCACCGAGGCGAGACGCCTTCGCAACAAGTGGGGAATCGGGATGTTCTATTGCGATCCCGAGTCGCCCGAGCACCGCGAGACGTTCGCGCGGTTCGGCTTGCCCGTCCGCACCGCCGATAACGATCTCGTCTTCGGCGTTCGCAAGTGCGCCGAGCTCATGCATCCGATCGATGGTAGGCCGCGCCTTCGCGTGCTCGACACCTGCAAGAACTTGATCCGCGAGATTCGCAATTATCAATGGGCGCAAAACAAGAAGGTCGATGGCTTCAGCGATCTTCCGGCGCCCGACCAGAGCGACCACGCGATCGATGCCATGCGCTACGCGCTCATGGAGTCATCGCGCTACGAGAGCGGCGAACCCGATAACCGCTACCGCGAGAAGTGCGGGCCCCGCTTCTGAGAGGATCACGATGCAACCCTGTATCTGCCGGTGCTGTCCGCAATGCGGTGGCCTGCTCCCGCATGCCGAAGTGGCGCCTGCGTTGGCGCCGTTGCCGGCGTCGAGCCCGACCGTGCAGCCGATCTGGAGTACGCCCATCTCGCCGCCCGTCGCGCCGATGCCGTCTCCGCTGGCATTCATCTACGAGTCGCGAGCGTAGCTGCGAATGGAACAGGCGATCGCATTCGAGCCCGACGTCGCGACCCAGGCGAAGTCGGCGCGCGATCCGCTCGACGACATCAACTACGAGCAGCTCGCGAAGAAGAATCCCGAGTACGTCTACTGGGAATATCCGTGGAGCAATTTCCGACTGCTCTATACGGGTGGCGAACAGTTCCTGCGCGCCGCCGGACAGCAAGCAGCCACGCGCGCGCAGGCGACGTCGATCTCGACGACGCCGATCGATCTACTCGCGAATCGAAATCGCCGCCGCCGTTTCCTCTTTCAACTCGAGGGCGAGGCCGACACGAAGTACATCTCGCGATGGGAGCGCGCCTACTTCATCGGCTACTTCGGCGCGATGCTCGATTACTTTCGGCATTGGCTCTACAGCCAGCCGCCGAAGATCAGGCCAGTCGACGGTGCCGAGGCTCCTGATTGGTCGGCGGCGTTCTTCTCGAATGCCGATGGCTCTGGACACACGCTCTTAGATTTCTCGAAAGATTCGTTTCTCGATCTGCTCCTCGTTCGCCGCTGCGGCTGGCTCATCGGACGCCCCGCGATCGAGGTCGGCGCGCTCTCGCAGAAGCAAGCAGAAGACGCGGGGCTCGGCACGCCGATTCTGACGGCGTACGGCGCCGAGGAGATCCTCGACTGGTCCGAGGACGAGCGCGGCAAGCTCGAATGGGTCGTGCTTCGAAAGAAGCGCGACGCTCGGATCTTTCCCGAGGACCGCATCGAGATCGACACGTTCACGTATGTCGATCGCACGAGGTGGCGCGCGTGGGAGCA
>DATFCW010000048.1:0-9036 GCA_035252665.1 Casimicrobiaceae bacterium | reverse complement strand
AAAGGACGTCCTCGACTGGTGCCGCGACAAGATGGCGGGCTACAAGCGCCCGCGCGCCGTCACGTTCATGGCGGAGAGCGAAATGCCGCGCACCGCGACAGGCAAGATCCTGCATCGGGTGCTGCGCGCAAGGCTCACGAGCACGACCTGACCGATCGTGTTCGACATCCTTGCGCCGATATTCGGCCTGATCGCGCTCGCCTACGCTTCGCGCACGTGAACATCCTCGAACCAAGCGCGTACATCGAGCTCAACCGTTACGTCGCGACCCTCGCGCTGCCGGCGCTCATCTTCGACAATGTCGCGCATGTCACGCCGTCGAACCTCAACCAGCCGGGCTTCGCCGCGCGTTCATCATCGGTGCGCTCCTCGTGTTCGGAGTGCCAATGTTCATCGCACGCGAGAAACGGGCTTCGGCGATCGCGCGCTCGACGCACTGTCCGGCTGCTATCCGAACACCGGCTACATCGGCCTGCCGCTCGCCTTCCTGGCGTATGGGCCGCCGAGTTCGCCCGGTGCGACGATCGCGGCCGCGCTCACCGCGTGCGTGCTGTTCGGGCTCGCGATCGCGCTGCTCGAATGGGACTTGCATCGCGGCCACGCATTCGGTGCGACCGTGGTGAAGGTCAGCAAGTCGCTCGTCCGCAACCCGATCGTGCTCGCGCCGATCCTCGCCTCGACGCGATCCGCGCAATGCAAGGCCGTGGGTCGAAGCGACGCGCCCGCGGCCGCTCGCGCCCGTGTCGCTCAAGCTTCTCGTGCAACCGGTCATCACCGCGCTGCTGGCCGTGTACGCCTTCGGCTTGAGAGAGATGGATGCGCAACTCGTCGTGATCCTGAGCGCGCGCTGCCGACGGGTACCGGCGCCTTCATGCTCGCCGATCTCTACAAGCGCGACATCGAAGTGACGTCGACGACGATCATGATGTCGACGATCCTGTCAGCGCTCACGCTCTCGCTGTGCCTCGCGCTTCTGCCGCGCATTTTGTGACGACCGTTCACCGAGGAGCTACTCATGGCCATCGTTCCGCCACCGATCACTGCCAACGCCGGCGCCGGCGTTATCGCGCGTATTTTGCGCGCGCGAGGTGTCGACCGCGTATTTGGACTCTGCGGCGGGCACATCATGCCGATGTGGATGCGGCTCGACGCGGAAGGCATCCGCATCGTCGACGTCCGTGACGAACGCGCCGCCGTATACATGGCGCATGCGCATGCCGATCTGACCGGTGAGCTCGGCGTTGCGCTCGTCACCGCCGGTCCCGGCGTTACGAATGCGATGACCGGCATCGCGAATGCGCACGTTGCGAAGGCGTCGGTGCTGGTGCTGTCGGGCCTGCCGCCGCGTCCGCAGGAGAATCGCGGCGCGTTGCAGGACATGACGCACACCGATTTCGTGAAGCCGCTCACGCGCTATGCGCACACGGTGCGCGAGGCGAGCCTCATTCCGCAGGCGCTCGACGAGGCGATCGCGCGCGCGTTCGGGCAGGGTGGAGATCCCGGCCCGGTCTACCTCGACTTTCCGGTCGACACGTTGCGCGCCGATGTGCCGAAGGCCATGCAGCTCGACGAGCATTTCGCGCGCAAGCCGCGGCTTCGCATCGTTCCCGATCCGGATGCAGTGCGGCGCGCGGTCGATCTGCTGTGGTCCGCGCGGCGCGTGCTGGTGATCAGCGGCCGCGGCGCGCGCGGTTCTGCAGGTCCGCTCGTGAAGCTGCTCGATCACCTGGGCGCGCTGTACCTCGACACTGGCGAAAGCCGCGGTCTCGTTCCCGAGGATCATCCGTCGGTGGTCGCCGCGATGCGTGGCGCGGTCATGAGCGATGCCGATGTGATTGTCACGCTCGGACGCAGACTCGACTTCCAGCTCGCGTACGGCTCGCCCGCCGTGTACGGAAACGCGAAGCTTTTGCGCATCGCCGATACAGCGAGTGAGCTGCGCGACAATCGTCGGGGCACGGTCGAGATTCTCGCGACGCCGAGCCTCGCGCTGGAGGCGATCCTCGACGCCGCGGTGGATCGAAGCGCCGCTGGTGATCGCGACTGGTCGCAACGCGTCCGTGCCAGGCACGTCGAGCGCACGGCGAAGTTGCTCGATTCGATGCGCAATGCGCCGCCCGGTCGCGACGGCCGCATGCATCCCAACAAATTGCTCGCAGCGCTTCGCGACGCGCTGCCGAAGGATGCAGTAATCGTCGCGGACGGAGGCGACTTCCTGAGCTTCGCGCGCGTCGGCGTACCGGCGACGAGCTACCTCGATCCTGGGTCATTGGGCTGCATCGGCATCGGCACGCCATTCGGGATCGCGGCCGGCCTCGCATGTCCCGATCGCACGGTGGCGGTGCTGACGGGCGACGGCTCGTTCGGCTTCAACGCCATGGAAATCGACACGGCTGCGCGGCACAAGGTGCCGATACTCATCGTCGTGGCGAACAACGGCGCATGGGCGATCGAGGTGCGCGACCAGGAGGAAACGCACGGCAAGGTTGTCGGAACGCGCCTGCAATACGCCGATCACGCGGCGATGGCACGCGCATTCGGATTGCATGGGGAGCGCGTCGAGCGTGCCGAGGATTTGCCTGGCGCCATCGAGCGGGCGCTCGCGAAGCGTCCGGCGCTGCTCGACGTCGTCGTGACTCCGGAAGCCGTTTCGTCGGACGCGAAGTCGGGTCTCGCATGGGTGCCGGATCTGCAGGCGATCAGCGCCTGGGAGGAGGCCGAAGTGAAGTGGCGCAGGGGCGCGGAAGGCTAGGTGGCGCGCGCGAGAATGTTGAAGCTGATCTCGTTCGATGTGTTCGGCACGCTTATCAGCGTTCGCGAAAGCTCCTATGGCGCGTTCGAGCGCATTCTCGGCGACGTCGGCGCAGGACACGTCGACGTGAAAGCGTTCTGGGAATATTGGGAGCACCGGAACATCGTTCATTATTGGGAACCGTATCGGAGTTATCGCGAGATCTGCGAGCTCTCGCTGGAGGAAGCCTTCGCACATTTCGGCGTCACCGGCGATTGCCGTCTGATCGAGCGCTATTTCGAAAATTTTCCCCGCTTCTTTCTCTACGATGACGTGGTCCGCACGCTGGATCGGCTGTCGCGCCGCTTCCGGCTGGCCGTCGTGTCCAATATCGACGATGACCTCCTCGCGCTGACGCCGCTACGGCGCGAATTCGATCTGGTGTGCACGGCGCAACGCGCGCGCGGCTATAAGCCCGACGGCGCGTTGTTCCGATACCTGATCGATCATGCGGGCTGCTCGAGGGGCGACATCCTGCATGCGGGGCAGTCGCAATTCACCGATCTGGTCGGTGGTAAGCCGCTCGGCTTGACCATCGCCTGGATCAACCGGCGCCAGATCGAACTCAACGATGCCGTTCCGCGGCCGGACTACGTTTTTCGCGACGTTGAAAGCCTCGGCGAATTCGTATCGTCATAACGGCGTTTCGTATGCATCAATTGGTACGATTGCCGAGCATGAGAGCTTCGCGCTGACGGCTGCGTAGCCCGTGTCCGGCGGCCGAGTCGATAGGCAGCCCAATTCACGTTTCTGTTGATCCGTCGTCGCTCACGATCCTTGGAGCTATCATGTGCCGCAATATCAAAACGCTTTTCAATTTCGATCCGCCCGCGACCGACGAGGAGATTCGTGCGGCGTCGCTGCAATTCGTGCGCAAGCTGAGCGGATTCAATCGGCCTTCCAAGGCGAACGAGGCGGCATTCGCGCGAGCGGTCGACGACGTTGCCGCCGTCGCGCGGGCACTCATTGACTCCCTCGTGACATCGGCCGAGCCGCGTTACCGTGAAGTGGAAGCCGAGCGCGTGCGCGCGAGAACGCTCGCGCGCTTCGGTTCGCGAGTTTGATTGGAAAGGCAACCCATGCTCGAAATTCTCGGTCGATCCTCGTCGATCAACGTCCGCAAGGTGCTGTGGGTTTGCGCGGAGATCGACCAGCCGTATCGGCAGGAACAATGGGGGACGGGCTTCCGATCGACGAACACCCCCGAATTCCTCGCGCTCAATCCAAACGGCCTCGTGCCCGTGATTCGCGACGGGTCTTTCGTGCTGTGGGAATCGAACGCGATCTGTCGCTATCTCGCTTCGAAACATGGACGCGACGATCTCCTGCCGCGCGAGGTCGGCTCGCGCGCGGTCGTCGAGCAATGGATGGATTGGCAGGCGACCGAGTTGAACGACGCGTGGCGTTACGCATTCATGGGATTGGTGCGCAAGAGCCCGAAGCACGGTGATCCGTCGGCGATCGCTGACAGTGTCGACCAATGGAATCGGCGCATGACGTTGCTCGACGCACAAATCCAGCACACAGGCGCGTACGCGGCAAGCGAGACGTTCACGTTGGCCGACATCGGCATCGGCCTCGCGACGCACCGCTGGTTTGCAACGCCGATGGATCGGCCGGCGCTGCCCGCAGTCGAGGCTTACTACGAGCGGCTGAGCGAACGTCCGGCATTTCGTGATCTCGCGCGAAACGGACCGCCGTAACGGCGCCTTCCGGCCTGCCGAAGGATTACGTCAAAACCCGACCGGCCATTCAACCGCTGTATGGCCGCATAGCAAGATTTTGCGGTCGCCGCCCGACCGCCCACATAAAATAGGGCGCAGGAGGAGGAAAAATCCATGCCGAGCGTCAATCCGTTCGCCGTCGCGGGCGCGTCGCTGCCTGCCGACTTCCTGCAGTGGTTCCTGGTGGTGATGATCCTGGCCGTCGTGGTCGGGACGCTCTTCGACATGGTCCACAAGCGCAGCGCGACGTATTTCTTCGCCAACATGCGCGCGTCCAAGGGCAAAGGCCGCGAGTTGGGAGGCGGCGAGTTGGTCGCGATTGCCGCGCAAACCGCAGCCGTCGACGTGGCGACCTCTGGCGAGTTCTGCAATCAGAAGCGCCGAGTCGCGCACTTGCTCGGCATGTACGGGTTCGTGCTTTACGTGATCGCCACGGCGGTGATGGTTTTCGGCTATCCCTCTGCCGCCACGTCCACGCCGGCGGTCTGGCCGTTGCTGTGGTGGATCGGCGGCCTCATGGTTGTCGTCGGGGGCTATTGGTACTGGTTCTTCATTCGCGTCGATGTCGCTGCCGAGGGAAACCCGGCAATACGCGTCATGAAGGCCGACCTTTTCGTCCTCTCGCTCGTCGTGAGCGTGACGCTCGGTCTCATCTGGGCAGCCCTCGGCGGCGGCGTGGGTGTGATCTTCTGGCTCTACATCGTCGCGACCATCGTGCTCTTTTGTGGCGTGCCGTGGTCGAAGTTCGCTCACATGTTCTACAAGCCGGCGGCAGCCTTCGAGAAACGCGTATCGAGGGCGAACGGCACGGCCGAGAATCTGCCGACGCAAACGCGTGACGATCCCGAGCAGCAAAGGCGGCACTCGATGGAATTGCTGCGCGACGCTCCAATGGATATGGGCCTCGGCATCAATCGCGAGGCACCCCACCACTATTAGTGGCCTGTAACGGGGGAATCGATAGTGTCTGGCTTGCTCTTCGCACCGATTGCTTCGTTGCCGTTGCTCACAAGGGGATCGGCCATTGCTTCGCAACGGCGCCTCGCACTCGGCGTGAATAGCGGCGCCATACCACCTTCGTTCACTACCGATTCCCCCGTTACAGGCCACTAGAAAGCTCAATCAGCAATAGCTCGAGGAGGCGACGAGAATGCCAACCTTCGTCTACATGACGAGATGCGACGGATGCGGACACTGCGTCGACATCTGTCCATCGGACATCATGCACATCGACCCGACCTATCGCCGGGCCTACAACATCGAGCCGAACATGTGCTGGGAGTGCTACTCCTGCGTGAAGGCTTGCCCCCAGCATGCGATCGACGTGCGCGGATATGCCGATTTCGCGCCGCTCGGTCACAGCGTTCGTGTCGATCGCGACGAACGCAAGGGCACGATCGCGTGGAGGATCAAGTTCCGCGACGGCACGGAAAAAAACTTCCTGTCGCCGATCACCACGAAGCCCTGGGGAACGGCGATCCCCAAGCTCGCGGACGTTCCCGGGCCGAGCAAGGAAATGCGCGACGGCCAACTCCTGTACAACGAGCCGAAATATATCCGCTTGGATGACGGTGGTCTGCGTTCGCTCAAGGACGCCGGCCTCAAGCTCAAGAAAGGCGTGTACTACTGATGGCCTACCACACGATCATCGAAGACGGCATCGATGTGCTGGTCGTCGGTGCGGGTCTTGGCGGCTCGGGTGCCGCATGGGAAGCGCGCTTCTGGGGACAGAACAAGAAGATCGTCATTGCCGAGAAGGCGAATATCGATCGGTCCGGCGCCGTGGCTCAAGGGCTGTATGCGATCAACTGCTACATGGGCACCCGCTGGGGCGAGAACAATCCCGAGGATCACGTCCGCTATGCTCGCATCGACCTGATGGGACTCGTGCGGGAGGACCTGCTGTTCGACATGGCGCGTCACGTCGACTCCACCGTGCATCAGTTCGAAGAGTGGGGCCTGCCCATCATGAAGGACCCGAAAACCGGGCATTACCTTCGTGAAGGTCGATGGCAGATCATGATCCACGGCGAGTCGTATAAGCCGATCGTCGCCGAAGCCGCCAAGAAATCGGCCGACAAGGTTTTCAACCGCATCTGCGTCACGCATCTGCTGATGGATGAAAGCAAGCCGAACCGCGTTGCCGGTGCGGTGGGCTTCAATGTCCGAACCGGCAACTATCACGTCTTCAAATCCAAGACCGTGATTTGTGGCGCGGGTGGCGCCTCCAACATCTTCAAGCCGCGTTCGACGGGCGAGGGTGCCGGGCGCACGTGGTATGCGCCGTGGTCGTCCGCGTCCGCGTACGGGCTGATGATCAACGCCGGCGCGAAGATGACGCAGATGGAAAACCGGATCGTGCTCGCGCGCTTCAAGGACGGTTACGGACCGGTCGGCGCGTACTTCCTGCACTTGAAGACGTACACGCAAAACGCCGTGGGCGAAGAGTACGAATCGAAGTGGTGGCCGGAGTTGCAGCAGATGGTGGGCAAGGCATATCTCGATCCGGAAGCTTCGCACCTCACGCATCGGCCCATCCCGACGTGCTTGCGCAATCATGCATTGATCAGCGAAGTGAAAGCCGGCCGCGGTCCCATTCACATGGTGACGATGAAGGCCTTCCAGGATCCTCATCTCGAAGAGGTTGGCTGGGAAAACTTCCTCGGCATGACGGTGGGTCAGGCGGTTCTGTGGGCCGCGACGGACGTCGATCCGAAGAACGAGAATCCCGAGCTCACCACGTCCGAGCCTTACGTCATGGGCTCGCACGCGACATGCTCGGGCGCCTGGTGCTCGGGTCCGGAGGACGTTTCCCCGCCCGAGTATTTCTGGGGTTACAACCGCATGACGACGGTGGAAGGCCTGTTCGGCGCAGGCGATGCGGTGGGCGGCACGCCGCACGCGTTCTCATCCGGTTCGTTCACCGAAGGCCGCCTCGCCGCGAAGGCTGCGTGCAAGTACATCGACGACGGAAAGGCCGAAGGCATCGTCGTCTCCGACGCGCAGATCGAGCGTCGCAGAAAGGAGATATACAAGCCGCTCGAGCACTACAAGATTTATCACAATGCGGTCGTGGCGGGCACCGTCAACCCGCACTTCCACAATCCGCAGCAGGGACTCGATCGCCTGCAAAAGCTGATGGACGAGTATTGCGGCGGCTACACCGTTGGTTACATGACGAACGAGAAGCTCCTGAACATCTGCCTCAAGAAGCTCAGAATCATGGAGGAAGATCTCGACAGGCTCGCCGCGAAGGACCTTCACGAATTGCTGCGCGGATGGGAGCTCAAGCATCGCCACCGGGCCGCGGAGTGCGTGACGCAACACACGCTGTTCCGCAAGGAAACGCGTTGGCCGGGCTACTACTACCGAGGCGATGCCATGAAAGTGGACGACGAGAACTGGCACGTGTTGACCGTTTCGCGGCGCGATCCGGAAACCGGCGAATACACGATGGAGAGGGCGCCCTGCTATCACCTGGCCGAGGACGAGCCGGTGGTGACCGGCAGCCCGGCGCCGGCGCAGAAGCTGTCCGCTTGAACATCATCGAAAGAACCGACGAGGAAATACGCGTCATGGCCGATGCGCTGTGGCGCGATCTTCTCAAGTACTCCAACGAAGGCAAGTACGGGGAATTCGTCAAGAGGTTTGCGAAATCGCTGGCGCTCGCGATGAATCAGATCGTGGTGAACCATCAGTTCGCGAACAGCGAGCTCGCGAGGAATCTGTCCGACGATTTCGATTATCTCGGCATCATCCGGCGCGGCGAGCACGTGACCGTTCTTTATCGGCAACGAAGCAGCAAGAAGCCGGGCGAATGGCTCGGAAGGCTCGTTCTCGGCTACGAAGAGGGCGAGGTGCGGATTTTTGCGGCGTCGATCTTCTGAGCGAGCGGACGCGGTTCGACATGACGGAAGCCATCCAGGACGGCAAGTTCGTCGAGCTGACCTACAAGGTGATCGACGCACAATCGGGACGCGTCCTCACCGGCGTCGACTTTCCGCTAGGCTACGTTCACGGACACAATGAAATCCTCGCCCCTTTCGTCCACGAGGAGCTCGAGGGCAAGTGCGTTGGTGATGTGATCGAAGTGCCGATCGACGGCAATCGCATCTTCGGTCCTCGAGACGAGTCGCTCGTCTTTACGGATCACCTCGAGAACGTGCCCGAGCAGTACCGGCAGGTCGGAACCTCCATCCTCATGGAGAACGACAAGGGCCAGACCCGCAGTTTCCTCGTGACGCGCATGGATGACGACACGCTGACGGTCGACGGCAACAATCCGCTTTGCGGCAGAGGGGTCGTCTTCAGGCTCGAGGTGCTGATGGTGCGCGATGCGACCGACGAAGAGATGAAAGCTGGTGGAGCGGTCGGTGCCGCGCCGAACATCGATCCATCGACGATGCGACCGATTTCCAATCGCGACTTCACGGAAAGAGGCTGATTTATGAGCGAGCAAAAACCGATCACCAAGGTTCCTGACGGACACACGCCTTTTTATACGACGCGCCAGATGCCGCC
>DATFCW010000047.1:0-3765 GCA_035252665.1 Casimicrobiaceae bacterium | reverse complement strand
CGCGGCATCTTTCCCAATCTCAGCGTGCGCGAGAACCTGCTGCTCGCGGCGCGGCCGCCGCGCGACGCGCGCCCTGGATGGACGTTCGAGCGCGTGCTCGAGACATTTCCGCAGCTCGCGAAGCGGTTATCGAGCGGGGGTCAAACGCTCTCGGGCGGCGAGCAGCAGATGCTCGCGATCGGCCGTGCGTTGATGACCAACCCGGAGCTTCTGATTCTCGACGAAGCGACCGAAGGCCTCGCGCCGCAGATCGCGCAAGCGCTGTGGCGCGTCATTGGCGACATACGGCAAAGCGGCATCGCATCGCTGATCGTCGATCGCAACTACCGGCTCGTGCTCGCCAACACCGATCGCGCGATCGTGATCGAAAAAGGCATGGTCGTGCTCGAAGGCTGGTCGGCGTCGCTCGCGCAGCAAGGGGAAGCGCTCGGGCGGCATCTCGGGGTATAAGCGAGCGTTCAGCGCGCGCGCCGCGCGGAAATCTCGAGCGCGCGCGCATAGAGCGTCTGGCGCGCGACCCCGGTTGCCGCTGCTGCGACACGCGCCGCATGCGACGGCGGCAATTCGGACAGCAGCGCGGCGAGCCATCGGTCGACGTCGGACGGTAACGTGACGGTCGCGTCGTCGTCGGCCGGCGCGTCGACCAGCAGCACGAACTCGCCGCGCGATCGGTTCGCATCCTGCGCGATCCAATCCGATGCTTCGCCGAGCGGCATCGACGCGATCGTTTCGAACGCCTTCGTCATCTCGCGCGCGATCGTCAGCATGCGGGCGGGATCCAGCGCACGCGCCAACTCGTCGAGCGTCGCTTTGATCCGATGCGGTGCCTCGTAGAGCACGAGCGCGATCGACCAGCGCGCGATCATCGCGAGGCACTCGCGCCGCGCCTTCGCCTGCGCGGGCAGAAAGCCGATGAACGCGAAGCGCGTGGCGGAGAGGCCCGCGGCTGACACGGCGGCAACGAGCGCGCTCGCGCCGGGGATCGGCACGATGCGATGGCCGACGGCGCGCGCGGCGCGAACGAGGCGAGCACCCGGATCGCTCACGCCAGGGGTGCCGGCATCGGTTACGAGCGCAACGCTTCGCCCCGCATCGAGCGCGGCAACAAGCGCTTCCGTCTGGCGCGCTTCGTTGTGCGCATGAAACGCCTGCGTGCGCGCGACGATGCGATAGCGCGCAAGCAATGTCGATACGACGCGCGTGTCTTCGGCGGCGACGATGTCCGCGCTCGCGAGAATGTCGAGCGCGCGCAGCGTGACGTCGCGCAGGTTACCGATCGGCGTGGCCACCACATATAATGAGCCGCCCTCGGCGCGAAACGGGGCCTCCGCGGCGTCGATCGCCCATCTCGTGGTCCCTTCCCTCATGCGCGCTCCGCCATTCCGCTTTGCTCCGCTGCCGTTGTCCGCGCGACGCGCTTTGTGCGCGCTGATCGCGCTCGTCTTCGCCGCCGCGGCATTGTCGTGCGCGCCGATGCGCCCTGCAACTCGCGTGCGCGTGATCTCGCCTCCGCCGCCACAGGAAGCGCCGCTGCCCCAAAACGGTCCTCCGCCCGCGTACGAGGAGCTTCCGCCGCCACCCATCGAAAATAGCGAGACGCAGGCCGTGCCTTCGGAATTGCCGGCAACGCCAGCGCCCGGTATGCGCATTCCGGCCCCGCCGACGAGCAATCTCGTAGCGCTCGTGCTGCCGCTCGAGGAGCCCGCGTTCGCGCGTGCCGCAGGCGCGGTGCGCGACGGCTTCCTCGACGCGGCGAACGCCGCAGGCAAGGGCGGCTTGTGCGTCGTCATTCCGCACGCGCGCGACGGCGTCGTGGCAGCGTTCGAGACCGCGCGCGCGAAGGGCGTTCGCGTCGCCGTCGGACCGCTCGTTCGCGACGATCTGCGCGCGCTCGCGCTCGCGAACGCCGACCTGCCATGGACGCTCGCGCTCAATCAGCTCGACGATGGCACGCCGTTGCCGCCCGCGATCTACACGTTCCCGCTAACCGTCGAAAGCGACGGCCGCACGCTCGCCCGGCGTGCGCTCGCGAATGGTTTCCGTTCGATCGACATCGTCCAAGGCGATTCCCCGCTCATGAAGCGGCTCGCGGCGTCGTTCGCAACCGAATGGACCAAGCGTGGCGGCGCGGCGCCCGCCGTGTTGCGTTTCGATCCGGCGCCCGAGGCGTTGACCGCGTTGCGTCGCACGCTTTCGCACGACCCACCCGACGCGGTCGTACTCGCCGTCACCGGCGATCATGCGGCGCTCGTGAAACCCTTCATCGGCAACATCGTCGCGTATGCGAGCGGACTCGTGTTCGAGCGGCCGAGCCCGGCCGTCGCGCGCGACCTCGACGGCGTTCGCGTCGTCGAAATTCCGTGGCTTCTGACGCCCGATGCGCCGGCGTTCGCGAACGTGCAGCGGCGCGATTACGACAGCGACGCGCTGGCGCGGCTTTACGCGCTCGGCCGCGATGCATTTCGCATCGCCGACGCGTTCACCGACGCACCGCCCGAGCGCTTCGAGCTCGACGGCGCGACGGGCCACGTGAGTCTCGGTCGCGACCGTGAATTCCAGCGCGAGGGCCGCATCGGCGTCTATCGGGACGGCGTGCTCGTGCCGCTCGACTCGACTCCTTGACGAGCGCCGGCGCACAGGCCGAGGCGCTTGCCGCCGATTACCTGATGCGGCAAGGCCTCGCGATCGTGACGCGGAATTTCCGCACGCGCGCCGGCGAGATCGACCTGATCGCGCGCGACGGAGCGATGCTCGTGTTCGTCGAGGTGCGCCTGCGGAGGTCGCGTTCGTTCGGCGGCGCCGCCGAAAGCATCACGCCACGCAAGCGTGCACGCCTCGTCGCCGCGGCGAGCGGCTATCTTGCATCGCTGCGACACGAACCGCCGTGCCGCTTCGATGCGATCCTGATGGACGCACTCGATCCGGGTGCGATCGAATGGCAACGCGACGTGCTCGCGGTGGATTGATAGAATCGCCCCCGCGATGATCGATCACCTCGCGCGCATTCGCGCGCATTTCACCGACAGCGCGACGCTCAAGCAGGCGGCGGCGCAATCGATGGCCGCGGAAATCGCGCGCGCCGGTGCGGTGCTGACCGATTGCCTGTTCGCCGACGGCAAGATCCTCGCGTGCGGCAACGGCGGCTCGGCCGCCGACGCGCAGCACTTCGCGGCGGAGCTCGTGGGCCGCTTCGAGCGCGAGCGACCCGAGTTGCCGGCCATCTCGCTTTCGACGGACACGTCGCTGCTCACCGCGGTGGCCAACGATTATTCGTTCGAGCAGGTGTTCGCGAAGCAGGTGCGCGCGCTCGGCGCAAAGGGCGACGTGCTGCTCGCGATCTCGACGTCCGGCAATTCGCCGAACGTCGTCGCCGCCGTAATTGCCGCGCACGAGCGCGAGATGCGCGTCGTCGCGCTGACCGGCAAGGGCGGCGGTCGCATGGGCGAGCTTCTCGCGCCCGGGGACGTCCACCTGTGCGTTCCGCACGAGCGCACGATGCGCATTCAGGAAGTCCATTTGCTCACCATTCACTGCCTGTGTGACGTCGTCGACGCCACGCTGCTCGGAGACGATGCATGACGAAACGACTGCTCTTTGCAATGTTCGCGATGCTGACCGCCGCGTCGGTGCTGCTGTCGGGTTGCGTGCCGCTCGTCATCGGCGCGGCGGCCGGCGGAACCGCGCTCGTGATCGCCGACCGGCGCTCCGTGGGCGCGCAGGCGGATGACGAAGCCATCGAGCTCAAGATCGCGAACAATATCGGCG
>DATFCW010000046.1:0-24365 GCA_035252665.1 Casimicrobiaceae bacterium | reverse complement strand
TGCGACCGTCGAAACGCTCGTCAAGCGATTCTCCGAAACGCGACGGCGCCATCCTTTCTCGAGCGTCGATCGCACGCTCACCGAGGCGATCGAATACGAGCGCGATCTTCTTTCGCACGCGCGCCAACTCGGCACGACGTTCGACACATCCGAACTGCCCGCCGCAAGCCTTCGTGGATGGATCAAGGATTTCGTATCGGTCGATCCGTCGCAGATCACGCTGCAATTCGAGTCGTTCGGCTTCAAGCACGGCGTCCCGCTCGACGCCGATCTCGTTTTCGACGTGCGCTGTCTGCCGAACCCGCATTACGAACCGGCGCTTTCGCCGCTGACGGGCAAGGATGGCGACGTCATCGCGTTTCTCGAAGCGATCCCGGAAGTCGATCGCATGTATGCCGACATCTATCACTTCGTCGCGAGCTGGGTGCCCGATTACGCGCGCGACAATCGCAACTACCTGACGGTGGCGATCGGTTGCACCGGTGGACAGCACCGTTCGGTGTATCTCGCCGAGCGTCTCGTCAATGCTTTCTCTCCGCGCTATCAGGTGCTCGTGCGCCACCGCGAGCTCGCGCCCGGCGAGAGCCGGTGACCGCGTCGCGCGCTGCACATCGCTTTCCGATGAACGAAGCCGACGAGCGCATCAACGAAGCGCTGCCGCTCTTTCCCCTGCGCACCGTGCTCTTCCCCGATGGCCTGCTGCCGCTCAAGGTGTTCGAGCAGCGCTACATCGACATGACGAAGGCGTGCCTTCGCGACGGACGTCCGTTCGGCGTTTGCCTGATCACGCGCGGCGACGAAGTGGCGCGCGGCGACGGCGCGCTTCCGGAGATCGCGACGATCGGAACGCTCGCGCGCATCGTCAACATCGACATGCCGCAACTCGGCATCTTTTATGTCTCGACGATCGGCGGGCAACGCTTTCGCGTGCAAAGCCATGCCGCGAATGCATGCGACGCGATGGTCGCGCAAGTGACGATGCTCGACGACGAGCCGCGAGTCCCGCTTGCCGGAAGCCACGCGCCGCTCGCGCGAATCCTGAAGGTAATCGCATCGCGCCTCGGTCCGGGCAACTTTCCGTCCGAAGTCCATTACGACGATGCGACGTGGGTCGGTCATCGCCTCGCCGAGCTTCTGCCGCTGCCGCTTTCGATCAAGCAGAGCATGCTCGAGGTGAACGACGCGAACGTGCGGCTCGCGGCGCTCGCGCAGTTTCTCGAGCGTCAGGGCCTGTTGCACGCCGTATAATTTCGATGCTCGCGCGACATCGAAAGCAGGCATGGCCGGTCACAGCAAGTGGGCGAACATCAAGCACAAGAAGGCCGCCGCCGACGCGCGGCGCGGCAAAGCCTTCACGCGCCTCATCAAGGAGGTCACGGTCGCGGCTCGGCTCGGTGGCGGCGACCCGTCGTTCAATCCTCGCCTTCGCCTCGCGATCGACAAGGCGACCGCGCACAACATGCCGAAGGACACGATCGAGCGCGCGGCGAAGCGGGGTGCCGGCGGGCTCGAGGGCGCGCACTACGAGGAAGTGCGCTACGAGGGCTACGGCATGAACGGCGCGGCGCTGATCATCGATTGCATGACCGACAATCGCACGCGCACCGTCGCCGACGTGCGACACGCGTTCTCGAAATTCGGCGGCAACCTGGGCACCGAAGGATCGGTCGCCTTCCTCTTTCGTCACGTCGGCCAGATCGTGTTCGCTCCGGGCAGCAACGAGGACAAGGTGATGGAGGCGGCGATCGATGCCGGCGCCGACGATGTCGTGACGAACGAAGACGGAAGCATCGAGGTCATCACGGGACCGAACGACTTCATCGCGGTCAGAGATTCTCTCGCGAAAGCCGGGCTCACGCCCGAATATGCCGACGTGACGATGAAGCCGCTCAATGAAGTGGCGCTGCGCGGCGAGGACGCGCAGCGGATGCAGAAGCTGGTCGACGCGCTCGAATCGCTCGACGACGTGCAGAACGTGTACACGTCCGCGGTGTTCGAGGACGTGTAGCGCGAAAGCGGCGCCGCGACCGTGCGCCCGAACGGTGTCCGCCGCATCCTGGGGATCGATCCCGGGCTTCGTGTCACCGGTTTCGGCATCCTCGAAATCGGCGACGGCGCGCTCGTCTACGTGAAGAGCGGCTGCATTCGCGCCAGCGGATCGAGCCTGCCGGTGCGCCTTGGCGTCATCGTCCGCGACCTCGCGCACGTGATCGCCGAGGAGGAGCCGACCGAGGTCGCTGTCGAGAAGGTGTTCGTCAACCTCAACCCTAACTCGACGCTTCTGCTCGGTCAGGCGCGCGGCGCGGCGATCGCGGCAGCGGTGCTCGCCGGCCTGCCCGTGTCCGAATACACGGCGGGTCAGGTGAAGCAGGCC
Source organism: Casimicrobiaceae bacterium (assembly GCA_035252665.1). Classification (GTDB taxonomy): domain Bacteria; phylum Pseudomonadota; class Gammaproteobacteria; order Burkholderiales; family Casimicrobiaceae; genus VBCG01. The sequence continues at coordinate 21,991 of DATFCW010000046.1, read as the reverse complement.
GTGGTCGGCGTGGGACGCGCGCGCAAGCCGCAAGTCCAGGAGATGGTGCGAAGGCTGCTCGCGCTGCCGGGCATTCCTGCGCTCGACGCCGCCGATGCGCTCGCCGCCGCGATCTGCCATGCGCACGCATCGACAGGCGTCGGCATGCTGGCACGTCACGGCTATCGCGTGCGGAGCGGCCGGCTGCTGGTGAGCTAATTGGTGCCAGAGATGTATTTCCACGATGCGGAAATACATCTCTGGCACCAATTAGAAATACATCTCTGGCACCAATTTCCGCGCGTAGAATGCACGCCTCATGATCGGTCGCCTGTCCGGCACCCTCCTCGAAAAGAATCCGCCTCAGCTTCTGCTCGACGTCCAGGGCGTCGCCTACGAAGTGGACGTGCCGATGAGCACGTTCTATCACCTCCCCGCCAACGGCGAACGCGTCACGCTCTTCACGCATCTCGTCGTCCGCGAGGACGCGCACCTCCTCTACGGCTTCGGCACGGAGAGCGAGCGCCGAGCGTTTCGCCAGTTGCTGAAGGTGAACGGCATCGGCGCGAAGATCGCACTGTCGGTGCTGTCGGGTCTCTCGGTTGGCGAGCTCGCACAGGCGATCACGCTGCAGGAAACGGGACGGCTCACGCGCGTGCCCGGCATCGGCAAGAAGACAGCCGAGCGCCTTCTGCTCGAGCTCAAGGACAAGCTCGGCGCCGACATTACGCAGACGGTCGGCATCAATCGCGCGCCACCTGCATCGTCGGATATCATGCACGCGCTCGTCGCGCTCGGTTACAGCGAGCGCGAAGCGGCGTCTGCCGTCCGCGAATTGCCCGACGGCGTCGACGTCGCCGACGGCATCAGGCAGGCATTGAAGCTTCTCGCTAAAACATGAGCTTTGCACCCTTTTCGCACCTTGAGGACGTGGACATCTCTGCCCTCTGTCTTCTGACTTCCGACTCCTGAAATGGCGATCGAGCACGACGCGCTTGCCCGTATCGTCGCCGGAGGAAGCGGCGGCACGCAGGAAGAGGTCTACGAGCGGGCGCTGCGCCCGCGCCGTCTTTCCGAATACATCGGCCAGGAGAAGATCCGCGAGCAACTCGGGATCTTCATCGAAGCCGCGCGAAAGCGCGCCGAGGCGCTCGATCACGTGCTGTTGTTCGGGCCGCCCGGGCTTGGCAAAACGACGCTTTCGCACATCCTCGCGCACGAACTCGGCGTTAACTTGCGCCAGACGTCGGGGCCGGTGCTCGAGCGGCCGGGGGACCTTGCGGCGCTGCTCACGAATCTCGAGCCGCGCGACGTGCTGTTCATCGACGAGATCCATCGGCTGTCGCCGATCGTCGAGGAAATCCTCTACCCCGCGCTCGAGGATTTCCAGATCGACATCATGATCGGCGAAGGACCGGCGGCGCGCAGCGTGAAGATCGACCTGCCGCCGTTCACCCTGGTTGGTGCGACCACGCGCGCCGGAATGCTGACGAATCCGCTACGCGACCGCTTCGGCATCGTCGCGCGCCTCGAGTTCTATTCGCCGGAAGAGCTCTCGAGGATCGTCGCACGCTCGGCGACCCTCCTGTCGATCGACGTCGCGCACGAAGGCTCGCTCGAACTCGCGCGGCGCTCGCGCGGCACGCCGCGGATCGCGAATCGGCTCCTGCGGCGCGTGCGCGACTTCGCCGAAGTGCGCGCCTCGGGCAATGTCACGCGTGCGGTCGCCGACGCAGCGTTGTCGATGCTCGACGTGGATGCGTCGGGCCTCGACACGATGGATCGCAAGCTGCTCATGACGGTGATCGACAAATTCGCGGGAGGACCGGTCGGCGTCGACAGCCTCGCCGCGGCGATCGGCGAGGAGCGCGACACGATCGAGGACGTGCTCGAGCCCTACCTCATTCAGCAGGGGTTTGTGCAGCGCACGTCGCGCGGCCGCGTTGCCACCGCGCTCGCGTATCGGCATTTCGGATTGCCGTCGGCAGGAACCGCGGGCGATCTCTTTCCCGCCTCGTGACCCGGATCCATTTCACCTTCCCCATTCGCGTCTACTACGAGGACACCGATGCCGCCGGCGTCGTCTACTACGCCAACTATCTGCGCTACATGGAGCGCGCGCGGACCGAGTGGTTCGAATCGCTTGGCTTCCCGCTCGCCGCGTTCGAGCGCGAGCATCGCGTGGCCTTCGCCGTGCATCGCGCGGAGATCGATTTCCTGCGCCCTGCCCGATTGAGTGACCGCCTCGACGTTGGCGTCGAGGTGCGGGAGCGCGGCGCGTGCAGGCTTGTCATGGCGCAAGAAGTCACGCGTGATGGCGTAGCGCTCGTTCGCGCGGCGATCGCGCTCGCCTGCGTCGATGCGGTCCGCTTTCGCGCCGCCCGGATGCCCGCGGCGCTTGCACGCGCGCTTGGCGACGCGAGCGACGTGTCGCGGCCGGCGGTGGCTATGAATCCATGAACCTGCACACCGACCTGTCGTTCCTGACGCTGATCATCCACGCTTCGGTGATCGTGCAGGCGATCATCGCGTTGCTCGCAATTCTGTCGTTATGGTCGTGGTGGCAGATCTTCCTCAAGATGTTCCAGTTGCGCCGCATCGCCCGCGACACCGACGTGTTCGAGGACGAGTTCTGGCAGGGCGGAAGCCTCGAAGCGCTCTATCGCAAGGCCGGTTCCGCGCAGGTGGGTGGTGGTCTCGAGCAGATCTTCCTGGCGGGCTTCCGCGAGTTCTCGAAGCATCGCCGCCAGGGAAGCGCCGCCGACGTGACGCTCGACGCGGCGCGGCGGGCGATGCGCGCAGCCTACCAGCGGGAGATCGACGCGATCGAGGCGCACCTCGCCGGCCTGGCGACGGTAGGCTCGGTGTCCCCGTACATCGGCCTCTTCGGCACCGTCTGGGGAATCATGAACGCGTTCCGGGGTCTCGCCAATGTCAGCCAGGCGACGCTCGCAAACGTTGCTCCCGGTATCGCCGAGGCGCTGATTGCGACCGCGATCGGCCTCTTCGCCGCGATCCCGGCGGTCGTCGCGTACAACCGCTTCACGCACGACGTCGATCGGCTCGCCGTACGCTTCGAAACATTCATCGAGGAGTTTTCGAACATTTTGCAAAGACAAGGGTAGGGCCAGCATGCGTCGCGCCCGCAAGCCGATCAACCAGATCAACGTCGTTCCCTACATCGATGTGATGCTGGTCCTGCTCGTCATTTTCATGATCACGGCGCCGCTCGTCGCACCGGGTGAAATCCAGTTGCCGTCCGTGGGGTCGAAGCTCACGGTACCCGTGCAGCCCCTGGACGTGCAATTGAAGGGACAAGCCATCACGCTGATCGATAGCGCCACCAAAGTATCTCGAAGGGTATCGCGCGACGAGCTCGTCTCCGCGGTGTTGCAGGCGCAGGGGGACCACGAGCGCCCGGTCGTGATCGAGGCAGACAAGGACGCGCGCTACCAGGATGTGCTCGACGTCCTCGACGTGCTGCAGCGTAACGGCGTGAAAAAGGTCGGCCTGATGGCGCGGCCACCGGCAGCCTAGCACCGAAGCCATGGCTACCGTCATGTCCCCGCACGACCGGCCGGCGCCCGCACAAGGACCGCGCGGCAAGTGGGCGGCGCTGATCCTCGCGATCTTCGTCAATCTGCTGTTCGTCGGCGTGCTCGTGTTCACCGTGTCGTGGCGCAATCGGACGCCGGAAGCCGTGACGGCGGAGCTCTATGCACCGCCTCCGCCGCCCGTGATCCAACGCCCGCTGCTGAAACCGTTGCCACAACCCAAGCTCACGCCGATGCCGCCGCCGCTGGCGCTCAAACCGCCGCAACCGCTGCTGAAACCCGACACGCAAGCCGACATCGCGCTTCAGGCGAAACGCGAGGCCGAGCGCATCGCCCAGCAACAGGCGGCCGAAGCGCAGCGTCAGGAAGAGCTCCGCAAGCAGGACGAGCTTCGCAAGCAGGAAGCATTGCGCAAGCAGGAGGAGGCGCGAAAGGCCGAGGAGAAGCACCAGGCCGACCTTCGCCAGCAGCGCCAGCTCGAGCAGATGCGCGCGCAGGCGGCGCAGGAATCGCAGATGCGCACACAGGCCGAGCGCGAATTGCAGATGCGCGCTCAGGCCGAGCGTGAGTCGCGGATGCGTGCCGAGGCCGAACGGGAATCGCGCGTACGCGCCGAAGAAGCCGCGGCCGGCGCAGCGCGAAGCCGCGCGCAGCTCGAATGGATCGACAAGATCCGAAGCCGCATTCGCAGCAACATCAATCTGCCGCCCGATATCCCGGGCAATCCCGAGGCCGTGTTCGACGTCGTCCAGTTGCCGACCGGCGAGATCATCGACGTCAAGCTTCGCAAGTCGAGCGGTGTTCGCGCCTACGACGACGCGGTGCAGCGTGCGATCCTCAAGTCATCGCCGCTGCCCAAGCCCGTGCCGGCCGATTTATTTCAGCGAAATCTCGAGCTGCGCTTCCGGCCGTTGGACCAGTAAGTGCGAGAAAACCGTAACTGCAAGAACGGCGTGAGGGGCGAGGGATGAGAGGGGTCAAGCGAGACGTTTCGCCGAAGCACTCTCCTGCCTCGTCCCTCATCCGGTCTTGGACGTTCCGCTTCTTTTGTGCGCCGTCGTGCCGCTTTCACTCCGATGCGCGCACCTGCTTCTCCACGATCTGGATCGCCGTCCAGCTCCAGTCGCCGCGCTGCTCGATCAACTGCCGCAACGCGACCGTGTAGATCGATCGCCCGGTGATGAGAATCACCTTGCGTCCCTCGTGATATTCGTGCGTCGGGACGATCAGCGTCTTCACCACGAGCGGCTTGTCGGGGCGCGAAGGCGGCGGCAGGTAGAGGCCTTCGAAGCGCGGCCCCATCATCGACGCGTCGAGCCCGTTGACGACGATGCCGAGCTCCTGCTTGACCTCGCGCTTCGCATAAAGGGTCACGGCGACCACGCGCTCGGCGATCAGCGAGACGCCCGCTTCCACGTCCTCGTTCGATAGTTTATTGAGTCGACGCACGACGCCGAGCACCCAGTGCGAGGCGTCGGATTGACGCACGGCGACGAGCGCACCGAGCATCAGCGTCTGCCCGACGCCGCCACCCGCGCAAATGCGCAGGCCCGCGATGCTGCGGTCCTTGATTTGCCAGACCGGGTCGGAGAACGTCGCGAGGCTCGACGAAAGCGTATCGGCCTCGTCCGGCACGCGAGGCTTCGCGCGCGGCGGTCCCGCAACCGCGTAGACCTCGATTTCCTCGCCGGTCGCCGTGTCGGCGTTGGCTGCCTGGTCGTCGCGCGGCGCGCTCAATTCGTGCTGAATGCGCGCGATGCCGATGCGCACGCGCGCGGCCAGCGCGCACGGCGTGCGCGGATCGCGACGCATGTCGGTGTTGAGATTGGGAGCGATCGCGGCGCGCGCCTTTTCCAGGATCATTGCACGCTGCTGATTGATCGGTCCAACCGGCCCCTGATCGGTCTCTTCGGAATGGCGCAGCGCCGCGAGCATCATGTCGAGCTGGTTCGCGAGCGGCGTCGTGTCGAGATAGCGCAGCATCGCGCCCGCATCCTGGCCGGTGCGGCGAACGAGTCCGCTGCGTCCGGCGAGATCGACGAAGAAGCCTTCCATCGACTTCGGCAGCGCGACGAGCTCGAGCTTGCGGCTCGCGCCGCGAACCTGCGACGCCGCCCAATCGAGATTGGCCGGCGACAGATTACCGCTGTTCAATTGGTGCAGCAGCAACGTGAAGACGTATTCCTGCTCGATCGTCCATTGCGTCCCGTTGCCGGCCGACACACCGAGCGAGGTCGGCACGCGATCGACGCCGAGCTCGGTGGCGCGCAGATACGCGCGATGTAGTTCGACCCACTTCGCGGGAATCCAGCGCTCGTGGCGGCAGACGCGGAGCTTCGCGTCGGTGCCGTAATAATGGATGAGGCGCGCGAAGAGAACCGGCACGTGTGACTTCCAGCGACCGTACGCCGATGGCGCGAGCGCTTCCTCGAGCACGCGCTGGTACGCCGCGATGAATGCCTGCGCGAGATCGAGGCTCGCCTGCCAGATGCGCTCGGACACCTTCGGCGCGGATTCGAGACTGTCGACGTATTGCTTGAAGAGCTGACGGCGATCGGCGCCGAGCGCCGCGTCGGCGTACTGCAACCCTTGCGCACGCGCGATATCGATGGGCCGGCGCGATTGGCGCATGCCATCGAACGCGCGCATCACGAGCTGCTGGCGCGCGACGACGTCGAGCGACGGCAACTCGCGAAGCCAGGCCGCGGCCGATTTGATCGAAACCATCGGGTCCGCAGTATCGCGCGGACCCGGGGAGAGAAATGCGAACAGTGCGCTCATCGACAATCGTTCAATGCGTTCCGTGGTTCATCGGCGAAGCGGTTTCGAAGGAGGCGCGTTCATCGGCAATTCCATCGTCGACATTCCTCTTGCACGCGGATCGATACGCGTATCGAGCGTGCGGTCGGTTAAAATGGCGCACGCTTGCAAATCGAAAAGCACGCTTCGCCGAACGTTCTGTCGGCGTCATTTCCAACACCGAGGTCGTCGCATGCCCACCGCATCTCGCCTGTTCTCACCGTCGCCGCATCCTGTGCGACGAATCGCACTCGCGATGCTCGGCGGGCTTGCAATCGCATGCGCAGCCGCGAGCCATGTGCCCACCTCGACAGCGCAAGGACTAAGCAAGTTGGATGCCACACAGTCTGGATTGCACAAGATCGATGTGAAACAAGGCAATGGAGCCGAAGCAGTCGCCGGGCGCACGGTTGTAGTGCACTACACCGGCTGGCTTTCAGACACGTCGAAGCCCGATTCGCGCGGCGCGAAGTTCGACAGCTCGCGCGATCGCAACGAGCCTTTCAGTTTCGTGCTTGGCGCGGGCCGCGTGATCGCGGGATGGGACGAAGGTGTCGCCGGGATGAAAGTGGGTGGCAAGCGCACGCTCGTGATTCCTCCGCAACTTGGCTACGGTGCGCGCGGCGCGGGTAGCGTCATTCCGCCGAACGCGACGCTCATTTTCGACGTCGAATTGCTCGACGTTAAGTAGACGCACGGATGATTGCGCGATGACCGCGATGCTGCCTCGCGGAGCGCGTGCGAAGACGCGGCGACGCGTCGACTATCGCGCGCCGGCGTTCGTCGCCGACGACATCGCACTCGAATTCGACTTGGCACCGGATGCGACGCGTGTGAGCGCGACGTACGCGGTGCGTCGCAACCCTATCGCGCTCGATGCGGACCGCGGTCTTCCTCTCGTCCTCGACGGCGAGCAGCAGGAGATCGTCAGCGTCACGCTCGACGGGCGAGCGGTTCCGCGCGAGCGACTCGCAGTGGAGGAAGCGTCGCTTGCGATTCGCGATGCGCCCGACGCCTGTACGATATCGGTCACGTCACGGATCGCGCCGTCGGGCAACGTGGCGCTCGAGGGCCTGTACATCTCGTCCGGCGTGTTCTGCACGCAGTGCGAGCCCGAAGGTTTTCGCCGGATCGCGTACTTCCTCGATCGACCCGACGTCCTTTCGCGTTATCGCGTGACCATCCGCGCCGATCGCGCACGCTATCCGACGTTGCTTTCGAACGGGAATCTCGTCTCGTCGGGCGAGCTTGCCGACGGCCGCCATTTCGCGACGTGGCACGATCCTTTTCCGAAGCCCACGTATCTGTTCGCGCTCGTTGCAGGCGATCTCGCGTGCCTCGAGGATAACTTCGTCACCGCGTCCGGACGCAAGATCGCGCTTCGCATCTACTCGACGCCCGCCAACCTGCCGCGCTGCCGGCACGCGATGGCCTCGCTCCAGAAAGCGATGCGCTGGGACGAGGAGCGCTTCGGCCGCGAATACGATCTCGACACGTTCATGATCTTCTGCGCCGACGACTTCAACCTCGGCGCAATGGAGAACAAGGGCCTCAACATCTTCAACAGCCGTCTCGTGCTCGCCGATCCCGCGATGGCGACCGATGCCGATTACAACTCGATCGAAGGCGTCATCGGCCACGAGTATTTCCACAACTGGACCGGCAACCGGGTGACATGCCGCGACTGGTTCCAGTTGTCGCTCAAGGAAGGCTTGACCGTTTTTCGCGATCAGGAATTCTCGAGCGACCAGGGCTCGCGCGCCGTCGAGCGCATCGGCGCCGTCGAATATCTGCGGCGCGAGCAATTCGCCGAGGATGCCGGACCGATGGCGCATCCTGTGCGTCCCGACGAGTATCGCGAGATCAACAATTTCTACACGGCGACGGTTTACGAGAAAGGGGCCGAGCTCATTCGCATGCAGCATGCGCTGCTCGGTCGCGAACGCTTTCGCCGGGCGATGGATCTCTATTTCGAGCGCCACGACGGCCAGGCAGTGACCTGCGACGATTTCGTGCAGGCGATGCAGGACGGCTCCGGCGTCGACCTGTCGCAGTTCCGTCGCTGGTACGCGCAAGCGGGCACGCCGCTCGTCACCGTGCACGATCGCTACGATGCAGCATCGGGCACGTACACGCTCGACGTCGAGCAAAGCCTTCCGGAACCGAACGGCAGCCGCCGCAAGCCGCCATTGCATATCCCGATGGCGATCGGCCTCGTCGGTCCGAACGGCGACGACATGGCGCTCCGGATGGACGGCGAACCGGAGCCCGGAGCGACGACGCGCCTGCTCGAAGTCAAGGCGGTGTCGCAACGGTTCGTCTTTGTCGACGTTGGGCAGAAACCTGTGCCGTCGCTATTCCGCGATTTCTCGGCGCCGGTGCGCGTCGCCTACGACTACGGCGAGGACGACCTCGCGTTCCTCGCAGCGCACGACAGCGACCCGGTCAATCGCTGGGACGCGGCGCAACGCTCGTTTGTCAATGCGATCCTCGCCCTTGCCGATGCTTCACGAAAGGGACGCGCGCTGTCGTTGCCGCCTTGCCTCCCGCGAATCGCCGACGCACTGCTCGCCGACGACGACAGCGACCCGGCGCTCCTTGCGCTCGCGCTCATGCCGCCGGATCCGGCGTACGTCGCATCGCTCGAGCCGACGCTCGATCCCGACGGCATCATGACCGCGTGGCGGTTCGTCGAGAAGTCGCTGGCACAAGCCCATCGCGTTGCGTTCGAGCGCGCGTACGAGCGCTATCGCCCGAAGGGCGCCTACGCGCTTACCCAGGCGCAAATCGCCGCGAGGAGCCTTTCGAATCGCTGCCTTCGGTATCTCGGCGCGCTCGACGACACCGCCGCGCACGCGCTCGCCGCCGCGCAATATCGCGACGCCGACAACATGACCGATGCGATCGCGGCGCTTTCCGCACTTCGCGATTCGCACGCGGACGTGCGCGAGGAACTGTACGGCGCATTCGAGAAGCGATGGCGCGAAGAGCCGCTCGTGCTCGACAAGTGGTTCGGCTTGCAGGCGCGAAGCCTGCGCGCGGACACGCTGGCGACCGTTCGCGCGCTCCTCGCGCATCCGCGCTTCAACGCCCGCAATCCAAACCGCGTGCGTGCGCTCGTCGGTGCGTTCTCACTCTCGAACTTCGCCGCGTTCAACGCGCGCGACGGCGAGGGCTACGCGTTTACCGCCGACCAGGTGCGCGCGCTCGACAAGACGAATCCGCAGCTCGCCTCGACGATCGCGGGCGCGTTCAATCTCTGGAAGCGGTTCGCCGAGCCGCGCCGCGCGATGATGCAGCGGTGCCTGTCGAAGATCGCCAGGACGCCGAACCTGTCGCCGGACGTGAGCGAAGTCGTGTCGCGAACGCTCGCGAACTGATCGCGCGGCCCGGCGCGGGTTACGTCACGCAGCGAAGAAATCGATCACGCCGGTCTTCAGGTTGTACATGGCGCCCGCGACCTTGATCGCGCCGCCCTTTTCCATCTCGGCGAGCACTGGACTGCCGCTACGAATGTTCGCGATCGTGAGCTCGACGTTCTTGCGCGCGACGGCGTCGACGAATGCGAGGTTTTTCGACGTCCGCTCGCCCGTGTAGGTGGTCGCAACCACGGCCGGCTTGATTTTCCCTAGCAGGCCGGTCAGATTGCCGAGCTGCGCGTTGTCGATCGCGCCTTTGATGGCGCCGCACGAGGTGTGGCCCATGACGAGAACGACCTTCGCGCCCATCAGCTTGCATGAGAATTCCATGCCGCCAAGGATGTCGCCATTCTCGATGTTGCCCGCCACGCGGTTGTTGAAGACGTCCCCGATGCGCAGGTCCATGATCGTTTCGGCAGGCGCGCGCGAGTCGATGCAACTCAACAGCACGGCGACTGGATATTGGCCCGACGCGCTCGCGCGCTGCTGCGCGAGATAGTTGTGATCCTGACGCTCGCCTTTGCTGAACCGCTGATTGCCTTTCTTCATGAGCGCGATGATCTGATCCGGGGTCATCTTGTCGCGCTGCGCCTGGGTGATTGCACCAGCACGCGCCAATGGACTGAGCGTTGCCGTTCCGACGAGCGCCAATGCGGACAGAGCGAACGAAGTGCCCAGAAATTCGCGCCGGCGAGGCCGGTCGGAACAATTGCATGCGTCGTGATGCTCCGCCATCAAAGCTCTCCCTCTGGTGATTGTCGGTGGGTAACGTGCTCAGGAGCGCCGGCATTGTGCACCGGCGCAGGCGTACCGTCCACGGATGGGCACAGACGAGCGATTGCGTAAAGACTTGTCCGAGTTGAGCGTCAGGTTCTTTTGACGCTCGAACTCGGACCGTTATTGCGTCATCGCGACGAGACGCCGCGTCAAATTGCAGACGCGCAACGCGATGACGCAATAACTACCAATAGGTCTCGAGCGTGACATGGCCCGGCTCTTTCCGCCGGTGTCTTCGCATCCCGCGCGCCGCGAGCACCTTCTGCACGTCCTCGACCATCGCCGGATTGCCGCACAGCATCGCGTGCGCATTCTCGTTGGTGAGCGAAATGCCGACGCGCGCCTCGAGCCGGCCGTCCTCGATCGCCGCCGGAATGCGACCCGGCACCGCTTCGCGATGCGTGTCGCGCGTAACCATCGGCACGTAATGGAACGCACCGGCTCGCGCACGCGCGACGCCGGCAATCTCCTCGCGATAGGTGAGCTCGTTCGCATAGCGCACCGAGTGGACGAGGATGACTTGGGCGAACTTGGCCCACGGATCGTCGGTGCGAAGCATCGACAGGAACGGACCGATCCCCGTGCCGGTCGACAGGCACCACAGCGAATGGGCTTCCGCCGTTTCGGCGATCGTGAAAAAGCCGTTCGCGCGCGCGCCGAGCCACAGCGGCTCACCTTGCTCAAGACGCGCAAGCCGCGGCGAAAGCGGCCCTTCCGGAAGAATGATGAAGTAGAACTCGTGCGGCCTGGCGGACGGCGGATTCACGAACGAATACGGCCGGCCGATCATCGGCTCCTTCGACCCGGACGGGGCCGGCAGCGCCAGGCGCGCGAACTGGCCGGCGGTGAACGAGAGTTGCGGGGCATCGACGAGCAGCGAATAGAGGATGTCGTTCCACTGACGCCTGCCGGCGACGCGTCCCTCTATCCACGCGCTCAAAAAATGCCTCCCGCTAAAATGTTTGGATTATGCCAACGCGCAAGAATGCTTCGTCGCTCAAAGGCAAACGTATCCATTTGCGAGCGCCGCGGCGACGCGACGAACAGGCCTTCATCGCACAGACGCGGCGAAGCCGGTCGCTCCATCACGGCTTCGTGCAGCCGCCCGGTACGCCGGCCGCCTTTGCCGCTTACGTCAAGCGCTATCGCTCGACCGACGAAGCTGCACGCAACGTCGGCTTCCTTGTCGTTCGCAACGACGACGACGCGCTCGCCGGCGTCATCAACTTCTCCGAGATCGTCCGCGGCGTTTTCCAGAGCGCGTACGTTGGTTACTACGCTTTCGCGCCCCTCGCCGCCAGGGGCTACATGGCCGAGGGCTTCGCGATCGGTCTCGATTTCGCATTTCGCGAGCTGCGCCTGCATCGCGTCGAGGCGAACGTGCAGCCTGCAAACGACCGCTCGATCGCGCTCGTCGAGCGCCTCGGCTTCACCCGCGAAGGCTATTCGCGTCGGTACGTGAAGATCGGCGGGCGATGGCGCGATCACCTGCGCTACGCGATCCTGACCGAAGACTGGGCGCGGCGCCGGGCGAGCGTGCACCTGCGCATCGCGGCGATCCGTTCGCCGTGAGCGTCATGTCGGCGCGAGGCGCGGTCGTCGCCTCGGTCGCGGCGGCGCTCACGCTGTCCTGCGGGGCGCCGACCGTGCGTCCGGGCGTGCCGCGCGAAGCGCAAGGGGTCGAAATCGCGCCGTACGAAGCGTACGAAGAGTGCGCGGATCTCGTCCGCGGCGATCGTCTCGACTATCGCTACGAAAGCACGTCGCCGGTCGATTTCGACATTCGTTATCGCGAAGGCAACGCGGTGCTCTCGCCGATCGTGCGCGAGCAGGCGACGCAGGACAGCGGTATCTTCGCGCCGCGCGTTCCCACGCGCTATTGCCTGCACTGGCAGGCGGGACGCCGCGGGGCGATCATCGGCTTTCGGATCATCATCCGACGAAGCCAGGGCCTGTTAGGCCCTAATCACAACTCCGCATAGCTGTACGTGCGTCCCTGCTCGACGGGAGCGAGCACCAGGCGCGCGACGACCTTGCGCGCGACGGCGTCGGCCGGCACGAGCTGCCGGTTCGCGTGGAATCCCTTGAAGAGATCGACGCTCGGCAACGTCTCTTTGGATTGAGAGCGTGCGAAGGTTTGCATCGGCGTGTCGATGATGCCCGGTCGAAGCGTGATCGCATGAAACGTTGCCGAGCCATGCTCGGCTGCCAGAGTCCGCGTCAACATCTCGAGCCCGGCCTTGGCGATGCAATAAAGCGACTCGCCGGTGATGACGCTTTGCGCCGCCCCTGACGACACGTTGATGATTCGCCGGCTAACGGACGCATCGTCGAAGATGTAACGGAAGATCGCGGCGATGACAGTCGGCGCGATCAGGTTGACGCCGATCGACGTTTCGATGTCGGTCGCCTGCGTCGTGCCGAGGACGCCGACGGGCTCGAGCGTCGCCGCATTGTTCACGAGGCAGACCGCCGACGGGCGCCGCGCTGCGATCTCGGCGAACGCAGGCTCGAGCATCTCGGGAAGCGCGGCCGCATCGCGAAGGTCGCAGCGCAGAAATCGATAGCGCTCCCCGGCAAGCACCGGCGATGAAGCGCGCCCAATGCCGAGAACGAACGCGCCGCGCGTCTGCAACTCGCGCGCGAGCGCCTCGCCGAGTCCGCGCGAGACGCCGGTGACGATCGCATGAAGCATCATCGCACCCCCGCTTTCATTGTCGGCCGCCGATCGTGATGACGATGACGATCACGATGATGATGGCGAGCACGAGCAGCGCTATCTTCCACGGGCTCTTCGGATACTGGCCCGACACGCGGCCCGTGACGCCGTTTTGCACGCATTGGAAACGCCGCGTGCCGTACGTGTAACTCAGAAGCCAGACGGGCGCGAGGATGTGCTTGAACGTCTGGCCGGAGTAATCGGATCGCACCGCGAGATTGCGATACGTATCGCCGTGAATCTGGCTTGCGCATAACGCGATGAGCTTCCCTTCCATGTCCGCGCGAGCACGCTGCGCCGCGCCAACGAGATCGATTTGGTAGCGCTCGACGACCCAGCCCGCGAGATACGCCGGGTCGTACGGTTTTGCTTCGTGCGTCGGAAACGGTTCGATTCCGCGTATGAGCGATGGCTGCACGCCGACCGACGCGCAAACCAGAGCGTCGTCGAAGAAATGCGAGACGTGGCCCGCTGCCGGCTCCCAACGAATGCGTTGCGCCTGCTGCGTGCGCGGCTGGCCGTTGACGAACACGGTCTGCGTTTCGTAGTAATAGTGGCCCGCTTCGGCGGTCCAGTCGGCCTCGACCTGCGCATCGAACGTCCAGTACGGCAGGTAGACGCCGCGCACGGTGTCGGTAAGCGCGCGCTTGACGAGCGCGGACGGTGCGAGCCACAAGCGGCCGTACCATGCGCGAATGGCGTCGCGCGCCGCGTTCTCCGAAACGGCGAACGGCAGCACGGCTTCCGGGCGAAGCGCGGCCTTGGTCTCGCTGTACGGAACGAGCTGCGCCGAGCCGCAGAACGGACAGTTCTGCGCCTGACGCGACGCGTCGAGCACCGAGATCGCGTCGCAGCTCTGGCAGCGCACCTGCGTCGCCACCATCTGCCAGCCGCGCGACGCATCGGGAACCGCGCGCAACGCCGCGACGAGATCGTGCTCGACGATCGCGCCGCTAGTGTCGATTTTCGCCGGCGATTGCGTGCCGCAGAACGGGCAGATGAGCTTGCCCTTCGCGGGATTCCAGACTGCCTCGCCGCCGCACGCGGGGCAGGCGAACTTCGGACGCGCGAGCTCGACTGCTTCCTGCGAATCCGACTGCTCGCCGACGGAGCGCGCCTCCTGCTGCGCCGTCACGACGCGAGGAATGCGTCGACCGCCGCCTTCGGCACGCGCCATTGCGTGCCGATCTTCTTGCCCTTGAGATCGCCCGACTCCAGGCTCGCGATCACATCCGACTCGGCCACGCCGAGCATCTGCGCAACTTGCGCCGGATTCATCAAATCGGCCGCGCCACCGTTCGGTGCCGCGGGTTGCGCCGCTGCAATGCCCTTCGTCGCCTGTCCCGCAATGCCACCCGGCTGGTTGATCATCTGTTGCGCCATCGCCATGCCAACGGCCATTTCGGCGCCGACACCCGCGACGCCACCCGTTCCACCGCCCGCCATCCCCTGGCCCATCTGATACTTCACATAGTCATTGAGATTGCCGACGGCGGCCATGCTCGAGCGCTTGTCGATCGCTTCCTCGACTTCCGGTGGCACCGAGACGTTCTCGACGACGAAGGACGTCATCGCGAGCCCGTACTTGTCGCCGAGGATCGGATTGATGACGGGCAGGAGCGCCTCGCCGAGCTCGGCATAGCGCGCCGCGACGTCGAGCGCCGGAATCTTCGCCTGGGCGAGCGCGTCCGAGAACACGCTCACGATGCGCGAGCGCATCGTGTCGTTGAATTCGTCGAGCCGGAAGTGATCGTCGGTGCCCGCAACTTCCTTCAGGAACTTCTGCACGTCGGCGACGCGGAAGTCGTACGTTCCGTACGCGCGCAGACGCACGACGCCGAAATCCTGGTCGCGCATCATCACCGGATTCGCGGTGCCCCATTTGTTGCCGGTGAAAAGGCGCGTGACGACGAAGTAGACGTCGGCCTTGAACGGGCTCGCGAACGCGTACTTCCAACCCTTGAGGTCGGTGAGGACCGGGATGTTGTCGGTCGTGAGCGTGTAGCGGCCGGGGCCGAACTTGTCTCCGAACTGCCCGAGATAGACGAATTGCGCGATCTGCGACTCGCGGACGATCAGTTGCGCGCCGTTCTTGATTTCCTTGTCATTGTCGGGGAAGCGAAACGACAGCGTGTCGCGCGAGTCGTCCGTCCACTCGATGATGTCGATGAACTGCTTGGCGATGAAATCGAGAATGGCCATGGTTTGAAGCGGTCAAAGACGAGCTTCGTGAGCCTTATGCGAAAGTCGTCTTTCGAACCCGCATTGGCTTTGCCGAAAGTCGCCTCCGACCCCACTTTGATCTTACTTGCGGGCTGCCGCCAGCTTCTTCGCCTCGATCTCCGCGCTCGCCATCTCCTTCTCGATCTGCGGAAGGGGCAATGCGCCGGGGATCATCGTGCCATCGGCGAAGATCAGCGTCGGCGTAGCGTTGATGTGCAAGGAGTTGCCGAGCGCCTGCGTCTGCGCGACGGGGTCGCCGCAATCGCCCTTGTTGTCGGGCAGCTTGCCCGACGCGAAGAACGCGTCCCACGCCTTCGCCTTGTCGGCCGAGCACCAGATCTGCTTCGATTTCTGCGCCGCGTTCGGGTGCAACTGATCGATCGGGAACAGGAACGTGTAGATCGTGACGTTGTCGAGGCCCTTGATCTCGCCTTCGAGTCGATGACAGAACGGGCAGTCGGCATCGGAGAAGATCACCAGCTTGCGCGAGCCGTCGCCCTTCACGCGCTTGAACGCGAGTTGATAGGGAAGCTTGTCGACGGCGACGCGGTTCAGCTTCCGCGAACGGGCCTCCGTCAGATTCTGCTTGGTGGTCGTGTCGTACATCGACCCAACGAACACGTACGCGGCCGCGGGATCGGTGTAAATGAGATTGTCGTCGAGCATCACCTCGTAGAGTCCGAAGTAGCTCGACTTCTCGATGTGGCTGATCTTCGCGCCCGGGAAGCGCTGTTCGAGCACGTTGCGAATGGCGGCAGCGTCTGGCGTGAGCACCGGCGTCGCGTTGTTCGCAGCCGATGCCGCCGCAGCCGCCGCGATCGCCGACGCGTCGGTTGACGAAGCAGCCGGGGCAGCGACGCCTGGCTGGGGTGCGCCCTGCGCGAAGACGAGCGTGGTCGTGCAGCCGAGCACGAGAGCGGCGAGCGCTTCGCGCGCGCGTATCGACCAGCTTTTTTCCATTCGTTGCATTCGGTTCTCCAGATATTCGATGCGCACCGAGTCAATCACCGCATCGCCGGTTTCGCAAGTGCCCGCTTCACCATCGGCAGTCGATCGACCGCCGACAAGCCGACATTGCGCAACGTCCGCAGCCACGCCGTCCGCGGACCAAACAGTCGCACGAGCCCGTCGGTCACCGCGTGCATCGCGAGCACCGGCTCGGCGCGCCTGCGGGCGAACCGCTCGAGCAGGATCGGCGCACCGGCGTCGGCGACAGGCCCGCGTTCCGCGAGCACGCCGGCAAGTGCCTGCGCGTCGCCGAAGCCGAGATTAACACCCTGGCCGGCCAGCGGATGCACGCCGTGCGCGGCGTCTCCGACGAGCGCCAGACGGTGGGCGATGGACGTGGGCAGCCGAAGCGACGACAACGGATACGAGGCGGCCGGCGTGATGACGCGCATTGCGCCGAGCGCGTTGCCGCCGGCATCGGCGACGCGCGCGGCGAGCGCTTCGGGCGGCAGCGCGAGCAACTCGGAGGCCAGCGCGTTCGGCGCCGACCAGACGATCGAAACGCGCCGGCCAGGCAACGGAAGCCACGCGAGCACACTGGCGTCATCGCGAAACCATTGTCGCGCGCAGCCATGATGCGCGAGGTCGCAATCGAAGTTCGCGACGACGCCCTGCTGTCCATAAGGCGACGGCTCGGCGACGATCCCCGCCGCGTGACGCACCCATGAATTGACGCCGTCGGCGGCCACGACAAGCCTCGCCGAAAAGGCGCGCCCGTCGTCGAGCGTCAGCGTGCCCGCAGCGGCCGAGAACGCGAGGGACGAAAACCGCGCACCCGCGACGAAATCCACGCCCGGGACGTGCATCGAGCGAAGCAATGCCGCGCGAAGCGCACGCTCTTCGACGATCCACGCCAGCGCACGCTCGCCGAGCTCGTACGCCGAGAACTCGAGCGTCGCGCCGGCATCGCCGAAGATGCGCATCGATTCGATCGCCTCGATGCGATCGCAATCGAGCATCTGCCACGCGCCGATCCGCGAGAGGAACGCCGCGCTGCCGGGGCTGATCGCATAGATGCGCGAATCCCACGTGGCTGGATCGAACGCCGCGGACGGCTCGCCGCGATCGAGCAGAACTACGCGAAGGCCATGGCGTGCGAGCGCCGCCGCGAGCGCGAGCCCGACGAGGCCGGCGCCGGCGATCAGGGCATCATGCTCGACGGCCGTGACATCGTGCTCCCTCTCCCTGCTCGCCGAAAGAGGGCTTGCGCGAGGTGTACGACCGTCATCGCTCACAGCGTCTCGACCACGATCTGCTGATTCGTGTAGATGCAGATCTCGCCCGCGATCGCGAGCGAGCGCTCGACGATCTCGCGCGCGGATAGCGGCGTGTGATCGAGCAGCGCCTTCGCGGCCGCTTGCGCATACGGGCCGCCTGAACCGATCGCGACGATGCCGTGCTCGGGCTCGAGCACGTCGCCGGCGCCAGTGATGACGAGCGAGACATTGCGATCGGCAACGGCGAGCATCGCTTCGAGCCTTCGCAGTACGCGGTCGGATCGCCAATCTTTTGCGAGCTCGACCGCCGAGCGCGTCAGATGTCCCTGGTGCTTTTCGAGCTTCGCCTCGAAGCGCTCGAAGAGCGTGAAGGCATCGGCGGTGGCGCCGGCAAAGCCGGCGAGGACCCTTTCGTGAAAAAGCCTTCGCACCTTCTTCGCGCTCGCCTTGATCACGACGTGGCCGAGCGTGACCTGTCCATCGCCGCCGAGCGCGACAGCACCGTCGCGGCGCACGGAAAGGATGGTCGTGCCGTGGAAGACTTCGGACATCGCGACGCGACCCGCGTCAGGCCGTCTTCTTCACGAAATGACGCGGCGAAATGCCGATCAGCAGCAGAAGCGCGCGCAGGATCGGCGAAGCGCCCACGATCTGCACCGCCTTGCCTTGGCTTTCGATGCGCGTGATCGCATTGCAAAGCGCGCCCGCGCAGATGAAATCGATGCGCTCGACGCTGCTCATATCGATCGGGGCCACCGCATGCTTCGCGGCGAATTCGGCGAGGCGCGAAAGCGCAGGTGGCGATGTCCCTGCAAGAACGCCCTCGAAGACGACCATGTCCGAATCGGCATGGCGGTCGGTGCATGGGGGTGCCGGCGGCGCCTTGTCATGCGACGCGGGGGTGCTACGCCCGACCGGAGGCGGTTCCCACGACGGCGGAGAGACCTCGAACGCCACGGCGAACTCGACCGCGCGCTCGTCGAACGCCTCGTGCGCGTGCGCCCACTGCATGAGCTCGAGCGAAAGAAGCCACGCGCCCTCGCCGCCCTCGCGGCCTTTCGCAACTGCCGTTTCGAGTGCCGCGCGAAGCTTGTCGGGACGCTCGACCGAGAGCTCCATCCGCTGGCTTCGCGCGCGGGCGAGATCGGTGGCAAGCAGTCGTGCACCGGCGTCGTCGAAGCCGGTCACCGCCGACAGATCGAGACGCGCTCGCGGCACGCACTTCTCGAGGCCGCGTTTCAATCCTTCGAGCTGCGACGCGCTGCGACTCGAAAGCTTGCCGGTGATCGCGATGTAACCTCCGCCCGGCTGCGTTTCACCGCCGGACGTCTTCGCGCCTTTCTCCTCCCACGACGGCGCCGAACGCTCGAACTGCAGCAGGTATTGCATCGCGAGGCGATCGAATGCCGCGCGATCGTTCGCGCGTTGCATGAGATCGAACAGTGCGAGCCAGGCAAGCGGCGAGAGCTTGGCGTCGGGATCGCTCGAGACACCTTGCTCGAGCAGCGCGCGCGCGTCGCCGTCCTGGCCGTTGGCATAGAGGAGCGCCGCGTTCTCGAGCACGTCGCAAAGCCCGGGGTTCGCCTGCGCGACTTCGATCGCTTTAGGCGCCGTCGACCAGTTGATGGCGCTTGCGCCGCGAAGGCTCGTTTCGCCGAGCGGCTCGAGGCCTTGCATCTTGCCCTTGCGAACTTCGGCCTCGGCGGCAAGCTCGCGTGCCGACATCACTTTCGCCTCGCGCTTAGCGCTGCGCTCGGCGGGTTTCGCGGAGACGGGTTTACGCGTCGTGGATTTGCCGAAAATGGCCATCAGGGAATTCTCGACACCTCTCGCGCCGAGCGCGACCCCGGGAGGTCGCGTCGCGCAGTCAACCGAACCGTTACGCCCGCCCGAGGTTCTCCGCGGCGAAGCTCCAGTTC
Organism: Casimicrobiaceae bacterium; assembly: GCA_035252665.1. Classification (GTDB taxonomy): domain Bacteria; phylum Pseudomonadota; class Gammaproteobacteria; order Burkholderiales; family Casimicrobiaceae; genus VBCG01. The sequence goes on along the minus strand of DATFCW010000046.1, from coordinate 2,377 downwards.
AGAAGCTTGTCGATCACCGCATTGACGAAATCGGGCCGACGGTTCTGATAGTCGAGATAGTACGCGTGCTCCCACACGTCGATCGTGAGCAGCGCCGTCTGTCCCTTCGACAGCGGATTCTCGGCGTTCGGCGTCTTCATGATCTTGAGCTTGCCGCCGTCCGCGACGAGCCAGCCCCAGCCGGAACCGAACTGCGTGACGCACGCGTTCGCGAATTCCTTCTTGAAATTGTCGTAGCCGCCGAGATCGCTGTCGATCATCTGCGCGACGCGCCCGCTCGGCTTGCCGCCGGCGCCGTTGCGCAGGCAGTTCCAGAAGAACGTGTGGTTCCACACCTGCGCGGCGTTGTTGAAGATGCCGACCTTGTCCGCCTTGCCTGCCGTGTCGCGGATGATTTTCTCGAGCGGCATCGACTCGTATTCGGTGCCGGCCGCGAGCTTGTTGAGATTGTCGACGTACGCCTTGTGGTGCTTGCCGTAGTGGAACGACAGCGTGTTGGCCGAGATGATCGGCTCGAGCGCGTTTTCGGCGTAGGGAAGCGGAGGCAGAGTGAACATCGGCGGGCTCCTTCGATGGGATGTCGGTTGAGGACGAACCAAAGCGGAGTCAGAGACGACTTTGCAAGCGAATTGCCAAAGTGGTCTCTGACGCTGCGCTGGACCGGAGCGCGCGATGGTGTTCAGTCGCCGTAGAGCTTCTGCACCCGTTCGCGGCGCTCCTGCGCTTCGATCGAGAGCGTCGTCATCGGCCGGGCGATGAGTCGAGGCACGCCGATCGGCTCGCCCGTTTCCTCGCAGTAGCCGTAGCTGCCGTCTTCGATCATGCGCAAGGACTTTTCGACCTTCTTCAAGAGCTTGCGTTCCCGGTCGCGCGTGCGAAGCTCGAGCGTGTATTCCTCTTCGAGCGTCGCGCGATCGGATGGATCGGTCGTGATCTCGTTCTCGCGCAAATGCTCGCCGGTGTCGTCGGCGTTGCGAAGGATCTGATCGCGAATGTCCTCGAGGCGCTTCCTGAAAAAGGCGAGCTGGGCCTCGTTCATGTAATCTTTTTCCGGGGCCTTGAGGATATCCTCCTCGGTAAGCTCGCGAGGCGGTTTTTTCACTGCCATTGCAGTTTTGGCGGCCATGCTTCGTTCCGTTCGTGAACTTCGTACCGATGCGACGTCAGGCATTGCAATCCCCCTGTGAACGTTGATCGCAGGGCGCCCGCGCTAAATTGCGCATTATAGCCCGCCGAGCTTTCGCACGCGAACGCGCCAAAGCGCCTGCGACGAGCGGCGTCCGGCGCGCGGGCCCCGCTACAATGGTTGAAAAACAAAGGCTTCCGATGTCCCCTCACCGCATCCGGCTGCGCCGTCCCGACGACTGGCACCTGCATCTTCGCGATGGTGCCGCGCTTCGCGCCGTGCTGCCTGCAACGGCAGAGGCCTTCGGCAGAGCAATCGTCATGCCGAATCTGAAACCGCCGGTGACGACCACCGCGCACGCCGCCGATTACCGCGACCGCATTCTTCGCGCACGACCGCAAGGCAGTCGTTTCGAGCCGTTGATGACGCTCTACCTGACCGATGCCACGTCGGCCGACGAAGTCGAACGCGCGAAAGCGAGCGGCTTCGTGCACGCGATCAAGTACTACCCCGCGGGGGCGACGACGAATTCCCAATCGGGCGTCACCGCGTTATCGAACGCGTACCCGGCGCTTCGGGCGATGGAGCGCCACGATGTGGTGCTCGCGATCCACGGCGAAATCACCGACCCGGACGTCGACGTGTTCGACCGCGAACGCGTATTCGTCGAACGCGAGCTCGCGAGGATCGTCCGGGATTTTCCGGGACTTCGCGTCGTGCTCGAGCATGTCACGACGAAGGAAGCGGTCGATTTCGTTGCCGACGCGCCTCACAACGTCGCGGCGACGATTACGCCACAGCATCTTTTGTATTCGAGAAACGCGATGCTCGTCGGTGGAATACGCCCGCACCTCTATTGCCTGCCGGTGCTGAAGCGCGAGATGCACCGGCGCGCGCTGGTCACGGCGGCGACTTCGCGCAACCCGAAATTCTTCCTCGGCACCGATTCGGCGCCGCATGCGCAATCGACGAAGGAAGCTGCGTGCGGTTGCGCCGGCTGCTATTCGGCGCCCGTGGCGTTGCCGCTATATGCCGAGGTTTTCGAGGATGCCAGCGCGCTCGATCGTCTCGAGTGCTTCGCGAGCGTCCACGGGGCCGCGTTCTACGGTCTAGCGCCGAATGCCGGCCACGTGACGCTCGTTCGCGAAGCGTGGCGAGTACCCGAAACGCTTCCGTTCGGCGACGGCACGATCGTGCCGCTTCGCGCCGGCACGACGATCAACTGGCGAATCCTCGCTTGACCGCGCGTTC
>DATFCW010000045.1:0-8051 GCA_035252665.1 Casimicrobiaceae bacterium | reverse complement strand
CCGCTTCATGGGTTATCGCAATGTGGTCGATCTACCGATCGCCGGCGAACGCGACGGACATGTAACGCTCGAGGCTCCCGACATGAGGCTCGTCGGCGTGCGCAAGCTGCCGCTCGACGGCAAGCATGCGGCCGTCGCGATGCGCCCCGAGGAGATCGCGATCGCCACCGAGCCGGCGGCGAGCAACGTGATTGCCGCGCGCGTCGACCACGTCGAATATGGCGGCCGCGATTCGCTCGTCGAGGTGGTCACGGCTGGCGGAAAGCGCTTGCATCTGCGCTCGTCGACGAAGGTCGCGGCCGGCGCGAACGTGTACGTGCACGTGCCGCCCGAGCGCGTGCTGGTTTATCCGAGCGAAGCCGGCGCAAGCTGAATGGCAGTTGCGACTTTTCGAAGCGCAGGGTTCGATCGCGCCGTCCTGCTCGTCGTGCCGGCGGCGGCGTTCATGCTGCTGCTGTTCGTCTATCCCTTCATTTACGGGCTGGTGCTGTCGTTCGAGCCGAAGACGGGCGGCGCGCTCGCCAACTATCACAAGTTCTTTACGACCTCGAACCTGTGGCCGACGATAGGCACCACGCTGAAGCTCGCGGTCCCGGCGACGATCATCAACGTGTTCGTCGCGGTGCCGATCGCGTACCGGATGCGGGTGCGTTCGCGCTGGCAGCGGATCGCCACGGCGCTCCTCGTCGTGCCGATTACGCTCGGCACGGTGCTGATCGCCGAAGGGATGCTGACCTACTTCGGTCCGCGCGGCTGGCTCGCGCAATTCCTGCAAGTCACGCATCTCTATGGCGGCGCGATCCGCCTCACGCACAACTACTGGGGCGTGCTGATATCGCTCGTCGTGTCGGGGTTTCCGTTCGCGTTTCTTTTGATCCTCTCCTACATCACCGGCATCGACCCGGTGCTCGCGCGCGCGGCCGCGACGCTCGGCGCCGACCCGAAGGCGCAGTTCCGCCACATCTACCTGCCGCTGCTCGCGCCCGGACTCGCGATGTGCTTCTGCCTCGCGTTCGTACAGGCGTTCTCGGTGTTTCCGTCCGCGGTGTTGCTCGGCGCGCCGGCCGGTCCGACGCGCGTCATCTCGATCGCGGCGTACGAGGCCGCGTTCGAGCAATACGACTATTCGCTCGCCTCCGCGATCGCCATGATCATGGGCTTCGTGCAGCTTCTGATCGTTGCCTTCGTGCTGTCGCTCCGCGGCTGGTTCTACAAGGGACCGGTGACGGGCGGGAAGGGATAGCGGCGCGTGGATCAGATCGTCATTCCGGGCGAACGGCTCGTCGCGATTCCGGCGGTGCGCACTCGACCTGCCAACGCGTGGGGTCTTCGCGCATGGCGCGCGTTGCTCGCGGGCTTGATTACGCTCTTTCTCGTCAATGTCGGACTCATGATCGCGGCGGTCGCGACGAATTCGTTCGCGAGCCGCTGGCTCGGCACGTGGCTGCCTCAAGGATGGACCGCGTCGTGGTACGTCGACGCGTGGAAGGAGTTTCAGCTCGCGTCGATCCTGTGGGTGACCGTCGAGGTCGTGCTCGCGGTCGTGCTGCTTGCGCTCCTGATCGGCGTGCCCGCGGCGTACGCGCTCGCGCGTCGCGACTTTCCCGGGAAGCGCGCGGTGTTGCTGCTGTTCCTCCTGCCCCTGATGGTGCCGCCGATCACTTACGGCATTCCGCTCGCGACGGTGCTCTATCAGACGGGTCTTGGCGGCACGCTCGCCGGCGTAATTCTCGCGAACCTGATTCCCGCGGCGCCGTTCGTCATCCTCGTGATGACGCCGTTCATCGAGCAGATCGATCCGAACCTCGAATCGGCGGCGCGCGTCTTCGGCGCGAACACGTGGCGGATGTTCGTGCACGTGCTCGTGCCGCTGCTCGCACCCGGCATTCTTGCCGCATCGCTGCTCGTGCTCGTGCGCACGATCGCGCTCTTCGAGCTTACGTTCCTGACCGCAGGTCCCGATTCGCAGACGCTCGTCGTCGCGCTCTATTACGCGGTATTCGCCGCGGGCGTGCGCGCGCCACAATCGGTCGATGCGATGGCGATGATCTACATGGCGGTGACGCTCGTGTGGCTTCTGATCGCGCTGCGGTTCGTGAACCCGACGCAGCTCGTCTCGCGCGTCAAGGAACATCCGCAGACGGCCTAACCGGTATGCATCGCCTCGCCCTCTCGACCGTCGAGCGCCTGCCGCCCGAGATCGCTCGCCCGCGCTATGCGATCGTCGATGTCGGTATCGGCATCGTTCACCTCGGGATCGGCGCGTTCCACCGCGCGCATCAGGCCATCTACACCGATGCCGTGCTCGCACACGGCGATTGCACATGGGGCATCTGTGGCGTCAGTCTGCGCTCATCCGACGTGCGCGATCGCCTGGTGCCGCAGCAGGGTCTTTATACGTCGATCGCGAAGGATGTCGACGGCATTTCGCGTCGCGTCGTCGGCAGCGTCCGCGAGGTCCTGTTCTACGGCGAACAGCACGAGGAGGTGATGCAACGGCTGACCGCGCACGAGACGCGAATCGTTTCGCTGACCGTGACCGAGAAAGGTTATTGCCACGAGCCGGCCACTGGCCGTCTAAACGTCGATCATCCCGACATCAAGCACGATCTCGTCTCGCTTGCGCGACCACGAAGCGTCATCGGCCTGCTCGTCGCGGCGCTTCGCGAACGCAGGCGTACGCACGGTGCGCCAGTGACTATCGTCTGCTGCGACAACCTCACTCAAAATGGCGGCCTCGTGCTCGGGCTCGTGATGACCTTCGCGAATCTGATCGACGCAGGCCTTGCGAAGTGGATCTCACGCGAGATCGCGTTTCCGTCGACGATGGTCGATCGCATCGTGCCGGCGACGACTGCTCGCGATATCGACGAGAACGCCGAGGCGCTGGGACTAAAAGATGAAGCTCCCGTCGTGCACGAGCCGTTCTCGCAATGGGTGATCGAGGATCGGTTCGCCGCGGGACGACCCGCGTGGGAGCTGGCCGGCGCAACGTTCGTTCGCGAAGTGGACCCGTACGAGGCGATGAAGCTGCGCCTGCTGAACGCGAGCCATTCGGGACTTGCGTATCTCGGCTTCCTCGCTGGTTACGAGTACATCTACGAAGTCGCTGCGCAGCCCGATTTCGTGGGTTGGATGCGTCGCTATACGGCGGAGGAGGTGACCCCGACGCTCGCGCCGCCGCCCGGCATCGATCTTCGCGACTATCGCGAAACGTTGATGCGCCGCTTTCGGAATCCGGCGCTGCCGCACCGAACGCAGCAGATCGCGATGGACGGCTCGCAGAAGCTGCCGCAGCGCATTCTCGGCACCATTCGCGACGGCATCGCGGCGGGTCGTTCGGTGGCGCTCGGGTGTCTCGCGGTGGCTGCATGGATGCGCTACGTCTATGGCGTGGACGAGCGAGGGGAGCGCATCGAGGTTTCCGATCCGCTCGCGCCGACGTTTGCCTCTCTCGCGGCGAAATATCGTGGCGATCCGCGCGCGTTCGCGCAAAGCCTGTTCGCGCTCGAGGCGATTTTCGACGAGGACCTGCACAACGAGCCGCGCTTTACCGATGTGGTCACGCGCTGGCTCGAGATGCTGTTCGCGATCGGATCCGCGAAGACCGTGGCGCACGCGGTCGCTGATGGGGCACGCACCGGATGATGCCGCTCGAGCTTCATCCCGATCGTTTGTTTCCGGCAGAGCCGTCGACCCGCCGCCTCGCGCGCTCGCTCTATCAGACGGTGCGCGACCTGCCGATCGTGAGTCCGCACGGTCACACCGATCCGCGCTGGTATGCCGACAACGAGCCGTTTCCCGATCCGTCGGCGCTTTTCATCGTTCCGGATCACTATGTGTTTCGCATGCTGTACAGCCAGGGCGTTCCGCTCGAGTCGCTCGGCGTTGCACGACGTGACGATCCTCGGGCGATGGCGCCGTACGATGCGCGCGCAATCTGGCGCCTCTTCGCGCGGAACTACCACCTTTTCCGTGGCACGCCGACGCGGCTCTGGCTCGATCACGCGTTCCACACCGTCTTCGGCATCGACGAGCGGCTCACCGAGGAAAGTGCCGATCGCTATTTCGATCGGATCGATGCCTGTCTTCGTGACGATGCATTTCGCCCACGCGCGCTGTTCGAGCGATTCGAAATCGAGGTGATCGCGACGACCGAGTCACCGCTCGATTCGCTCGCATCGCATCGTGCGATACGTGAAAGCGGCTGGCGCGGCCGCGTCGTCACCGCGTATCGCCCCGATCCTGTCGTCGATCCGCAGTTCGAAGGGTTCGCCGCAAACGTCGCGAAATTTGGCGAGATCACGCGTGAGAACACCGCGACGTGGACCGGCTACCTCACCGCGCATCGGGCACGGCGCGAGTTCTTCAGGTCGATGGGGGCGACGTCGACCGATCATGGGCATCCGACGGCGCGAACCGCCGACCTCGATGCTGCGCAATGCCAACGCTTGCTCGATCGAGCATTGTCGGGAGCGATCGACGCTGACGAAGCGGAACAGTTCCGCGCGCAGATGCTCACTGAAATGGCGCGAATGAGCGTCGACGACCGTCTCGTGATGCAGATTCATCCGGGCTCGTATCGGAACCACAATCCGCAGGTCTTCGCGCGCTTCGGACGCGACAAGGGCGCCGATATTCCGATGCGCACCGAGTACGTGCACGCGCTGAAGCCGCTGCTCGACAACGTGGGCAACGATCCGCGCTTGACGCTGATTCTCTTCACGCTCGACGAGACGACCTACGCGCGCGAGCTAGCGCCGCTCGCAGGTCACTATCCGGTGCTGAAGCTGGGGCCTCCGTGGTGGTTTCACGACAGCTTCCAGGGCATGCTGCGCTTTCTCGAGCAGGTCATCGAGACAGCGGGATTCGCGAACACGGTCGGTTTCAACGACGACACGCGCGCGTTCATGTCGATTCCCGCGCGGCACGACGTATGGCGGCGCGTCGTGTGCCGATTCCTCGCCACGGCAATCGTCGAGCATCGTCTCGGCGAGGACGAGGCGATGGAGCTTGCGCCGGCACTCGCGCGCGATCTGGCGAAAGGGGCGTATCGGCTGTAGGCAACGAGAACGACCGTGAGTCGCGTCGACGCGATGCCGCTGCCCACGTCCGCTCACACCGAACGCAACCGCTCCGCTCGTTGCGGCAAGAGCAGCAGGCACGCAATCATGAACGCGGCAATCATGGCCGACGCCGTGTATCGGCTGAGCTCGAGCCCGCCGTGCGAGTGTGGTTTGTCGAGCAGATCGCCGAGCGTCGCACCGAGCGGCCGCGTGAGGACGAAAGTTGCCCAGAAGAGCAGCGTGTGTGACAGCCGCGTGAAGCGATAGGCGAGCGCAAGCAAAAGGATCGCGCCTCCGAACACGAGCGCAGCGTTCTCGTATCCGAGTCCCGCGCCATCGGCCATCCAGTCGCCGAGCGCCGTCCCGAGCGTTTGCGAAAGCATGATCGTCAGCCAGTAGAACACTTCCGCCTTGCGGGACGTCAGATCGTTGACCGAGATCGAGCCCAACGTGAAGCGCCATGCGGCGAGCGACGCGAGCAGCGATACCAGCAGAAGCGATGCTCCGCCCGCGTACCCGATGCCGAGCGAGCGATCGAGGAAATCGGCGAGCGTCGTGCCGAACGTCGTGGTGGCGACGATCACCGCCCAGAACAGGAACGGGTGGAAGCGCTTCGCCGTGATCTGAGCGCTCACGGCGATGACGAACAGCGAGGCGAAGATGAGGCTTCCCACGAGATAGCCGAGATTCATCGACATCGTGACCGCGTCGCCGCCTGTCTCGCCAAGGGTCGTTGCCGCGATCTTGATGATCCAGAAAACGAGCGTGACCTCCGGCACTTTGCTTAGCGTTCGTCTGACGGTATCGTTCATGCGTAAAAGCGTCCTGTATGGCATCGCGTCCGTCGGACAACGACCGTACGCGCGCGGATGCGACGGCAGCGAAAAGGCCTCGAAGCGAGGCCTTGCGATGACGGACACGTCGCGCGGGCGCAGAGTTCCGCTCCCGCGCATCATTGCGCAAAGCTCTGTCGTCGCTTGATGCGACCTTACTCGCGCTCGCGCGAATCGAGCGCGATCGTCACCGGTCCGTCGTTCACGAGGTGGACGAGCATGTGCGCACCGAATACACCGCAGGGCACCGGCTTGCCGAGATATTCGGAGAGCGCCGCAACGAATTCGTCGAAGGCGGGCTTCGCGACATCCGGTGGCGCGGCGCGCGACCACGACGGCCGATTGCCCTTGCGCGTCGAGGCATACAACGTGAACTGCGAAACGGCGAGCACGTCGCCTTTCACGTCGCGCACCGAAAGATTCATCACCCCGTTCGCGTCGTCGAAGATGCGCATCTCGGCGGTCTTGCGTACCAGGTAATCGCGGTCGTCGGACGTGTCGTCGACCGCGACGCCAACGAGCGCCAGGAGGCCTTGGCCGATCGCCGCAACGGCGCTTCCGTCGACTTCCACGCGCGCTTCGCGTACGCGCTGCACGAGCGCTTTCATCGGCGCGACGCAGTCGAAGGCATTACGGCGTGTGAATCACCTTTCGTTCGATTTGGATGAGCCGGCCCAGCTCGAACGTAAGCGTGGTGATCGTTTGCGGGTCGTCGGGGGCGGGCAGATACGTCCAGCGCACGACTTTGCGACCCGCCCCCGACGATAGGTCCGGCCGGCCGATGCGTGCGACGACCTCGCCTTCGCCGATACCGGGGACAAGAAACTTGCGCTCCGCCGCAGTGCCTTGCCGATTAACGCTCTTGCTCGATTTGCGTTCGCTCGTTTTGGGAAGAGGCAGCTCGCGCGGCTCGGCGATCCTTGCGTCGGTTTGCGGAATGCGAAACGGCACGACGGACACCGGCGCCGGATCGCGTTCGAAATCGCGCAGCTCCTTGCCGGGAGGACACGGATCCTCCTGGTACATGATCGACCCGTCGTCGCGGAGGCATTTGTAAACGCCCGCATCCGCGCCGGCCGACATTGCCAGCGCAACGGCAAAGACGGCCATCGCGGCGATCGTGTGACGCGGGGAGCAACCGTTCCGAAGCTTCATGGCGCGCTACGATAGCGCTTTCCGGCTTGCAACGTCACTAAGACCTTCGATGGATGCGCATGCCAGGCTCGCGGCGCGCGTTGGCGCGATCGAGCCGTTCCACGTGATGGAAGTGCAGACCGCGGCGCGCGCGCTCGAGGCGGCCGGACGCAGCGTGATCCACATGGAAATCGGCGAGCCCGATTTTCCGACGCCCGAACCGGTGCTCGAAGCCGCCCGGCGCGCGATCGCCGATGGCCATCTGCACTACACGTCCGCGCTGGGCTTGCCCGAGCTTCGCGAGGCGATCGCGCGCGACTACGCCAGTCGCTACGGCGTCGATGTCGATCCACAGCGCGTGATCGTCACGTCTGGATCGTCGGCGGCGCTCCTACTCGTCATGGCGCTGCTCGTGGATCGCGGCGATGAAGTGCTGCTCGCCGACCCCGGTTATCCGTGCAATCGCCATTTCGTGCGGCTCTTGGAAGGCACGCCGATCGGCATTCCCGTCACGCCCGACGCGCGCTATCAACTGACCGCCGAGTTGATCGAGCGCAACTGGCGCGCGAGGACACGCGGCGTCCTGATCGCCACGCCCTCGAACCCGACCGGCACCACGGTGCCATACGAAGAAATGAGACGCATCGCGACGCTGGTCGAGCGCCTTCGCGGGCGTCTCGTCGTCGACGAAATCTATCTCGGGCTTACCTATGGAGAAAAGCCGCGCAGCGTGCTCGGGTTTGCGCACGACGCGTTTGTCGTGTCGAGCTTCTCGAAGCTCTTCAACATGACCGGCTGGCGGCTGGGGTGGATCGTCGCGCCGAAGGCGCACGTGCGCGATCTCGAGAAGCTCGCGCAGAACCTCTACATCTCGCCGCCCACGCCGTCGCAGTACGCCGCGCTCGCCTGCTTCACGCCGCAAACGCACGCGATCGTGGAGGAACGCCGGCGCGCGTTCCAGGCCCGTCGCGACTTTCTCGTCCCCGCACTGCGCGAGCTCGGCTTCCGCATCCCCGTG
>DATFCW010000044.1:0-2478 GCA_035252665.1 Casimicrobiaceae bacterium | reverse complement strand
GGCGTAAAGAATTTGCCGTGGCTGTTCACGGCAACTTTCGTTACGCTGCTCGTGGCGCAGCCGCTCTATGGCGCATTGGTCGCGCGGCTGCCGCGCGCCCGATTTATCCCGATCGTCTATCATTTCTTCGTCGTCAATCTGGCGCTGTTCTGGGTGCTGCTGACGTTGGGCGTCGCGACGACGCTCGTCGCCCGCGTGTTCTTCGTCTGGGTGAGTGTCTTCAATCTGTTTGCCGTCGCCGTGTTCTGGTCGTTCATGGCCGACCTGTTCACGAGCGAGCAGGGCAAGCGGCTGTTCGGATTCATCGGTGCGGGCGGCACGGCGGGCGCGCTGCTCGGCCCGGTCATCACGATCTGGCTTTCGGTGCCGCTGGGGCCGGCGAATCTTCTGATCGCCGCGATTGTGTTTCTCGAACTGGCCGTGTATTGCGTGCACCGCCTCGAGCACACCGTCGCAGTGAATCCCGCCGCGCGGGCGCACGAGCGACGCGTCGGTGGGAGCGCGTTCGCCGCGTTGCCGGAGCTCGTGCGATCGCCGTATCTTCTGGGCGTCGGCGTCTGGGTGAGCCTGTTGTCGTTCGGCGCGACGATGGTCTATTTCATGCAGGCGAACATCGTCTCGGCAACGGTGCACGGCGCCGGCGCGCAGACGCGCATTTTCGCGAGCATCGACCTCGCAGTCGGACTGCTGACGCTCGCGACGCAGGTATTCGCGACCGGACGCGTGCTCGAACGCTTTGGCGTCGGCCTTGCGGCCGCGGCGTTGCCCGCCGTTTACGTTGCGGGATTCGCGACGCTCGCACTCGTGCCGACACTCGGTGTCGTGCTCGTCGTGCAGGTCGTGCAGCGATGGATGAATTTTGCGATCGCGAACCCGGCGCGCCAGGTATTCTTCACGGTCGTCGGCCGCGAGGAGAAATACAAGGCGAAGAACCTGATCGATGTCGTCATCTATCGCGGCTCGGACGCGCTCTATGGCTGGGTGTTCGACAGCCTGCAGGTGCTTGGGCTGAAGATCGCCGGCATCGCGCTGTGGTCGCTGCCGGTTGTCGCCGGATGGTTCGCCCTGTCGATCGCGTTGGGACGCACGCAGGAACGGCGCGCCGCGCAGCACGTGGCGGTCGCCCGCGGAGATTGAAGGTTCCGACATGATTCGCATCTCGCGCCGCAAGTTCGCCGCCGGCATGGCTGCATCGGTGCTCGCGCCGCAAGCCTTCGCGCAGACGGCCGGCACAGCGATCGTCACGCGTCCGATCCCGCACAGCGGCGAGCGGTTGCCCTGCGTGGGTCTCGGTACGGCGGCCGTCTTCGATCGCGACAGCGACGAGACGCGCAAGGCGGCTGGCGAGGTCGTGCGCACGCTCGTCGATGCAGGTGGTCGTCTCATCGATACCGCGTCGACGTATGCCGATGCGGAAATCGTGCTCGGCAAGGTGATCGCGTCCACCGGACTTCGCGAGCGTATCTTCATCGCCACCAAGCTCGAGGAGCCCGACGAAGCGGAATTGAAACGGTCGCTCGCGCGCCTCGCCACGCCAAAGCTCGATCTCCTGCAGCTTCACAACGTCCACGACCCGAAGCAGTCGCTCGAACAGTTTCGCGCGTGGAAGGCGCAAGGGATCTGTCGCTACATTGGTATCACCTCGACGTATCACAGCGATTTCGACGCGGTGGCTGCGGTGCTCGGCCGCGAGAAACCGGATTTCGTGCAAATCGACTATTCGATCGACAATCGCCTCGCCGAAGCCCACATCCTCCCGCTTGCGGCCGAGGCAGGTGCGGTGGTGCTGACCGCGCTGCCGTTTGGTCGCGCGCGCCTGTTCCGCGCGGTGCGCGGCAAGACCGTGCCCGACTGGGCGAAGCCCTTCGCGGACACGTGGGCGCAGTTTTTCCTCAAGTGGCTGCTCGGCGACGAACGCGTGACGGCGGTGATTCCGGGCACGAGCAACGCCGCGCACATGGCCGACAATCTCGGCGCGATGCGTGGTCGCCTTCCGACGCATGAGGAACGCGCGCGGATGGTGGCGTACGTGGCGAATTTGTAGCTTGTTTGGTGCCGCGGCGGTTAGCTCGCCGTCTACGCCACCTGCCGTGGTTTGCCTGCCCGTGCCCGTTCTAACGCTTGGGGATGATGGCGATCGAAGTTCAGCCTCACGGCATGTTGCCTGGCGATTCATTTCCACGCCTACTAGCTCGTACGCTCATACTGGACAACATCGAGTAGACGTTGCCGAAAGGTCCCGGGCGCTCCGCCCGACGCGCTAAAGGCTTGCAGGCGATCACGAGCTCGGCGAATATGTGTGCGACACGCAATCGCGCATCGCTTCCTTCACATCTCGCGCACGTCCGTCTGTGTGCGGTTGGCGCCATTGCATGGCACGATGAGGAAGCGATCGCGGCAATTCCCCATAACTGGCCCCGTCACGCGTTGCGGTGACAGGCGGTGCCAATGCATCAAACCGAGTCAGGGATTCCTCGA
>DATFCW010000043.1:0-8979 GCA_035252665.1 Casimicrobiaceae bacterium | reverse complement strand
GGACTGCTCGGCTATCTGTGCGATCTCGGCGTGCGGGCACTCGGGCGAGCGCTGACACCTTGGGCCACGGGATGAAACGCCCCCCACGCTCGCGTCGCTCGCTGCCCCCGGAGGGGGCGCAGTCAGTGGCTCGGGGCGGCCCGTCGCCACTGACGACGGCTGCAGCGATGCGCGCGAATCGCGTCGCCGTGGGCTTCGCGCTCCCGATCGTCCTCATCGCGTTCTGGCAAGCGCTCGGCGCCGCATCGCACAACGCGCGCATGCCGATCCCGACGCACGTCGCGGAAGCTGCGTTCGATCTCGTGCGCTCCGGTGATTTGCCGCTTGCGATCGCGCAAAGCCTGTCACGCGTGTTCATCGGCTTCGCGATTGCGGCGCTGATCGGCATTCCGCTCGGACTTGCGATGGGCACGTTTCGCAGCGTCGAGCGCAATGTCGATCCCGTTGTCGAAAGCTTCCGACCGATCGCCGCGATCGCGATACTGCCGCTCGCGATCCTGTGGCTCGGCACCGGCACGTCGGCCGCGGTGACGATCGTCGCGTATGCCGCATTCTTTCCGATCGTCATCAACACGGTCGCGGGCGCGAAGGGCGTCAACCCGACGCTTCTGCGCGCGGCGGCGACGATGGGCATCGCGCGGCTTCGCATGATTCGGACTGTCATCGTGCCGGCTGCGTTGCCAGCGATCGGCGTGGGCCTGCGCATCGGCATGGGCGTCGCGTGGACCGCGATTGTTGCCGCGGAGCTTGCCGTCGGCGCCAAGGCCGGCGGCGGAGGGAGCGGCGGCATCGGCCAGATGATGTTCGTGTTCTATGCCTACAGCGTGGAATTGAATCGGATCATCGTGTGCATGATCGCGGTGGGCCTGGTCGCTCTGGCGCTCGATCGGTTGATTCGCTTCGTCCTGCGCGTGTCGATGCCCTGGACGAGCAAATGAAAAGCGCGATCGATACGGAAACGGCGCAAGAGCGCCGCGACGACAAGCCGACGCAGCACGGTCTGGCGGCGGTTGCGCCGACCAAGCTTCGCTTGGCGCACGTAGGCAAGCGCTTCGATACGGCCGGTGCGACGCCGACGATCGCCGTCGACGACTTCACGCTCGACATCGCGCAAGGCGAATTCCTCGTGATCGTCGGACCGTCGGGTTGCGGCAAGACGACGGTGCTGAATATCCTCGCCGGACTCGAGCATCCGAGTGATGGCAGCGTCACGCTCGACGGCCGCGAGATCACGGGACCCGGACCGGCACGCGGCGTCATGTTCCAGGACTACGCGCTCTTTCCCTGGCAGACGGTGCGCGGCAATGTCGGGTTCGGCTTGCGACATGGGACGCCTGGCGACGGACTCTCCGACGAGGCACGCGCTCGGCGCGTGCGCGACTGCATCGATCTGGTCGGCCTCGAGGGCGCGGAAGACAAGTATCCGCACCAGTTGTCCGGCGGAATGCGCCAGCGCGTCGCGCTCGCTCGCCTGCTCGCCAACGAGCCCGAAGTGCTACTGATGGACGAGCCGCTTGCGGCGCTCGATGCCCAGACGAGGCTCATCCTGCAGGACGAGCTTCTGCGCATCTGGGGACAGGACCGACCGCAAGCGTCGCGCCGCACGGTGGTATTCATCACGCATGCGATCGACGAGGCCGTGTTCCTCGCCGATCGCGTCGCGGTGATGACGACGCGTCCCGGCCGGCTAAAGTCGCTGATCGACGTGACGCTTCCGCGCCCGCGCAACGACGCAACGCGCGCGTCGGCGCAGTTTCAGGCGCTATGCCAACACATCTGGGGTTTGATCCGTGACGAAGCGTATCGCGCAACCGTCACTTCAACGTCCGAGGAAGGAGGGAAGCAGAGATGACTTTCGAGAAAAGGAATTTGTCGCGGCGTCGCTTCATCGCGGCGACCGGCGCGTCGACGCTCGCACTCGCAGCGCCCGCGATCGTGCGCGCGCAGGGCAAGAAGTCGCTCAAGGTCTCGGTGGGTCGCCAGCCATGGGCGGCCGGCAATTCGCCGGTGACGAAGTACATGATGGAGAACAAGCTGTTCGAGAAAGCGGCGGGGGACGCCGGCTACGATCTCACTGTCGATTACCGCGACTATCCGTCTGCGATGCCGCAGGTCGAGGCGTTCGTGTCGAGCAATCTCGACTTCGGCATGTGGGGCAACACGCCGATCGTGCGGCTCGTCGCGCAGAATCAGCCGATCCAGATCATCACCGTCGGCGAAGGCCACTTTCGCTTCGTGCTCGCCACGCGCAAGGATTCGCCGATTCGCAATCTCGCCGATCTCAAGGGCAAGACGGTGGGCGCGCTGCTTGGCGGCGATCCGTACAACGTGTTGTCGCAGATGCTGCGCTACGAGCTCGGCAATCCGGATCCGAAGGCGTTCGGCATCACCGTCGTCAACACGCCGACGCAAGCGCAGGCCGCGACGATTCCAACCGGCATGGATGCGGCAGTGGTCATCTATCCCGCGTTTCTCAAGGCCGAAAAGGAGATCGGCACCGTCGGCATCATGAACTCGTTCGGCTACACCGAGAGCCACTACAAGGGACCGGCGGGCGAGGGCGCCGGCATTCTGCTGCCGTCGGTAAAGAAATCCGCGTTCTATCCGGACGGCTACTACCTGCACCGCTCGTTCTGGATCGGCAGCCGCAAGATCGTCGACAACGATCCGCCGATCGTCACCGCATTCGTGATGGCACAGCAGGAGGCGGTCGCGAAGCTGTCGAAGATGGATCCGGGCAAGGTGTCCGAGCTTGCGCGCAAGTACTGGGAATTGCCGCCGGAGCTCGGCGCGAAGGTCGTCGAGGACGACGTGCTGTTCAAGCGCGGCTGGTGCTGGCCGACCGAGGGCGACGCGGTCGCGCTGCTCGAAACGTCGAAGAGCATGGTCGACGGCAAGCTGATCACGAAGCCGTTGTCGTGGTCGCAGGTGAAGGCCGCCTTCGAGAAGACCGCACCGCTCGACAAGGCCGCGTACGAGAAGACAGGGCGCGTGCCGAGCGAGGCCGGATTCCACGACAAGAACGCCAAGGATTTGCGCGGCGCGCCGGTGTGGGAAATGCAAAGCTGGGGCGAGCGGACGTGATGCGCGAGGGAACCATGACCGTTGGCTTCATCGGGCTCGGAACGATGGGCGCACCGATGGCGCGCAACGTTCTCGACAAGGGACATGCGCTGATCGTGCTCGACGTCGTGCAGGATGCGGTGGCGAAGCTCGTCGCCGCCGGTGCGCGCGCCGCTTCGACCCCGAAAGACGTTGCGGCGGCGAGCGATGTTGTCATCACGATGCTGCCCGACGCGCCGGACGTCGAGCGGGTCGCGCTCGGAAAGAACGGCATCGTCGAAGGCATTCGACCGGGCAGCGTCTACATCGACATGAGCACGATCGATCCGGACACCACGCGAAAGATCGGTGCCGAGATTGCCGCGGCGGGCGCATCGATGATCGACTGTCCGGTCGGCAAGACCGCCGATCACGCGGTCGCCGGCACGCTGACGCTGATGGTCGGCGGACCGGCGGAGGTCGTTGCGCGCTGCCGGCCGCTGCTCGATTGCATGGGCAGCGACTTTTTCCATTGCGGGGAGCTAGGCGCCGGGCAGACGATGAAGCTCATCAACAATCTGCTTGCAACGGCGGTGTCGGAGGCATCGATCGAAGCGCTCGTCACGGGGACGAAATCGGGGCTATCCCTCGACACGATGACGAGCGTGCTGCGCACGACGATGGCGTGGAACAACGCGCTCGCGATCTCGCTGCCGAAGCGTCCGCTCGCCGGCGACTTCAAGCCGGGATTCATGGTGAAGCTGGCGCACAAGGATTGTCGCCTTGCGCTTTCGATGACCGAACGTCTGGGCGTGCGGGCGCCGGTCGGACGCGCGGCGCTCGCAAGCGTCGACGAGGCGATGCAGAAAGGCTTGCAGGACGACGACGTCGGCGCGCTGCTCAAGCTGCGCGAAGAGCAGGCGGGGGTGAAGGTGCGGCAGCGAAGTACGTGACGCTTCGGAAATTGGTGCCAGAGATCTATTTCCACGATGCGGAAATACATCTCTGGCACTAATTTCCCTGGCACTAATTTCCCATGTGCGGCGGCGCTCTCAAGCGCCTCGCTACAACGTGAAATTGAGCTCCGACAACAGCGCGCCCGGCAGCGTGCTGCTCGACAGCCCGCGCGCGCCGTACGTGTTCGCTTCGAGAAGAAGCTCGCGCTCGCGGGTCAGCGCTTCCAGATTGTCGCCGAGCATCCGGTAGATCGTGTCGTCGAAGCGCAGCACGTTCACCGGCGACACAATCTGCCCGTGCTCGACGTAGAACGTCGCGAAGCGCGTCATGCCCGTCATCCGGCACGCCGGACGATCTGAAAAATTCAGGTACCAGAGATTGCCGATCGCGAGCCCGGTATCGAGCGCCGCGAGCGCATCGCGCCAAGCAAGGTCGCCGCCCGCCACCGACAATGCGACGGGCGATTCGCCGCCGTTCGCCCCGTTGGTCACGAGATCGAATTCGCGTGCGGTGCGCGGCGATACGAGCGAGCCCGTGAGCGCGCCATCGACGATCAGCGGTATCTTGCCGGGCCGGGTGAATCCATCGGACTGAAACGCCGGCGCAACGCCATCCGCGATGTCCTCGCTGATCGACACGCGGGCGTCGAGTCGCGCGCCTTCCTGCATCTTCGCGAGCGGGCTTTGCTTGGTCGCGAGCGCGCGTGCCGAGAAACCGTCCCAGCTCAGCATGTCGGCGATCTCCTGCATCGCCGCGGGCGGCAGGTACGCGCGATATTTGCCCGGCGGAAGCGCCTTCGCCGGCCGACTCACCAACGCGAGCTGCGAGATCGCATGCTCGATGCGCGTCGCAAGCTCGCGCTCGCTCCATGCGAAGCCGGCGTACGACGAACGCACCGCCTTGTCCGCGCGGTGATAAAGGCTCCACTGCAGGTTGAACGTCGTCGTCGCATGCCAGTTGCGCTGGCCGCGCGAATCGGCGAAGCCGCGATGGACCGGACCGACGGCGAGCATGCCAACGAGATCATGGCCGCTCGCGAGTGATAGCAGCGCATCGACCATCGCTTCGGCGCTCGGCATCGCTTCGCCGCGCACATCGCGCGATGACCGAACGGTATCGGGAAGCAGAAGATGCGGGTCGTCGGAGAGCTCGGGAAGCGCATCGCGCAACGCCGACAGCGCGGCTTCGATCGCCTGCGTGTCGGTGTCACGATAGCCGGTCAGCGACAACGCATGCGAGGCGTGACGAGCACCGCGAATGAGCCGCAGATCAAGATACTGCTGCTCGACGTGCCCGGGCTGGCGCACCTTGCCGCGATTCATCCGGACGAAGTCGGTTGCCTCGCCCTCGAAGCCCATCGTGTACGACTCGCCGCCGGCAAGCGCGCGCTCGACGAACGACGCGAGGTCGTTGAAATAGCTTTCCTGCATCGATGCCGCGTCGCTTGTTCGCGCGTGCACCGACGCTCCGCCGACCGGCGGCCTTTCGGTCCTCATGCCTCGCCCCCGAACACGTCGACGTTCCTGAACACGCACGCCGGCGACGCATGCCCGACGCGTATCGTCTGGCCGGGCTCGCCCTTGCCGCAATACGGCGTCCCGAGCACGCGAATCGTGTCCGCATTGCCGACGCGCACGAGGCTGCGCCAGAACTCGGCGCTGACGCCGCGATAGTTCGGGTTCTTGACGACGCCACGAAGCTCGCCGTTCTCGATCATTCGCGCGCGCTCGCATCCGAACTGGAACTTGTTGCGCGAATCGTCGATCGACCACGACGAATTCGTCTCGAGCATCACACCGTGCTCGATGCTCTCCACGAGCTCGTCGAACGTCGCATCACCCGGCTCGAGATTGAGATTCGCCATCCGATCGATCGGCGGCCGGTTCCAGCCGTCGGCGCGCGAATTGGCCACACCCGGCAGGCCCGCGCGCACTTGCGATATCGCCCCGCCGAGCGGCCGCTGCAACACGCCTTCGCGGATCAACCAGGTTTTCTCGGCGCGCGTGCCTTCGTCGTCGAACGCGTAGCTCGCAAGCTCTTCGGGTCGTGTCGGGTCGAACGTGATGTTCAGAAGCTCCGAGCCATAGCGGTACGTCCCGAACATGTCTTTGGTCACGAAACTGGTGCCGGCGAAGTTCCGCTCGTCGCCGAGGATTCGGTCGAGCTCGAGCGGATGGCCGATCGACTCGTGAATCTGCAGCACCATCTGATCGGGCGCAAGCAGCACATCCATACGCTGCGACGGGCAGTTCGGCGCGGCGATCAGTTCGAGCGCCTCTTCCGCGATGCGCCGACCTGCACCGTCGAACCCGAAGCGCGCGAGGATCTCGATGCCGCCCTGTTGGCAGATGCCGCGATAGCCGTTGAGCGAGCGCTGCTGCGTCACTCCCTCATGGTGCGCAGTGACGCTGATCGACGGAAAGAGGAAGCGAAAGCGCTGGACGACGTCGCCGCCTTCGCTCGTGAATAGGCGATGCGTCGCATGCCGCACGTCGACGAGCGCTTCCCAGTCGACGATGCGCGGATCGCATCCCGCGGCCTGCGATTCGGCCTGAAGCAATTCGTACCACTCGCGGCGGCTGGGAAGCTTCGATCGCAGGGACGGTGACTCGTACTCGCCGCGCGGCGCGGGACGCGGCAGCGTCCGCGAGTCGTCAAGGGCGTAGTGGGCGCTTGCACGCGCCCAGTGAGCGGCGCGCTCGAGCACGGCGCGAAGGCCATCGTCGGAGGTGTCGGCCGTGGCGGCGTAACCGTAGCCCCCATTGGCATAGACGCTCGCCATGACGCCGCGGTCGGTGAACGCGGCGAGCGGCTGCGCGACGTTCTTGCGCACGCAGAACGACTCGCCCGTCTCGGAGACGAATCGCAACGACCAGAAATCCGCGTCGACGTCGAGCGCGGGCAGGCGGATGTCTTGCATTCGGGAGAAAGGATCCGCGACGATGAGGTTGGCTCGCGGATCGGCGCTTGAAGAAGGCTGGATTATCTCATCGAGAGGTGGCCACGGCGGATGCGCCGTCCGCCAGCCGGTCGATCGCCTCGCCCGTAACCCGCGCGATGCGCCAGTCGGCCATCACGGTGGCGCCGAGCGATTCATAAAAGGCGATCGCCCGCGTGTTCCAGTCGAGCACCGACCACTCGAAGCGCCCGCAGCCGCGCTCGCGCGCGATCGCCGCAAGCGCCCGCAGCAACGCCCGGCCGACACCGCGGCCGCGATGCTCGGGCTTGACGAAAAGGTCCTCGAGCCACAGTCCTCGCCGGCCGAGGAACGTCGAGTAAGTATGAAAAAACAACGCGAATCCCACGCAAACGTGAGATTCCGGGTCAAGACGCGCAATCAGCGCCTCGCAGGCCGGCTTCGGACCGAACAACGCATCGGCGAGGTCGTCCTGGGTTGAAGTGCAGAGCGCGGAAAGCCGCTCGTAATCGGCGAGTGCGCGCACGAGCGCATGAAGCTCAGCGAGGTCGGCAGGCGTCGCTCGCGCAATGGCCACCGAACAGTCGTTCGGCGTGACCGACAAGGAGTGTTGCGTGCTCACAACGGCAGCGCCTCGTCAGGACAGTATGGGGTCAGACACCAAACTCGGTCGCCAGCATGCAGATGGGCAAGCTTGCCCGATGAGTTTGGTGTCTGACCCCATCCTCGCCGCCGATCGCCTCGATCGGCCGTTCGCCCCGACCGCAAGCGACGTTTGGTGAAATTGCAACAAAACCCCGCGCAAGGGACAAGGAATCCCGGAGTTCGATTGCTGCACGAAATCGGCGTGTTGTAACGTTGCTGGTGCGTGCCGAAAGGCGAACATTTCGTCCCTTTCCAGTACCACTTTCCTTGGGGGTTTCCAAATGATTTTCCAACGCAAGAAGGTCGTGGCCGCGCTTGCCTGCGTCATGGGAGCGGGAGGCGCCTTGGCGGCATCGGGAGCGTACGCCCAGGCCCAGACACCGGACGTGCCGAGCAATACGCGGCCGCCAGCGCCGGTCATCAAGGTCGAAGTGACGGGCACCAACATCAAGCGGGTCGAAGGCGAAGGCGCGCTCCCGGTCACGGTCATCACACGCGAGGAGATCGAGAAAACCGGCGCAACGACGCCGATGGAGTTGCTCCAATACATTTCAGCCAATAACAGCGTTGGCGCCGTGAGCATCGCGAGCTCGGTTGGCGCGACGACGCTGTCCGCGCAAACCGCGTCGCTGCGCGGCCTGGGCGGCGGCCGCACCCTGGTGCTGATCAACGGACACCGGATCGAGGGCTTCGCGGGCGAAATCCAGGGCGTGCAGGGCGTCACGCTCACGTCGATTCCTTTCAGCGCGATCGAGCGGGTCGAAATCCTGAAAGATGGCGCATCCGCGATCTACGGTTCCGATGCGATCGCGGGCGTCATCAACTTCATCACGCGCAGCGACTATACGGGCGCCGAGATCACCGGCTTCTATGGCTCGCCAACCCGTGGTGGCGGGGGCGACCAATGGCAGGGCACGGCCACGGCCGGCTGGGGCGATCTCACCAAGGATCGCTACAACGTATTCATCACCGGCCAGTACAACGAGCAGAAGCCGCTCGACCAGGCCTCGCGCGACTTCTCGAACAGCTCGTATCGCCCCGAGATCGGTCTGATCGGCCTGTCCAGCAACACGAACCCCGGCAACATCCGCACGGGCCATATCGGCGTCGTCAACAACAGCAGCGGCGTGCCGATCGTCGCGGTCAATGCACCGAACCCGGTCGCGGCGTGCGGCCACAACCGCTATATCAACGACGACATCCTCGGCACCGAGTGCGCTTTCGACCCATCGGCGACGCCGGGCGTCGAAATGATCCCCGACGAAAAGACGTACAGTTTCTTCGGCAGCGGCAAGTTCCAGATCAACAACGACTGGCAGGTTTACGGGCAGGCGCTCTATGCGCACGACGAAACGCGCCTCGTCATTCAGCCGGGGCCGATCTCGAGCGCGATCTCGTACGGCCCGCAAAGCAGCCTA
>DATFCW010000042.1:0-2121 GCA_035252665.1 Casimicrobiaceae bacterium | reverse complement strand
CGCGATGGCTCGCGGGTGAGCTTCTCCAATATCACCGGCGCGAAGCACGGCCGGCGTGGTGGTGGTTCTTCGAGCGATGCGAGCAGATGACCGATGCTGAGCTTTTCGAAGACAGCGAATCGATTTCCGGTCTTTGGTCCGCGGGCGCGCCGATCGTGGACAAGCGATCGCTGATCCATTCGCTTGCGTTCCCGCCGCAGCAGCACAAGCTCGCGCCCGGCGCTACGCCGATCGACCCGGCCACCAGTCAGGGCGCGGGCACGATCGTCGCGCTCGATGACAACGCGGGCACGTTGCAGCTTCGTCGCAGCGCGAACCGCAAGGACGAGCCGTTGCCGTGCGCACTGGTTCCGCCCGGTCCTTACCGCACGGACGCGCAGAGGGAGGCGCTTTTTCGCCTCGCGTCGTCGATGCTCGCCAACGATTGCCGATATTCGGCGCTACGCGACATCCTTGCGCGCACCGCGCCGCGCATACAGGGTCGCGCGTCGGGCAGCGTCATTCAGGCGCCCGACATTGCCGAGCAACGTGCGTTGACGCTCGACCTCGATTCGAGCTACCTCTTCATTCAAGGACCGCCCGGCACCGGCAAGACATGGACCGGCGCGCGACTCATCATCGAGCTCATGCGCCAGCGCCGGCGCGTCGGGGTGACAGCGACGAGCCACAAGGCAATTCACAATCTGCTCGACGAGGTCGAGTGCGCGGCGAAGGAGGAGGGACTGCGATTTCGCGGATTGAAGAAGTCGTCCGGCGACAACGCCGAGTCGCGCTACGAGAGCGCTTCGATCGCGAGCACCGACAAGACCGAAGCCTTCGCGAATGCCGCTCCGGACGCGCTGCTCTTTGCCGGTACCGGGTGGCTCTTCGCCGACAAGCGCCTCGACGCTGCGGTCGATACGCTCGTCATCGACGAAGCGGGTCAGGTCTCGCTTGCCGATGCGCTCGCGATGGGCACTTGCGCACGCAACATCGTGCTGCTCGGCGACCCGCTGCAACTCGCGCAGGTGTCGCAAGGCACGCATCCGCGAGGGACCGGCGCATCGGTGCTCGAGCATCTGCTCGGCGACGATCTCACGGTGGCGCCGCACATGGGCGTCTTCCTCGAAAGCACGCGCCGGATGCATCCGGACGTTTGCCGGTTCATCTCGGAGATCGTCTACGACAGTCGGCTACGCGGCATTCCGGAGCTCGAACGGCAGACGACGGCGTTCGGCACGGGTCTGCGATTCAAGGCAGTTTCGCACGCGGGAAACGGTTCGTCGTCGCCGGAAGAGGCGTCGGCCATTGCGACCGAGATCGCGAAGATGGTGGGCGCGCCATGGACGAATCGCGAAGGTGTCACGCGGGCGCTGTCAACCGCCGATTTCATGGTCGTCGCGCCGTACAACGCACAGGTACGTCGGTTGCGCGAAGCGCTCGCAGGCGCGGGTCTTGCCGAGGTGCCCGTCGGCACGGTCGACAAGTTCCAGGGTCGCGAAGCCGCGGTCGTGTTCTATTCGATGGCGACGTCGAGCATCGAGGACGTGCCGCGCAACCTCGAATTCCTCTTTTCGCGCAATCGCCTGAACGTCGCCGTTTCGCGCGCGATGTGCCTCGCGGTCATCGTCGCGAGCCCGCAGCTGCTCGAATCCGACGCGCGCACGATCGAGCAGATGCGGCTCGTCAATGCGCTTTGCAGGTTTGTCGAGATCGCGGAGGAGCAGGAGCGACTGAACGACTTACGGGATGTACGGACTAAGGCGACATGATCCGAAAGCTCCGTTCCGGCGAGTACCGCATCTATTCGCGCAAGATCGATCCGCGCACGGGCAAGCGTCGCAATCTCGGGACCTTCCCGACCAAGGAAGCGGCGCAGAAGCACGAGCGCGAGATCCAGTATTTCAAGCGGCACTGAGGCGGGCGCTCCGTCGCCGCGCGTGTCGCGTGGGACTTCGTCACATGGCTGCCGTATCGCACGGGTCGCCTTGCCGACGTGCCGCTGCTCGCGCAAAGCCTGGTCGCGCGCGACGCGGCGCTGCAGCGCGTCGGCAACATGAATCCCGGCACGATGGAAAGCGACGCGAAGCCGCGGTACGTGGTGCCTAGCCTGCGTACCGCGCTTCATCGCGTCGAGACGAC
>DATFCW010000041.1:0-2316 GCA_035252665.1 Casimicrobiaceae bacterium | reverse complement strand
CGCAATGCCTGACGAAAGTCGCTCGGAAAACCGGTGCAATCGATCAAGAGCACTTCGCGGTATTGCGGTTCAGTGCGGAGCAAGGCGGGCAATCGATCATCGCCGCGCGGATTGCAATCTCGATTCAGTCGGGCATTGTCGTGTTTCACGGCTCCAGCGACGAAGCCGACCTCACCTACTCAGTCGATCTCGGCAAGCTCGACGACGAAGGACATGCGCCCGTCGCGCGAATGCTCTCGCTCGGCGGCGGACCGCCACAGACGCACACCGGATCATTCGATATCAACTCGAATACGACGACGCTCCCGCTCGATTTCAATGCCGTGTTCGCGTCCGCTGAGAAGCAACTCGAGTTCTTTTACCCTCTTCTGAAATCCGCGACCGAAGACTTTGAAGCCTACGCGAATGGACAATTGCAGGCGTTTGGCATTACGCCCGACCAAGCCGTCTCGCAGTTCTATGCTTTCGCAAAGCGCGGGTGGAGAGGAGTCGGCGGATGGGTGGGAAAATGGATCGGTTACGGTATCGGCGGCGCAGTCGGCAATATCGTACGCGCCAGCTTGACCGGCGCGATTGAGGCCAGCCTCGCGGGACTGTGGAACCTCGCGCTGATTGGTTTCATGGTTGCGATGTTTGCGTTCTTGGTCGTCGAGTGGCTCAAAGCCATGATCGAAGCAGCGTTTGGATCCGACATGGCGGCTCAGTTCGGCTCGGCTGCTGATGATGGCCCGGTGCCGCAGCCGATTGGCTCGCAGACGCCGAGTAATGACGAGATTGATTTAAAGCAGAAGACCAAGAAGGAATCCGGAGCCTCTGACAAATAATGCGAAACCGCGAGGCAGAGGCGCTGACGATCATGAACGAGCTGATCGGTCGCGTTCGTCGATTGAACGTCGGCGTCATCATCGTAGCCGTTCTGAGCACGGTAGCGCTGTCGACGATCGCGGCCTTCTTCAAAGGTAACGATAGCGCGACCATCGTGCTCGGCTTCTTGTTCTGGCTCTATGCAATCGACATCGTGCGCCACGGTCGGGCTCGCATCCGGGAAGTGCGATTGAATCAATCGAACGAGATCGAGCCAATCGAGTATTGCCGGTTCGTGCTCGCGCGCGAGATGGAGATGATCGCGCGCAGCGTTCCCAAGTTGATCATCGCAGCCGGCGTGCTCGTGCCGCTGACCGTCTTGATGGGTTATCTCGCGGGCGACTGGCGCTCGTTTGTTGCGTTCGGAGCGGTCTACGGCGGATTGCTTCTAGCAACCGCTGCGTTTCAGCGGTTCTCCGAGCTGGCGTGGCGGCGCCGCGCGCTCGCGCGGCTCGCAACCGGCTGACGCCGGCGTCTATAATGTCGGTATGCGGGCGCGCAGACTGCTGGTGTGCTTGCTGCTGGCAGCATCGCCCGCGCGCGCGGACACGAAGACGTGTCGTTTCTCGTCGAGCGAGATGGCCGCCGACCTGTCGCAGTTGCAACAAGCGCTGGCCGTCCGCTGGGCCTATGCGGGAGTGCACGCGTTCGGCCTTCGCGCCGTGATCGACGCCGAGCGCGACAAGCTGCCCGCGTCCGCGGACGGCGAGACGTTCGCGCTCGTGCTCGAACGAATCCTCGCGCAAATGCACGACGGCCACGGCGGGGTCCTCGTGCCCTGTGCAAAACCGCCGAAACGCACGCTGCCGTTTACGATCGTCGACACGCTCGACGGCGTGCTCGTCGATGAACCCGACGAGGCGGCGCTCGTCGCGCGCGGCGATCGATTGTTGGCGATCGACGGCAAGCCGATAGACGAGCTCATCGCAGCGCTCGAGACGCGCACGAGCGCCGCGACCGATGTTGGGAGACGCGCGCGCGTGCTGCGCCAACTGCCGTCGACGAACGCGAACGAAGTCGAAGTGACGATCGCGGATCGCTTCTGGCAACAACGCACCGTGCGTCTATCGACCGTTTCTCGTAGTCCACTGAATGATGACGATTGGATCGAAACGCGCGATCTGGGAGATCGAGTCGCTTATGTCCATTTCAAATCGTTCGAACCAAAGATTCCGGCTGAGCTGAGACCGATTACAGACAAGAACCTCGATCGCTTGCTCGCGCCCTATTACGAAAAGATCGACGCTGCGTTCCTCTCGTTCGCAGCGAGCCGCGCGCTGGTGATCGATCTGCGCGGCAACGTCGGCGGCAGCGATTGGCTCGGGCGGCGCGTCGCCCGTCATCTCTTGACGACACACTCGGTCTATTCGTGGTTCTCGGAAAAAGAGGGACGATGGCAGGCTCCGAAGCCGAACTTCCTGCCGGCGGTCCTCGATCCTTACGACAAGCACG
>DATFCW010000040.1:0-3147 GCA_035252665.1 Casimicrobiaceae bacterium | reverse complement strand
CTGCCCGCCGCATCAGCGCCGATCGTCGAATTCGATCGCGTTGTCGCCGGTTATTCGCCAAGCCTCACGATCCTGAACGAGACGACGTTCGATGTTCGCAGGGCGGAGATCACGCTCCTGATCGGGCCCAATGGCGCCGGCAAGTCGACGGTGCTGAAGACGCTCTTCGGCCTGCTCGTTCCGCGCGATGGAGAGATTCGCTTCGAGGGAAGGCGTATTAGCGGCCGCGCGCCACGCGAGCTTCTCGCCGAAGGCATCGCCTTCGTGCCGCAGGGACGCAATCTCTTCGGCTCGCTTTCGGTTCGCCACAACCTCGAGCTCGGCGGCGTGGCGTTGCACAGACACGAGCTCTCCGAGCGCGTCGACGAGGTGCTCGCGCGCTTTCCGAGGATCCGCGAGCGCATCGACAATCAGGCGTCGACGCTGTCCGGCGGCGAGCAGAAGCAACTCGAAATCGGTCGCGCGCTGTTGCTTCGCCCGCGGGTGCTTCTGATCGACGAGCCATCGATCGGGTTGTCGCCGAAGCTCGTTTCCGACGTGATGACGCGGCTCCGCTCACTTGCTGACGCGGGCACGACAGTGCTCATCGTCGAGCAGAACGTGCGCACGGCGCTCAAGTACGCGGATCGCGCGCTGGTGCTCGAGATGGGACGAATCGCGCTCGATCGTCCCGCGTCGCAGCTCTTGGGCGACCCGAACCTCAACCGCCTCTTCCTCGGTGGCCACGTCGAAGCGCGTGTTGCGTAACCGGGCGATAATGACGATCGTCGCCATCCCCGGTCCGCTCTCGAACGAGGACAACGCACGATGATCGACAAGCGTGTCGCATCGATCGGCGATGCCGTTGCCGGCATCGAAGACGGTTCGACGGTGATGATCGGCGGCTTTGGCACCGCGGGTTTGCCGCTCGAGCTGATCGACGCGCTGATTGCCCAAGGTGCGCGCGGCTTGACGATCGTCAGCAACAATGCAGGCAATGCCGATACCGGCCTTGCCGCGCTGCTCGCGGCCGGGAGAGTACGCAAGATCATCTGCTCGTTTCCGCGCCAGATCGATTCGTGGGTTTTCGACGCGCTCTATCGTTCGCGCAGGATCGAGCTCGAGCTCGTGCCGCAAGGAAATCTCGCCGAGCGCATTCGAGCGGCCGGCGCCGGCATAGGCGCGTTCTACACGCCGACCGGTTACGGTACCGAGCTTGCGCAGGGCAAGGAGACGCGCGAGATCGACGGTCGCCAGTACGTGCTCGAATATCCGATTCACGCGGACTACGCGCTGATCAAGGCCGATCGCGGCGATCGGCACGGCAATCTCGTCTATCGCAAGACCGCGCGCAACTTCGGTCCGATCATGGCGACGGCCGCGAAATGCACGATCGCGCAGGTGCACGAAACCGTCGACCTCGGCGTGCTCGATCCCGAGTCCATTGTCACGCCGGGCATCTTCGTGCAGCGCATCGTGCAGGTCCCGACCGTTGCCGGCGTGCGTCAACAAGCATCCTGACAACGCGAGGAAACGATAGATATGCAACGTCGAACCCGAGATCAAATCGCGGCGCGTATCGCGCAGGACATTCCCGACGGCGCCTACGTCAATCTCGGCATCGGGTTGCCGACGCTCGTCGCGAACCACTTGCCGAACGATCGCGAGATCATTCTGCAAAGCGAGAACGGCGTGCTGGCGATGGGGCCTGCGCCCGCGGCCGGCATGGAGGATCCTGATCTCATCAACGCGGGCAAGCAGCCCGTGACGCTGCTGCCGGGCGGCGCGTTCTTCCATCAAGCCGACTCGTTCGCGATGATGCGCGGCGGCCATCTGGACATCTGCGTGCTCGGCGCTTTTCAGGTGTCCGTGCGTGGCGATCTCGCGAATTGGAGCACCGGCGAGCCCGACGCAATTCCGGCCGTCGGCGGCGCGATGGATCTCGCGATCGGCGCGAAGAAGGTCTACGTGATGATGGAGCACCAGACCAAAAAGGGCGAGAGCAAGATCGTTCGCGCTTGCACGTACCCACTGACCGGGGTGCGGTGCGTCGATCGCATCTACACCGATCTTGCCGTGCTCGACGTCCGCAAGGAGGGTCTTGTCGTCGTCGATCTGATCGATGGCCTGTCGTTCGACGAGCTCGAGCGGTTGACGGGGCTCAGCCTCAACAGGGATCAGGAATCAGTGGACAGGGATCAGAAGCGCTCCGAAGGTGCGAGAGCCTCGCCGATGGCGCCCGTCGAGAACGTCGCATGAGCGAAGCGTTCATCTGCGACGCAGTTCGCACGCCGTTCGGCCGCTACGGTGGCGCGCTTGCGGGCGTGCGCACCGATGATCTCGCTGCAGTGCCGCTTCGCGCGCTCGTCGAGCGCAATCCGGGCGTGGATTGGGCGCGCGTCGACGACGTCATCTACGGCTGCGCGAACCAGGCGGGCGAGGACAATCGCAACGTCGCGCGGATGGCGTTGCTGCTCGCCGGACTTCCCGAGCAGGTGCCCGGCGCGACCGTCAATCGGCTTTGCGGCTCGAGCCTCGACGCCGCGATGACCGCCGCGCGCGCGATCAAGTGCGGCGAAGCGTCGCTCGTCGTCGCGGGCGGCGTCGAAAGCATGTCGCGCGCGCCGTTCGTGCTCGGCAAGGCGACGGAACCATTCTCGCGCAGCGCGAAGATCGAGGACACGACCATCGGCTGGCGATTCGTCAATCCCGCGATGAACGCGCGCTATGGCATCGATTCGATGCCGGAGACCGCCGAAAACGTCGCCGAGCAATTCAAGGTGAGCCGCGAGGATCAGGACGCATTCGCGTTGCGAAGCCAGCAGCATGCCGCGTCCGCGATCGCGGATGGCCGCATGGCCGATGAGATCGTGCCGGTCGCGGTCGAGCGAAAGAAGGCGGAGCCACTCCTCGTCGCGAGGGACGAGCACCCACGCGCGACGTCGCTCGAAGCGCTTGCGAAGCTTGCGCCGATCGTTCGCCCGAGCGGCACGGTGACGGCGGGCAACGCATCGGGCGTCAACGACGGCGCCTGCGCGGCGAACGCCTCGTTGAGCTCGATGACATCCATCGCGCGAAGATCGAGGCGTGCGAGCGTCAGTGCCTTGCGCGTCGCCGGTACGGGACCCATGCCCATGATGCGAGGCGCAACGCCGGCAACGGCGCCGG
>DATFCW010000039.1:0-2755 GCA_035252665.1 Casimicrobiaceae bacterium | reverse complement strand
CGAGGCCCGAATGCCTGACCTCACGTTGCAGTCGGGTAGATCGGTTCTTGAAAACTCGATCGTCAATACGCTGCTGCTCGCGCTTGGCGTTCGCAACTGGACCGTCGCCGATATTCCGAGTCTCCGCGGGATCGCGACGCTCTCGCCGTCGGGCAGCGGCGAGAGCCTGCGCGACGTGAACGATCTCGCGTTCGTCTCGTCGATTGCGCCGAGCGGCATCACGTATCAGTGGAACCCGACGGCGACCAACGGGGACGACGCCGTGAACTTCATCAAGCCAACCGATCTCGCCGCTGGTTTGCCTGGACGATGGGCGCTAACCGCATCCTCGGTGCCGAGCGGCTATCTCAAACGCTGCCAGCTCTACAACGACGAGAGCACCGACGAGGCAATGGTCGAGCGCATCTTCGCGCTCCAGCCTGCGATCCTTGTCTCGTTCGAGAGCGCAACGCACACGCCAAAGTCGAAGGTGCCGGGCGCGCTCTACTGGTACGAGGCCCACTTCAACATTCTGGTGATCGCGACGGACATGCGCGGCGCGCAGGCCGCGCGCCAGGGCAGCGCGATCGGGACCGAGGCGGTGTCGAATCCCGGCACCGCCGCGATGCTCGGCGACGTGAAGGCGCAGCTCGCCGGTTACGACCTCGGGCTCAACGATGTGGCGTATATCGAGATCGGCGACGAGACGCCGGTTGCTCAGTACGCGGCGCAGCGGCGCTTCGTCGAGGAGTTGAAGATCACCGTATATGCGACGCTGACGAACGCGGGCGCCGCGCCGACCGCGCTCGGCGATCCGTACGAGTTCAACTTGCAAGAGGAGCTGGCCGGGAATCCAAGCCAGCTCGCCGCGCCGCCGCTCGTCCTCCTCGGACCGACGCCGCCGCCGAGTCCGTCGGGAAACAATCCGTTCGACGCGAACAACTACGTGAGCTCCGGCGTCCAATGCCCGCTCGGTGACGGGCTCACGCAGACGATCGCGGCGGGCAGCGCGTATTTGGCGGGCGTGCTCGTGAGCCCGGCCGCGACGGCGCACACGTTCACGGCGAACAAAGCGACGTATCGCGATCTCAATCCGAACGGCACGTACACGTTCATCGAGACGGCGATCGGAGTGAACCCGCCGCCGATCACGCTCGGCGCGCTGCGCGTCGGAGTGACGATTACCGACGCGAGCGGCGTGCGCGTCGATCAATTCCTCTGCGACTCGCTCGTGAGCTTCGGCCCAATGAACAAAGTCGAAGCTCCGCAGCTCGTCTCGATTGCAATCACGCCGAGTCCCGCGAGCGTGCCGCACGGATCGAACTTCCAGTTCGCCGCGACGGGTACGTACTCGGACGGTTCGACGCAGGATCTGACGTTCGGTGGTTTGACCTGGTTCTCGTCAAATGGCGCTGTCGCGACGATGACGAACTACGGACAAGCCATCAACACGAACGCCGGCACAACGCAGATCACCGCTGCGCTCGGCGCGGTCGTTTCGCTCGCCGTCACGCTCACCGTCACCTGAGAGGAGCACACCGATGGTGCACACGTTCCAGCACGGGGAACGGCGTCATGTTTGGCCGAAGCCGGGCGTCAAGATCCACGAAGCCCCCGACGCTCAGGCGACGCTTCCGCCCGAGGGAAAGGAAGTCATTTGGAATCAGTGGTGGCACGCGCGCGCGCTCGACGGCTCGATCTTCTTTACCGATCCGCGCGCGAAATACGCCGAGGGCAAGCACGCTGGTTTGCCCGAGCACGTGAAGGCCGCGATCGCCGCTTCCGCGCCTGCTGAGAAGTAGCCCGCACCGATAGCACGCAACAGCTCGCCACCTCCGACTCCGGCGCGTCCGCGCCGACGAGGCACCGCCATGCCGATTGCCGCGCCCGTCAATCAGGACGTTCCGGTCTCCTGGCTCACGCCCGGCGTTTACGTGCAGCTCGACACGAGCGGCGCGGGCGCGGGGCTGAACTCGCCGATCAAGAAGCTCCTCATCCTCGCGCACAAGCTGGCGAGCGGGATTCAGCCGCAAGACACGCCAGTCCAGATCACGACTCAACAAGACGCCTTCAACTACTTCGGTCGCGGCAGCGATCTCGCGCGCATCTTCCAGTGCGTCGAGTCGCAGCTCGGCGCGGGCATCATCGACGTGTACGGCGTCGGGATCGCCGAGCCGACGGGCGGTGTCCAGGCGACGCACCTGATCACGTTCTTCGGGACGGCGGCGGTGCAGGGCTCCGTCTCCGTCTCCATCTGCGGCTACACGGCGGTCACGCAGATCAACGCGGGCGACACGCCGACCGTGATCGCCGCGAACGTCGCGACGCAAATCAATCTACTCCTCGACATCCCGGTCACGGCGTCGGCTGCGAGCGGCACCGTCACGCTGACCGCGCGGCACAAAGGCGGGACGGGGAACGACTGCCCGATCATCGTCACCTTCACCAACCCGACGACGATCGGCGTCACCGCCTCGCCGGGCACGCTCACCTACGCCACAAACGCGAGCGGCGCGGGCTCGGCGACGCTCACCGTCGGCGGCACGACGATCACCGCCGCCATTACCAACGGCGACACGCCCGGCACCGTCGCTGCGAACATGGCGGCGGCGATCAACGCGATCGCCGGGCCAGTGACCGCGACGGTCGCGGGCGCCGTGGTGACGCTGCTCTACCAGCAAGAGCGCGTCGTCCACCGCGTCTCGGCGGCGATCGTGACCTCGACGGGAATCACCGTCACGCCTGCCGTGGGCACGCAGGGGAGCGGTACGCCGAC
>DATFCW010000038.1:0-4634 GCA_035252665.1 Casimicrobiaceae bacterium | reverse complement strand
GCCAGGTTACGGCGGGCGCGCGCGCATGGCGAGCCGCCGACGTGCTGCCGTTTACCGCGTGGATTTCGCGGCTCTGGCGCACGGCGCTGGCCGCGGGCGTTTTGCCGTCGCCGCCCGCGCTTCTCGATGAAGCCGCGGCGCGTGCGCTATGGCACACGATCGTTGCGCGACACGGGCGCGACTGGCTGAACGCGCGTGGCGCCGCGCGCCACGCCGCGGATGCATGGTCGACCTTCCACCGCTTTCGCGACGAAGGCGAGACGTTGGCGGCGACCGTGGCAACGGCGCTCGCCGACGACCCCGTCGTGTTCGGCGAATGGGCCTCGCGATACGCGTCGCACGTCACGGCCATCGATGCGATCGACGATGCGCAATTGCCCGATCGCCTCTGCGAACTGGCCCACGCCTCATGGCTCGCGGGCACTCCGCGCGTCGTGCTGCACGGCTTCCTGTCATTTACGCCGCAGCAGCGTCGAGTCCTAGCCGCATTGCGCGCGGCAGGCGTCGCAATCGCCGAGTCACGGATCGTGAAAGGCAGCGATGCGATCAGGATGCGCACGGCTTTCTCGACCGCGCGCGACGAGCTTGCGCACGCGTTTGCCTACGCGCGCGATCGCCTGACGCGCGAGCCGTCCGCGCGAGTCGCGATCGTCGTCGCCGATCTCGACGAACGGCGAAGCGAAGCGCTCGCCCTCGCCGACGAAGCGCTTTGCCCCGAGCATCTTCTCGCGCTTTCGCACGACGCGCCGCGCCCGTACGGTATCTCGCTCGGCGTGCCGCTTGCGTCGATGCCGATCGTCACTTGCGCGCTCGACATGATTGCGCTTTCTACGCAACCCGTCGAAGCGTCCGTTGCCGCGAGCGCGCTGCGTTCGCCCTACCTGCCGGACGCCGGCACACAGTGGACGCAGCGCGCGCAGCTCGAGGCGCACTGGCTTCGACTCGGCGTGCGCGAAGTCGAATGGATCGATGTTCTATCCGCGCTTCGCACATGCGATCCGTCGCTGCACCGACGCGTCTCGAGCACGTCGGCGCCAACGCACACGGTGCGGCTCCCGCGCGAATGGGCGCGCGCGTGGTCCGACTGGCTCGCAGCGCTCGGCTGGCCGGGCAATGCAACGCTTTCGAGCGACGAGTGGCAAGCACGCGAAGCATGGTCCGCCGCGCTCGCGCGTTTCGCGTCGATCGCAACGGTCACCGGGACGCTTTCGGCAGTCGCGGCGCACGATGCGTTGCGCGCGCTTCTGACTGAAACCCTGTTTCAACCCGAGGCGCCGCCGGCGCAAATCCAGATCCTTGGCGTGCTGGAAGCTGCCGGGCTCGAATTCGATTACGCGTGGCTTGCCGGATTCGATGCGCAGCGCTGGCCACGCGCTGCGGCACCCAACCCCTTGTTGCCGCTTGCATGGCAGCGTGGGCGAAACGTCCCGCGTGCGAATGCGCAAACCGCGCTCACGCAGGCGATCGAGATCACGTCGGCGCTCGAGACGCTTGCGCGCGAGATCGTGGTCAGCCATGCCGCGACGGTCGATCAAGCCGAGGTGCCGGTATCGCCGCTCTTCGCCTACTGGCCGTGCGTCGAAAGATCGTCGTTGCCGCGTTCGGCGCGCATCGGCGACGCGTTTGCGGAAGCAGCCATCGAACGCGTTGACGATCGGCGCGCGCCCGCGATCGTCGACGCATCCCGAATGCAGGGCGGCGGCGCGGCGCTGTTCGACCGGCAAAGCGCGTGCCCGTTCCAGGCGTACGCGCGTCATCGGTTGCGCGTCGGTCCGACGCCTGTCTGCCCGGACGGCCTGACGGCCGCCGAACGCGGCGAGATGCTGCATGCGACCCTGAAGGCCTTCTGGGATGGCGTCGGCAATCATGCTGCGTTGCTCGCACTCGATGACGAGCGATTGTCCGCATGCATCGGCACCGCCGTAGAGGCGGGGCGAGCCCGGATTCCTGCGTCCCGATGGCGCGCGCTATCTCCGGTCGTGGCAAACGCGGAGGCGACTCGTCTCGCGGCGACGCTCCGTGCGTGGCTCGACGAAGGCGAGCGCCCGCGTCCGCCGTTTCGCGTGCGGGCGCACGAGTTGCGCCTCGACGACCAGATCGAAGGGCTGCGTGTCTCGGTGCGCATCGACCGGATCGATGAATTGGCCGACGGCGGCATCGCGATCATCGATTAC
The DNA here is from genome assembly GCA_035252665.1 of Casimicrobiaceae bacterium. Taxonomy (GTDB): domain Bacteria; phylum Pseudomonadota; class Gammaproteobacteria; order Burkholderiales; family Casimicrobiaceae; genus VBCG01. Next base: position 2,460 of record DATFCW010000038.1, on the reverse strand, counting down.
AAGTCGGGCCGCGTCGTGGCGCCGACGAGATGGTTCGGCGAAAGGCCCGAAGGCATTCAGCTCGCCGTTTATGCGCACGCGCTCGAGTCGAGCAGCGAGGAGCCGATTCGCGCGCTCGCGTACGCGCAGGTCAAGGCGGGCGAGATCGAGGTTGCAGGCATCGTCGAGGATGCGTCGCTGTGGCCGGCGCTCGTGAACGGTCGATCGCGGCGGCTTCCAAATGCCGATTGGCAGAGTGCACGCGAGGCGCTCCGCGAATCGGTCGTCGCGCTCGCTCAAGACATTCGCGCTGGGGTTGCCGACGTGTCTCCACGTGCCGCGTCGACGTGCACGTATTGCGGGCTGCACTCGCTGTGCCGCGTGCGTCAGCTCGGCGATGACGCGGGCGCCGTCGAGCCCTGAATGAACGACCTCTCGTCACTTGCGTCGCAGGACGCGGCCGCCCGCGACAATGCGCTCGACGTCACGGGTTCCTGGCTCGTGCAGGCGCCCGCGGGCTCGGGCAAGACCTCGCTTCTGATCCAGCGCTTCCTCGCGCTGCTCGCGATCGTCGATCGACCCGAGCGCATCGTCGCGATGACGTTCACCCGCAAGGCCGCCGCCGAGATGCGCACCCGGATCATCGATGCGCTTCGCGCGGCGGCGCAAGCGGCCGACGATGCGCAGCTTCCCGCGCACGAAGCGCGCACGCGCGAGCTGGCACGCCGTGCGCTCGCGAATGACGTCGCGAACGGCTGGCGACTGCTCGAACAGCCGGCGCGACTTCGGATCATGACGATCGACGCGCTCGCCGCGTCGATTGCCCGACAGGCGCCGCTCTCCGCGGGCCTCGGCGCATTGCCGCGCTTCGTCGACGACGCGAGCGCACTTTATCGCGAGGCCGCGCGCGCGGCGATCGCCGAGGCCCGCGTCGATGATGCGCATTGGCGAACGTTTCTCGCATGGCAGGACAACGACGCCGAAGCGGCGACGCGCCTTCTCGCGCAAATGCTCGCCGAACGCGATCGATGGCCGCTGCGAATCTTCGACGAGAACGTCGATGCCTTGCGCTGCGAGGTCGAAGCGCTGCTCGCGCGCGAGGCGCGCGATGCGATCGCAATCGTCGCGGGTCTCCTGCCGCGCGCGCTGGCCGATGCACTGCCCGGGCACGCGCAAGCGGCGACAGAGGGCTTTCGCGAGAACGACGGCTCGCCGGATTGCTTGCCGGGGTTGGAGGCGCTTTGCCACGACGGCGCGCTTCCCGCGCTCGACGATCGTCGATCATGGTGCGCGCTCGGCGACTGGCTGTTGACCGGTGCAGGAACGTTTTTGCAGCAGGTGACGAAGCGGCAAGGCTTTCTTGCGGCAGGTGCCGGAACGGGGCGCCAGGAGCGCGTGCGACGCAAGGCGGACTTCGAGGATTGGCTGCGCGAAGCGGCGAGCATCGAAGGTCTTGCGCATGCATGGCATCGCCTGCGCGAGTTGCCGCCGGAGCGATTCGAGGACGACGCCTGGGGCTTCGTCGTCGCGGCGATGCGGGTGCTGTCGCATGCCGCAGGTGCGCTCGAGCGGGTGTTTCGCGCACACGGCGAAGCGGACTTCGCGGAAGCGACGCTACGCGCGCTTGCGGCGCTCGGGCCGCCTGACGAGCCGAGCGACGCGTTGCTCGCGATCGATTATCGGCTTTCGCATCTATTGATCGACGAGTTTCAGGACACGTCGAACGCGCAGCTTGCGCTGATCGCGCGCCTGATCGAAGGATGGACGCCGGAGGATGGTCGCACGCTGTTCGCCGTCGGCGACCCCATGCAGTCGATCTATCGCTTTCGCGAGGCCGACGTCGCGCAATTCCTCGAAGCGCAGGCGCGCGCGCAAATCGCCGGCGTGCGCGTAGGCGTGGTCGAACTCACACGCAATTTCCGCTCGCAGCCCGAAATCGTCGGCTGGGTCAACGCCGTATTTCGCTCGGTGCTTCCCGCCGTTTCCGATCCGTCACGCGGCGAGGCGGCGTATCGCCCCGCGTACGCCGATGCGGCGCGCAATGCCGATCTCGCGCCCACGCTCGATCTCGTCACATCGCGCGGCGCGGAAGCCGACGCCGTCGTGCAACGCATTCGCGAGGCACAGTCGGCCGGCATCGACGACATCGCGGTACTGGTTCGCGCACGAAGCCATGCGCAGCCGCTGTTGCCCGCGCTGAGGCGCGCGGGAATCCATTATTCGGCCGTCGACCTCGAGGGTCTGCATGACCGTCTCGCGACGCGCGATCTTCTTGCGCTCGCGCGCGCGATTTCGCAGCCGAACGATCGACTCGCGTGGTTGTCGATGCTTCGCGCCCCATGGTGCGGATTGACGCTGGCGGATTTGTTGGTCGTCGCCGGCGCTTCCTCGCGGACAATCGCCGAAGCGATCGTGCTCGACGACGTGCTGAATGCGCTTCCCCATTGTGCGCGGACGCGCCTCACCCGCTTCTCGCACGCG